>JAKLKR010000314.1 GCA_023150565.1 Planctomycetota bacterium
CACCGGCACCACGCGGGCGTCGGCACGGGGTTCGACGCGCATGCCGTCGGCGCTGATGTCGCCGACCGGGTTGAGGTCGCGCAGCACCGCGGTCACCTCCAGGCCGGCGCCGGCCAGGCGCAGGCGCCCGGCGCGCTGCAGGCCCTCGAAGGCGCGGTAGCGGCTGTAGTCCAGCACCAGGCGCTCCTCGCCGCCGGCGCGCAGGCGCTTGCGCAGGGCGCTGCCGTCGGCGGCGGTCTCCAGCTCGGCCTCCAGGCCGTCGGCGTCCCAGCGCAGCAGCGCCCCGTCGGCGCGCGCGCGCGCGGCGCGCGGCAGCGGACCCTCGGTGAACTCGCCGGCGAGCAGGCGCAGGCGCGGCAGCAGCGCCGGGGTGCCGGCGTCGGCCAGGCGGCCCTGGGCGGTCTCGCCGGTGCGCGGGGCCCAGGCGAGGTAGCTGCCGTCGGGGCGCAGCAGCAGGTCGAGCACCTCGACGTCGAGCTTGGCGAGCTTGACCCGCAGGCGGCCGTCGGCGGCCGCCCACAGGTGCACCGACACCGTCTCGGGGTCGCGGCCCTGCTCCTGCACGCGGGCGGTGAGGGCGGCGCGCACCGCCGGGGTGGCACCGTGGAAGGCCGCCACCTGGGCGGCGCGCGCGCCGCCGTCGGCGGGGTCGCGCGGGTCGGTGCAGGCGGCGAGGGCGAGCAGCGCCAGCGCCAGCGGCACCCAGGATCTCACCGCACCACCTCGCCGAGCAGGTCGTAGCCCTTCAGCCCGGTGATGCGCACCTGCGCCCAGGCGCCGACCTGGAGCGCGTCGTCGGCCACCAGGGTGACGCCGTCGACGCCGTGCGCCTGGCCGTAGTGGCGGCAGGCGAACAGGCCGAAGTCGCGCTGCTCGTCCACCAGCACGCGCAGGGTCCGGCCCAGCCAGCGGCGGGCGCGGCTGCGGTGCAGGCGGCGCTGCTGCTCCATGAAGCGGCGGTGGCGTTCGCGGATGGTGCGCGGCGCGACCTTGCGCGGCATCTTCGCCGCGGTGGTGCCCTCCTCGTCGCTGTACTGGAAGCAGCCGGCGGCGTCGAAGCGCTGCTCCCTGGCGAAGGCGAGCAGGCGGGCGAAGTCCTCGGCGCGCTCGCCGGGGAAGCCGACGATGAACGAGCTGCGCAGCACAACGTCGGGCATGGCGGCGCGGATGGCGTCGAGGCGTTCGGCGATGGCGGCGCGGGTGGTGCGCCGGCCCATCTGCGCCAGGGTGCGGTCGCTGGCGTGCTGGATCGGCATGTCGACGTAGCGCACCACGTTGGCGGTGCCGGCCATGGCCTGGATCAGCTCGTCGCTGAAGTCGTTGGGATAGCAGTAGTGCAGGCGGATCCAGCTCTCGGGGGCGGCGGCGGCGACCGCGCGCACCAGCGCCGGCAGGCGGCGCTCGCCGTAGAGGTCCTGGCCGTAGTAGTCGAGGTGCTGCGAGATCAGGTCGATCTCCTTGACCCCGCGCTTGGCATAGGTGCGCGCCTGCTCGACCAGCTCGTCCTGGGCGCGGCTGCGGTGCTTGCCGCGGAACAGCGGGATGGCGCAGAAGTTGCAGGTGTTGTCGCAGCCCTCGGCGATCTTCAGGTAGGCGAAGTGCGGCGGGGTGAGCTGGCTGCGCTGGTCGTGGCGCATGCGGTGCTTGGCCGCGCGCGGGAAGTGGGTGCCGACCAGGGCGGCGAAGCGGTCGTAGTCCTTGAAGGTGACCCACTGGTCGACCTCGGGCAGCTGGGTGCGCAGCTCGTCGAGGTAGCGCTCGGTCAGGCAGCCGGCGACGAACAGCTTGGCGCCGGCGCGGCGGCCCTCGGCGGCCTTGAGGATGTGCTCGATCGACTCGCGCTTGGCCCCCTCGATGAAGGCGCAGGTGTTGACCAGCACCAGATCGGCGGCGGGCAGCTCGTCGGTGAGGGCGAAGCCGGCGGTGCGCAGGGCGGTGACCAGGTCCTCGCTGTCGCTGAGGTTCTTGGAGCAGCCGAGGCTGATGAGGGCGGCGCGGCGGTCGGCCATGGGCCGGGGATGGTCGTTGCGCGCCGGGGAAGTCCACCGCCGCCGCGCGCATCGCCTGCGCGGGACGGCGGGTCCCAGCCGGGTCGGGAGCCGTTCCGGCACCGCCACCCGCCCGGCGCCGCCAGGGTGTGGGTGAGTGTGGCTGTTTCCGGCAATACCAGGGCTTTCGGTGGTTTCCTGCGCGGAATGATGGAATCTGAGCGGGGGGATCGCCATGGCCACCATCCGTCGTGCCACCCTGTCGATGATCCTTGGCTGCCTGGCCGCGGTGGCGGCCGGCGCCGAGGCCACCGGTTGCCGCCCGCCCACCCCCGATGAGCGGGCGTGGATGGACGCCCACCTGATCGAGGTCGAGGCGGTGGGGCTCAACCGCACCGCGCTGGAGCGGGTCGATGCCGAGCGCCTGGCCCGGGGCCTGCCGCCCGTGGCGCTGGCGCCGGTGGCGGACGGCGCCGAGGTGCGAGGGCGCACCGTCCAGGCCCGCGGCGGTGCGCGCGCGCTGGCGCCGGCGCCGTTGGCCGCACCCCTGCCCGTGGCGGTCGACAACAGCACCGCCAACGCCTTTCCTCCGGTCGCCAGCCAGGGCTCGATCGGGTCCTGTGCCTGCTTCTCAACTACCTACTACACCATGACCTACATGGTGGCCAGGGCGCGCGGCCTGGATGCCAAGGGGGGCGGCAGCGCGACCCGCTTCTCGGCCAAGTTCTGCTACAACCTGATCAATGGCGGGGCCGACAACGGGTCGTGGATCACCTCCGCCTTCGCGGTGCAGCAGCGTCATGGCGTGCCGCATCTGTCCGACTGGGCCTATGACAGCAACTTCCGCCAATGGCCGACCGCGGCGGCGGTGTGGCGCGGGGCCATCCCCTACCGCATGGGCGACAGTGGCAGCGTGTCGGCGGTCGGCACCCAGGCCGGGCTCGACAGCCTCAAGGCGCTGCTCGCCAACGGCTACCTGCTCAACTACGCCACCGACATCTACGGCTGGCAGTTCACCACGGTGAAGAACGACCCCGCCACCAGCGCCGATGACACCCTCGCCGGGCAGCAGGCCTGCGCCTGGGCGGCGAGCGACGACAGCGGTCACGCCATGACCGTGGTCGGCTACCACGACCAGGTGTGGATCGACATCAACGGCAATGGCAGCGTCGACGCCGGTGAAAAGGGCGCGTTCAAGGTCGTCAACAGCTGGGGTTCAGGCTGGCGCAACGGCGGCTTCGCCTGGCTGGCCTACGATGCGCTCAAGGCCACCAGCGCGGTGGCGGGGTGGAGCGGCGGCAGCGCGCGGGTGCCATGCTGGTGGAGCGGCCAGGCCTACTGGATCAACGCCCGGCCGGCGCACAGCCCCACCGCACTGGGGGAATTCACCCTCAACACCCTCAAGCGCAACCAGCTCACCGCCCGCGTCGGACGCTCCTCGACCAGCGCATCCACCCCGGCCACCCTGCTTCCATCGATGGTGTCCGGAGCCGGCGGCGCCTATGCCTTCGACGGCACCACCACCGCCTGCGATGCCGCCCTGGTGTTCGACCTCAGCGACCTCGCCGCCACCGCCGGCGACCGCTGGTGGCTATCGCTGGCCGACAATGCCGCCGGCGATGCCTGTGCGGTCAAGGCCTTCCGCCTGACCGATGCCGCCGGTACCCAGCTGGCCACCTGGGCCGGCACCACCCCCGCCGGCGGCCTGCCGCGCAACGCCGACGCCGGCACCGTGCTGGCCTGGGCCGACCAGGCGGTGGTCGACAGCACCCCGCCGGGGGCGGTTATCGACCTCGCCGCCGGCATCCCCACGGTGTCGTCGGTCGCCCTGACCTGGACCGCCCCCGGCAATGACGGCGCCAGCGGCACCGCCGCCAGCTATGCCTTGCGCTACGCCACCACGCCGATCACCGCCGGCAGCTGGGCGGTGGCCACCCCGGCCAGCGGCCTACCGGTGCCCAAGGCCACCGGCGGCAGCGAAACCTACACCCTCACCGGCCTGGCGGCCGGGACCACCTACTATCTCGCGCTCCAGGCGGTGGATGCCGCCGGCAACCGCGGCGCCCTGTCCAACCTGGTCACCATCGCCACCCCCGCCGTGCTGGCCATCTCGACCCTGGCCACCCTGCCGACCGCCACCATCGGGGTGCCCTATGCCGTCAACCTGGGCGCCAGTGGCGGCACCGCGCCACTGACCTGGAGCCAGACTGGCGGTTCCGTCCCGCCCGGGCTGGTGTTCGATTGGGCGGGGGCGCTGGTGGGCGGAACCCCCACCGCGCTGGGGGTGTTCACCTTCGTGGTGCAGGCGGGCGATGCCGGCACCCCGGCCCAGGTCGCCAGCCGCAGCTTCACCCTGGTGGTGGCGACACCGGCGCCGGCGATCACCAGCCCGCTCAGCGCCAGCGCCACGGTGGGTGTGCCGTTCAGTTACGGCATCACCGCCAGCAACAGCCCCACCGCCTTCAGTGCCAGCGGCCTGCCCGCCGGACTGGCGTTGGATGCCGCCAGCGGGCTGATCAGCGGCACGCCGGGCGTGGGCGGCAGCCGATCCCTCACCATCGGCGCCAGCAACGCCAGCGGCAGCGGCAGCGCTACCGTCGTCCTGACGGTGGCGCCGGGCACTCCGCAGATCAGTTGGGCGACGCCAGCCGCGATCGTGGAGGGTACGGCGCTGTCCGTGGTCCAGCTCAATGCCAGCGCCTCGGTGCCGGGATCGTTCACCTACGACCCGGCGGCCGGCACCGTGCTTGCCGCCGGAAGCCGTACCCTGCTCGCGGTGTTCGCCCCGACCGACCCCGCCAGCTATGGCTCGGCCAGCGCCTCCGTGACCGTGGCGGTGACGGCGGGCAGCGCCACCAGCGCGGCGGTGACGGCTGCCCCGGCGGCGATGCCCCTGAGCGCGCCGGCGGCCGCCGCTGGGGCTGGGGGTGGAGGAGGGGGTGGCGGTGGCGGAGGCTGCGGTCTGGGTTCTGGCCTGGGGATGGCCTTCCTGGCGCTGCTGGCCGGATGCTGGGCGCGGTGGCGCCGTCGGCACCATTGAGTCGGATACCGATGCGCCATGCAGCAGTGCTGCAAAAGACATCAATCCGGCCGCCTTGACGCCCCTCGCCGGCGCACGATGACCATCCGCGGAGAACGTCATGGCAGAGCAGGTGGTTGCTGGGCTGACAGTACGTATGGCGTCGTCGGACGATGCCCCGGCCCTGAACGAGATGATCGCGGCCTTCGCCGCCTATGAGCGGCTGCCCAACCATTCGACCGTCGCCAGCCTGCACCAGGAACTGACCCGGCCCGACAAGGTCATCGAGGTGGCGATCGCCTTCCTCGACGGCAAGCCGGTGGGGTTCGCGGTGTTCTTCCAGAGCTACAGCACCTTCCTCGCCCGCCGCGGCCTCTACCTCGAGGACATCTACGTGCGCGAGGATCAGCGCAACAAGGGCATCGCCACCGCCCTGCTGCGCCACCTCGCCAAGATCGCGGTCGAGCGCGACTACGGCCGGGTGGAGTTCTCGGTGCTGCTGTGGAA
>JAKLKR010000315.1 GCA_023150565.1 Planctomycetota bacterium
CCGCGGCCAGCCCTGCGCCCTGGCGGTGCGCCCTCTGCACCGCGGCGAGGACCGGCTGCCGCCGCTGGCGGCGACCTGGACGCGCTACGGGCTGTGGGAGCGCAGCGGCACCGTCGCCCCGGAGGCGGGACTCGACGTGGTCGGCGACCTGGAGGCGGTGCGCCGCCTGCGCCGCCGCCTGGATGCGCTGTTCCTGCGCGGCCTGGGCCAGCGCATCGCCCCGCGCCGCGGCCAGGGGCGCGAGTTCGACCGCCTGCGCGACTACGTGCCGGGGGACGACTACCGCCATCTGGAGTGGAAGGCCTCGGCCCGGCGCGGCCGCCTGACGATCAAGGAATGGCGGGTCGAGCGCAGCCAGGACGTGCTGCTGTGCCTCGACCGCGGGCACCGCATGCGCGCCCGCGTCGATGGCGCCGGCGGCCCGCTCGAGCGCCTCGACCATGCGGTGTCGGCGGCGGTGCTGGCGGCCTGGCTGGCGCACCGCAGCGAGGACCGCGTCGGCCTGGTGGGGTTCGCCGACGGCGTCGATCCCGGCCTCGCCCCCGGCCGCGGCCCGGCCCATCTCGCCGCCCTCACCGCCCTTGCCAGCCGCGCGGTGAGCGAGGCGGTGACCAGCGACTACCGCGCCCTCGCCCTCGACCTCCGCCGCCGGCTGCGCCACCGCACCCTGGTGATGATCCTCACCGCCCTGCCCGAGGCCGGCGACGAGGCCGACCTGCTGGCGGCGGTGTCGTCGCTCGCCCCGCGCCACCTGCCCCTGGTGCTGGTGCTGCGCGACCCCCATCTGCAGGCGATCGCCGACCACGTCCCCGGTGACCGTGCCGCGCTGTGCCGCACCCTGGTGGCGGGCGACCTGGTCGACGGCCGCCAGGTCCTGCTGCGCGAACTCCAGCGCCGGGGCGCGCTGGTGGCCGAATGCGATCCCGGCGACGCCGGAGAGGCGGCGGTCAACGCCTACCTGCTGGTCAAGCGGAGGCAGCTGCTGTGAGCATGGCTTCCAGCTTCGACCCCCAGGCCTTCGCCGCCGAACGAGGCGAGCGTTGGCGCCGGCTCGAGGAGCTGCTCGACCACCACGAACGCGATCCCGCCGGGCTCGGCCGTGCTGGCCTGCAGGACCTGCTGCGCCTCTATCGCCTGGCCGCCGCCGACCTCAACCGTGCGCGCTCGCGCACCGCCAGCCCGGCCCTGCTGGTGCCGCTCAACGCCCTGGTGGCGCGCGCCTACCGCGCCCTCTATGCCGGCGGCGCCCGGCGCCGGCCCTGGCGGATCGGTGCCTTCCTGCTGCACGACATCCCCGCCGCCGCGCGCGCCCGCCGCGGCGCCCTGGCGGTGGCGCTGGCCGCCTTCCTGGCGGGGGCGGCGCTTGGTTTCGCCGCGGTGCTGGCGGATCCCGGCGCGGTCGAGCGCCTGGTGCCGGCGCAGTTCCTGGCCGGCAGCGCGGCGGAGCGGGTCGCGGACATCGAGCAGGGGCCGGAACGCATCGGCCAGCTGCGCGAGGCCGCCGGCTTCGCCTCGATGCTCTACACCCACAACATCCAGGTCACCTTCCTGTGCGCCGCCGCCGCCGCCACCACCGTGCTCGGCGGGCTGGTGCTGCTGTTCTACAACGGCGTGATCCTGGGCGCGATCGCCGCCCAGTACCTGCTCGACGGGGTGGGGGTGTTCTTCCTCGCCTGGGTCGGCCCTCACGGCGCCCTCGAGATCCCGGGCATCCTCATCGGCTCCGCCGCCGGGCTGGTGCTGGGGCAGGCGCTGTGGCTGCCGGGCGGGCCGGGTCGGGCCGCCGCCCTGCGCACCGCCGCCCCCGACGCCCTGCGCCTCCTGCTGGCGGCGGCGCTGGTACTGGTGGCGGCCGGGCTGATCGAGGGCTCGTTCAGCCAGTTCACCGCCCGCACCGTCGCCCATCCGCTCAAGATCCTGGTCGCCGCCATCCTCTTCGCCGGTTTGGTGGTGTGGCTGTTCGGCTTCCGCCTGGGCCGGAGCAGCCGCAGGCTGCTGGGGGGCGGAGGGCCCGCGGGCCCGCAGCGGAGCGGGGGCGCAGCCCCCGTACAACCAAGAACGCGGGACGGCGAAGCCGGCCCCTGCGACGCAGTCGCGGCCCCCGCGGAGCGGGGGAAGTTCTTTGGAAAATCGCCATGACCCCGCTGCGCGTCTCCACCCCCGAGGGGGTCGCGGTCGATCTGCAGCCCGCCGGAGTGGGCCGGCGCTGCTGCGCCGCCCTCGCCGACCTGCTGCTGGTGCTGTCGCTGGTGGGTCTGGCCGAGCTGGTGGCGCGGCTGCTCGGCGCCACCATCGGCACCCTGGTGGCGACCACCGCCGGCTTCGTGCTGTTCTGGGGCTACCATGTCGTCTGCGAACTGCGCTGGGGCGGGCGCAGCCTGGGCAAGCTGGCCTGCGGCCTGCGCGTGGTCGATGCCTGCGGCCTGCCCCTGACCCCGGCCCAGAGCGTGCTGCGCTCGGTGGTGCGCGCCGCCGACCTGCTGCCCGGCAGCGGCGGGGTCGGCCTGGCGGCGGTGCTGGCGGATCCCCACGGCCGCCGGCTGGGCGACCTGGTGGCGGGCACCCTGGTGGTGGCGGAGCGGGCTCCCCGCCCGCTGCCGGCCGCGCTCGCCGCCGGCCTGCGCCACAACAGCCTCGACACCCCGCTGCTGCGCCGGCGCATCGCCGCCCGCATCGGCCTGGAGGAGCGCGAACTGCTGATCGACTTCCTGCTGCGCGCCGACGGTCTCACCCCCGAGGCGCGCCTGTCATTGGGCACCCGGTTGGGGGAACGTCTGGGCCGCATCTTGGAACTGGGCGACGGCCACCCCCAGGGCGAGAACCTGGTGCGCGCGGTGGTGCCGTTGTGCTGATGGTTGCAGCCACCATCATGCCACCCCCATAGGAGCCGGCCATGCCCGCCTGCCGCAATCATCCCGAGGTCGTCGAGCACATCGTGGACTGCAGCCGCTGTGGCGGTGCGTTCTGCCCCGACTGCGTCATCACCCTCCAGGGCAGGCCGGTGTGCGCCGGCTGCAAGGGCGAGCAGGTCAAGGACATCACCTCGGGCGCGGTCGAAGGGCTGGAGCCCGCCGGGCGCGGCGCGCGCCTGGGGGCGGCGATCATCGATACCCTGCTGCTGATGGCCGTGCTCATCCCGGTGTACATGGCCATGGGCATCGGCTCAGCCTTCTTCGACAAGGAGCAGCAGACCACCTGGTTCCATGTCATCACCAACGTCCTGCCGCTGATCCTCTACACCTTCTATGAGGTCGAACTGCTCAAGCGCCGCGGCCAGACGGTGGGCAAGATGGCGCTGAAAATCGCGGTGCTCGATCCGGCCGGGGCTCCGCTCGCCACCGCGGCCTGCTGGAAGCGGGCGCTCACCCGCAACCTGCTCTCGATCACCCAGATCGGCGGCCTGATCGACGCCCTGATGGTGTTCACCAAGGACCGCCTGACCATCCATGACCGGGTGGCCAAGACCCAGGTGGTGGTGTGGAAACGGTAGCCCGAGCGCGCCCCAGGAGCTACGCCGGCCCCGCCTGTCCCGCCTGCGCGGCGGCTTTCCCGCCGGGGATGCCGGCGGCAGGCCCGGCGGTCTGCCCTGCCTGCCGGGTGGCGTTCGAGGCGATCCCGTTCCAGCCCCGTCCCGAGCCCGGCCGGCAGCCGCTGCCGGCCGGTGACGCCGCCCCCTGCGCCCAGCACCAGCGCAACCGAGCCGAGGCGAGCTGCGAGCGCTGCGGAGTGTTCATGTGCGCGGTATGCCGCATCGAGGTCGACGGTCGCCGCCTGTGCCCGCCCTGCTTCGAACGCCTGTCGGGCGAGGGCGCGCTGCCGAGCGCGGTGGTCCACCGGCGCAACTGGTGCGGCATGGCCTTTCACCTGTCGTTCTTCTCGATGGTTCCGCTGTTCGGACTTCCGGCGGTGCCGGCGGCCTGGTGGATCGGCATCAAGGGGCTGCGGCAGAACTACCGCCTGGGTGAACGCATATCGCACGCCGCCGGCTGGACGGCACTGGTCTTCGCCACCGGCGGCACCCTGATCCAGGGGTTGATGGTGGTCAGCTTCGTGGCCATGTTCGCGGGCAAGGGCCGATGAGCTCCCGCCGCGACCGCTTGGGCGGGATGTGGAACCTGCACGAGCGCCAGCATGTCTACCTCACCGCCGACGCGCTCGAGATCGACCAGACCGACGGCTACGACGTCACCCGCCGGCGGGTGTTCCTCAACGATGTCGTCCTGGTCACCGTGCACCAGGAGCGGCGCTGGGGGCTGGCGCTGACCATGTGGATGGTGGCGGGCCTGGTGGCTGCGCCCGGGGCGGTGGCCGTCCTGATCGCATCCCAACATGGCGACTTCGAGCGCGTGCTGTGGGTGGTGCTGGAATTCCTCGGCATCCCAGCCGCAGTGCTGGTGCTGCTCGGCCTGGTGCCGCTGCTGGTCCTCACCCCGGTGCTGAGCGTGTTCGGCCGCCGCACCAAGGCGGCGATGCGCTTCACCTGGCGCCGCCGGCGCGCGCTCGTGGTGCGCGACCGCCTGGTGGCGGCGGTCACCGCCGCCCAGGCCGCGCCGCCTACTTGAACATCGACGCCACCCCGGTGGCGTTGCGCAGGTCGTTGTCGTAGATCTCGCCGCGCAGGCCGACCCAGGGGCCGGGGTCCTTGGCGATGTCGTTGCAGCCCGCCACCAGGTACAGCCGGCGCCAGGTGCGCAGCTCGATGCATGAGCGCACCAGCACCGAGCCCTCCTCGTAGCGGCGGTCGTCGGGGTCGAGGTCGTTGTGCTTGAGCCGGCCCATGGTGCGCCAGGTGATGCGCTCGTGGCCCAGCGGCACCTCGATCCAGGCCCCCAGGGTGTTCTCGACCAGGCCGCCGGCGGCGGTGAGGTGGTAGTACGACCAGTCCGCGCTCGGCATCCAGCGCCAGCCGAGGGCGAGGTTGAAGTCGATCGGGATGGTGCTGTCGCTGCCGCCGCTGATGTCGCGACCGGCGGGGGCGGTGCGGTAGCTGGCGCCCGCCTGCATGAACTTCCACGGCCGCGGTTCGATGCGGATGTAGATGCCGCCGGTGCCGGATTCGCTGTGCAGGTCGACCCCGCCCTCGGCCCCCACCGCCAGGCGCAGCTCGGTGACCGAGTTGAGCAGGGGCTGGATCTCGTCCAGGCGGGCCTCGGCCTTGGTCAGGGTGCCGACCGCCTTTTCATGCAGGGTGTCCTCCATCACCAGCCTGCCGACCGTGCCCTTGCCGGCGGCGATCTGCGCGCTCGCCTTCTGCACATCGGCGGCGATGGCGTCGAGCCGGCGCGACAGCTCGGCCAGGGCGGCGAGGGTGGCCTTGAGCTCGTCGCGGGTGGCGGCGGCGGTGGTGCCCAGCTCCTGGGCGGCGGAGCCGACCTGGGTCGCGGCCGGGCCGGTGGCGCGCGCGGCCTCGGCCACCGCGCGCCCGGCCTCGCCCACCCCGGTGCCGGCGCCCTGGGCGGCCTCGACCGCCGCCGGCAGGCGGGCGATGGCGGCGCGCACCG
>JAKLKR010000316.1 GCA_023150565.1 Planctomycetota bacterium
GGTGGCGGTGCGCACCGGCACCCACCAGCCGTACCAGGAGCGCCACGACCACGCCGCCCCGGCGCCCGCCGGCGCGCCGGCGGCGACCGCGCCGGCGGTCGCGCCCGCCGGCTCCGCGAGCGCGACCGCCGCCACCGCCGCGGTGAACACCGTCTGCCCCATCTGCGCCATGCCGGTCGACCCCGCCCTGGGCACCATCGCGTACAAGGGCCGGCAGGTCGGCTTCGGCTGCAAGGCCTGCCCGGCCAAGTTCAGGGCCGAACCGGAGAAGTACGGCGAGGCCGCGCTCCTCAACAAGGTGGTGGAGTAGGCCATGCCCCCTTCCCGCGACGGACGCCGCTGGACCGGCTGGATGACCGCGCTGCTCGGCCTGGCGGTGGGCGCCGCCGCCATCCTGGCGGTGCCGGAATCGCACTTCTTCGCCCGTGCCGACAGCCTGGCCGACGACGCCCCCACCGGCGAGCGCTGGGCCTGTCCGATGATGGATTTCATCGGCACCCGGCCCGGCCCCTGCCCGGTCTGCGGCATGGCCCTGCAGAAGGTCACCGCCGGCGAGCTGACCCGCGAACAGGGCAGGCGCATGGGCGTGCAGCTGGTCACGGTCGAGGCCGGCCCCGCCGCCATGACCGTGCGCGCCTCCGGCACCGCCGCCTACGACCACCGCTTCACCACCCTGGTCATCCCGCGCCTGGCCGGCCGCATCGTCCGCCGCCACCAGGCCACCGCCGGCTGCTGCCAGGAGGTCGCCGCCGGCGAACCGGTGGTCGATCTCTACAGCCCGGAGGCGTTCCAGGCCCAGAACGAGCTGCAGACGGCGCTCAGGCTGGGCGACCAGCGCCTGGTCGAGTCGCTGACCGCGCGCTTCGCACGCTGGAACCTGCAGCCGGTGGCGGATGCGATCCGCGCCGGCAAGCCCCCCAGCGATGTGGTGACCATCACCACCCCGGCCGCGGGCCAGGTCCTGCTCGAGGATTTCAAGGGCGCCGACGAGGCCCTGCTGGTCGGCCGCGAGGTCGCCGCCGACACCCCCCTGCTGCGGCTGGTGGATGCCGACCGGCTGGCCCTGGTGGTGCAGGTCCCGGAGGCGCAGGCGGCGTTCCTGCGCGAAGGGCAGCCGGTGGCCCTGGCCAGCGATGGGCGCGGCGAGCTGACCGCCATCAGCGCCAGGATCGCGCGGGTCGCCAACGAGATCAGCGCCGAGACGCGCAGCGTCGAGGTGCGCATCTACCTCAGCGGGGCGCGCTCCCTGCTGCGGCCGGGAGCGCTGGTGACGGCGCGCATCCGCGCGGTCCTCGGCCCCGACCTGGCGCCCGCCGATCCCGGCGACGAGCGCACCTGGGGCCGCTTCCCCCTGGTGCCCGCCGGCGCGGTGCTGTCCACCGGCGTGCGCAACGTGGCCTGGAAGCTCGACACCGCCGCGGCCGACGGACGCCAGCGCTTCGCCATCGCCCCCCTGGCCCTGGGTCCGCGCCTGGAGGACGAGCACGGCAACGACCGCTTCGTGGTGCGCGCCGGGCTCGAGCCCGGCGACCAGGTCGCCGCCCAGGGCGCGTTCCTGATCGACAGCCAGGCCCAGCTCGCGGGCAGCCCGTCGCTGCTGTTCCCGCTCGGAGCCTCCGCGCCGGCACCGGCCCACCAGCACTAGGCCGCGCCCATGATCGCCGCCGCCATCCGCAACCCGCTCGTCACCCTGGTCCTCGCCGCCGCCCTGGCGGTCGCCGGCATCTGGGCCTGGCGGCACGTCCCCGTCGACGCCATCCCCGACCTCTCCGACAACCAGGTGATCGTGTGGGCGGAATGGCCGGGCAAGAGCCCGGAGGACATCGACCTGCAGGTCACCAGCCGGCTGGCGCGCGAGCTCCAGGGCCTGCCCGGGGTGGCCACCGTGCGCGGCATGTCGCTGTACGGCGCCAGCTACGTCTACGTCATCTTCGACGAGCGGCGCGACCTCTACGAATGCCGCACCCGCACCCTCGAACGCCTGTCGCAGGTGCAGGCGCTGATGCCCGCCGGGGTCCAGGCCCGCCTCGGCCCCGACGCCACCGCCATGGGCCAGGTGTTCGCCTTCAGCCTGCAGGGCCGGCGCGACACCGAGGCCAAGCGCTTCATGCTCGACCAGGTGGTGGTGCCGGCGCTCAAGGGCGTGCCGGGCGTCGCCGAGGTCGCCCCGGTGGGCGGGGTGGTGCGCGAATACCAGATCGACATCGATCCCGCCCGGCTGCAGGAGCAGGGCATCTCCCTCGACCTGCTGATGGACGCGGTGAAGGCCGCCGGCCGCGACGTCGGCGCCATGAGCGTCGAGAAGAGCGGCATCGAGACCATGGTGCGCGGCCTCGGTTTCATCCGGAGCGCGAAGGAGGTCGAGGACATCGTCGTGCGCGGCAGCCCGGCGCTCGGCGCCGGGCTCAGGCTCAAGGACATCGCATACGTGAAGGTGGGCGGGGCGGTGCGCCAGGGCATCCTCGCCGACGCCTCCCAGGAGCAGGTCGGCGCCATCGTCGCCATGCGCGTGCACGAGGACCCCAAGGGCGTCATCAACGCGATCAAGATGCGCCTGGCCGACCTCGCGCCGGCGCTGGCCAGGGAGGAGCTGGTGGCGGTCCCGTTCTACGACCGCTCGCAGCTCATCCTCGAGACCAACGCCACCCTCGCCCGCACCCTGATCGAGGAGCTGGTGGTCACCGTGCTGGTGATCGTGGTCTTCCTGCTGCACGCCCGCGCCAGCCTGGCGGTGGCGGCGAGCCTGCCGCTGGGCGTGCTCGCCACCTTCCTGGCCATGCACCTGCTCGGGGTCAGCGCCAACATCATGTCGCTGGCCGGCATCGCCATCGCCATCGGCGTGATGGTCGACTTCGGCATCGTGATGACCGAGAACATCACCCAGCATCTGGTCGCGCTGCAGGAGCGCCGGGCGGCCGCCGGGCTGGAGCCGCCGCGCAACCCCTTCGACCCCGAGGTCACCGCCGCGGTGATCGCCGGCGCCCAGGAGGTGTCGCGCGCGCTGATCACCGCCGCCGCCACCACCATCATCGGCTTCCTGCCAATCTTCGTGCTCACCGACCAGGCCGGCCGGCTGTTCATCCCCCTCGCCATCACCAAGACCCTGGCCATCGGCGGCGCGGTGATCTTCGGCATGCTGATGGTGCCGCTGCTCTGCCGCCTGCTGCTGCCGCCCTGGCAGCTGCGCCGCGGCATCGTCCTCGCCCTCGCCGGCCTGGCCGGCGGCCTGGCCTTCGGCTGGTTCGCCGCCGGCGGCCTCACCCTGCACTTCGACCACGACCGCTGGTCGGTCACCATCCCCGGCCTGGTGGTGGCGCCGCTGCTCGGCGGGCTGGCCGCCTACGTGGTCTGGCGCCTGGGCAGCGAACGCCTGGTGTCCTACGAGGAGAACCCGGTCAGCCACGCCATCCACGTCGCCTACGACTGGGCCTACACCCGCATCCAGCGCCACCGTCTCATCTTCACCGGCGCCATCGCCGCCCTCGCCCTGGGCGGCTGGCTGCTGGGCATCGGCTGGCAGGGGCTCAGCTGGCCGCTGCGCCAGGGCATCGCCCTCGCCGGCGGCGACCTCTCGGCGCTGGCCATCGACCGCAGCCTGGCCCGCGCCTTCCCCGGCATCGGCGCCAGCTTCCTGCCCCCGCTCGACGAGGGCTCGCTGCTCTACATGCCGTCCATCCCCGCCACCGGCGGCCTGGGCGAGACCCTGCGCGTGCTCAAGACCCAGAACCAGCTCATCGCCAGCGTGCCCGAGGTGGCGCAGGTGATGGGCAAGATGGGCCGCGCCGAGACCGCGCTCGACCCGGCGCCGATCGGCATGATCGAGACCGTGGTGCAGCTGCGGCCCTACGCCGAATGGCCGCTGCACGACATCACCGGCAGCGACGGCGCCAGCGAACGCCGCCCGCGCACCCTGGCCGAGGTGCGCGAGGCCCTGTCGGCGGTGAGCGACATCCCCGGGGTGGCGCCTTCGTGGCTGCAGCCGATCGAGACCCGGGTGGTGATGCTGTCGACCGGCATCAAGAGCAAGATCGCGCTGCAGGTCCTGGGCGACGACGCCGAGGGGCTGGAGCGCTTCGCCGAGCAGGCCGAGAAGATCGTGCAGGCGGTGCCCGGCGCCGCCGACGTGCAGATGCAGCGCGAGGGCGGCAAGCCCTATGCCGAGATCCGCCTCGACCGCGAACGCATGGCGCGCTTCGGGGTGACCGCCGAGGCGGTGATGCAGACGGTCGAGACCGCCCTCGGCGGCATGCCCCTGGCGTTCTCGGTCGAGGGCACCCAGCGCTACGGCGTTCGCCTGCGCTACAGCCGCGAACGGCGCGACGACTTCGACGAGATGGGGCTGATGCGGGTGGCGGTCGGCGCGGACGGGCGGGGCGCGGTCGCGCTGCAGAGCCTGGTCGCGGCGCCGGAGGTGCACACCCTCGCGCTCGACGGGCTGACCGCCGCCGACTGGCTGGCGGGGCAGACCCTGACCATCCAGCGCAACACCGTGGTGCTGGCCCCGGAGCGCATCGAGGTGACCCTGCCGGCGGGCGAGGACCCCCTGGCCGCCACCGCCAGGCCCCATCACGGCGCGGTCAGGCCGCTGGCGGCCCGGCCCTCGGCCACCGCCCTGACCTACACCATCGGGCCGATGGCGATCCGCAGCGAGGGCGGCAAGCGCACCCAGTACGTGCTGCTCAACGCCCGCGGCCGCGCCGAGGTCGAGGTGGTGCGCGAGGCCGACGCGCGGGTGCGCGCCGCCATCGCCGCCGGCCGCCTCGACCTGCCCGCCGGGGCGACCTTCCGCTGGGTCGGCAGCTACGAGCAGAAGCTCAAGGCCGACGAGACCATGACCTGGGTGATCGCCGCCTCGATGGCGGCGATGCTGGTGCTGATCTACCTCGGCACCCGCTCGCTGCTCACCACCGCGATCATCATCTCGTGCAACGTCACCGTCACCACCGCCGGCGGCTTCATCGCGGTGTGGCTGGCCGGGGTCGAGATGACCACCGCGGTGATCGTCGGCTTCCTGGTGCTGCTGGGGGTGATGTTCAACGACGGCATCCTGCTCGGCACCTACCTGCACGAGCAGTTCCGCACCCCGCCGCGCGACCTGGCGGAGATGGACCGGCGCATCTTCACCGCCGGCCTGCGCCGCCGCCGCCCGGCGCTGATGACCAACCTCACCACCCTGCTCTCGCTGGTGCCGATCCTGTGGAGCGAGGGGCGCGGCGCCGAGGTCATGCGCCCGATGGTGCTGCCGGTGATCGGCGGGATGGTCGCCGACCTGCTCAGCCTGTTCTCGGTGCCGGTGTTCTACGCCTGGTGGTGGGAGGCGAAGCTGGGGCGCGAGGCTCGCCGCTTGGGCGCCGGCGCGGCGCAGCCATCATCGCCGGAGCATGGACCACCCGCCGCCGGGACCTGAGGAGCTGCGCGCCTACGCCGCCGGCGCGCTGCCGCCGGAGCGCTTCGCCGCCGTCGACCGCTGGCTGGCCGGCCTGGACGACGCCGCGGCG
>JAKLKR010000317.1 GCA_023150565.1 Planctomycetota bacterium
CGGCCCGTTTCAGCCTCTCAGCTGGGCGGGGCGCGAAACATATAGACCCTCGCCTTTCGTCAAGACCCCTCTTTCCGCAATCTTCATTTCGTCCTAATATACCGTGTTTTCATGCAGTTCGGAGCGTCTCCCGCTCACTTCAGACGCTTGATCACGTAGTCGATCAGGGCCTTCTGCCAGGCCGCGATCGCCGCCGGGCGCCCGCCCTGGGCCTTGATCATGTCCTGGAGGAACACCCGGTCGAACGCCGCGGTGCCGTCCTCGCCCTTCTTGAGCGCCTGCCAATAGTCCCGGAACCGCTTCAATCCGCAGTCCTTGTGCTTGCACTCCTTGGAGTTGGGAGCGCAGGTCCCGAACACCCAGAAGTGCACCATGGCAAACACCTCGGCGTACTGCTCGGCGGCGATGTGGCCATGATGGTCGAGATACTGGTTCAGTGGCAGCAGGGTGGCACGGCGGTCGGTATAGGCGGCACGCAGATCCTCGATCCGATCGGCCGGCAGGCGGATGACGAATTCCCCATTCTTGAACTGTCCGCTCTCGAAATAGACCGCCAACCCTTCGTTGAACCAGGTCGGCACATGGGCGCTACCATTGCAGGCGAGATGAAGGAACTGGTGGGAGCACTCGTGGGCCGCCACCTCCTCGATCGGCATGCGGGCATTGAGCGCACCGCTCTCCTCGTAGATCCACAGCGACAACCAGTCGGGGCGGAAGAATCCGCCGATCAGCGCGTTGCCGTTGCGAGCCTGGAAGCCCGGATCGACCCACTGGCGGGCCGCACCATCGAACTGGTCGCAAGTGTCGAAGATGTGCACCTCGGACTTGGTCGGCGGCATGCGCTCGGGTTCGTACAGCCTGGCATAGCAACGATAGAGCGCCTCATGCAGCGCAGCCCGCTGCACCAACCGTTCTGGACTGGTGTTGGCCGTGATGTGGTAGTGCTCGGTCTCGATCTCCCAGGCCAGCGGCCAGGCCACTGGCTTGGCCTTGCCCACCTTCACCAAGCCACCCTTGGCATCGATCACCTGACCCTTGCGACACTGGGACTCGCACCAGGTCATCGCGCGCGGCCCCTTGCCCTTGGGTTGAGGCTTGGCCCCCGGCTTGGGTTTTTCACCGGTCGAGAGGATCTCGAAGGTGTCGATCAGGCGCCGGTTGGCCGCCGGCGCATCCGGCGATCCGCGCAGCACCAGGCCCGCGACCCGCTCCGCCGAGCGCACCACCAGCACGCACTGGTCATCGGCCACCCCCAGCGCCGCCTGGATGTCGGCCGCAGCCCAGGACTTGGCGGCAAACGGCCGTTCCGGCGTCTCGCGGTAGTAATCGAACGGCTTCCAGGTCAGGGGGGCCCCAGCCTCCTTGTCGCCGATGGCGGACAATTCAACCTCGGCGCCCGGCGCCTGGGCCTGGGCGAACACGCGCACATCCGCCCGCACCTTGCCGCTGGCATCAACCCGCCGCAGGCGCACCGGCCTGCCGTCGGCTCCGACCACCACCCGCTCGTCCTTGCCGGGCGGCCCCTGGTCATCACCACGGCGGAATTCGCCTACATACTGGTCGGGTTGCCGGTAGTCGTAGGGGTAGCGGAACGAGATCCCGGCCTCGGGGTCGCAATACACCCGCTCGCGCATGGCGTATTCGCCGCTCGTCGCCGCACCGAGAGCGGCGGCGAAGCAAAGCACCAGCAACAGGGAGCGAAGATTGGCCATGTGCCCATCGGACCCCGACCGGCAGACGGTGCAATGCGTGGCCAGGCGATCCGGCGCCGGCTACTCCTCGCGCACCGGCACCACCTTGACCCGGATCTCGCCCTTGGCCCCGTTGGCCACGCCGAGCTTGTTGGCGGACAGAAACAGCCTTCCCGGGCCGCTGAACACCCCGGTGATGGCCTCGGGGTCACGCGCATCCAGCCAAGCCACCACCGCCCCGGTCGGCTGGTCGCCGCGCCGCGGCTCAAGACCCTCGACACCCCAGTCGCCGCGCTCGCCATTCTTGGCCATCGGACCACGCCAATTGCATATCACTGGGACGCGCCGGGCATTCTCAAAGCTCCAGGTATCCTGCGGATGGGGTACCAGACGGACCTGTTCGCCGGCCTTGAGCGCGACCCCGGCATCGGTGCGATCCGGCCGCGCCGGAACCGCCACCACGGTGCCCTTGAACTGGTCCCACTGGGCCGGGCTCATGCCGAAATAGTCGCCCGAGCGCAGGTCGAAAGGCATGTCCCGTGCCAACTCCGCCAGCGCACGGTCGGCCTCCTCGCGCTGAACACCTTCAAGCTGGGGCTGCACACGTTCCAGCCAGATGCGGGCGCGCGCGCCCAGCGACAGACGGTCCTCGCTGCGCGCCGCCCGGCGGGCGAGCTCCCGCCAGGCCTGGGCGGTGGCCAACTGCTCGGCCGGGCGCACTGGACGCGCCAACTCCATGCGCGCCACTCGCGCCCACTCGCCGTCCTCGCCCTTGGCCAGCAGCGGAAGCGCGGGCTCCCAGCGGCCAAGCTCAAGCGCCAGATGGCGGCCGACCAGACCATTGGCGGCAGGATCGTCGGGACGCTCGCCCATCGCCAGCATGGCCTGACCGAGCGGACGCGAACGCAGCCTGGCCAGCACCGCGCGTCGTTCGCCCACCGCGTCGTAGCCGGCGAAGACGGTCATCATGTGGTCGGGGATGAGCACGATCAGTTCCACCTCGTCGCTCTCGGCCGCCAGACGCAAGGCCTCGGTGAGCATCGCCGCGAATGCCGGTGGCTCGGCCCGGCGCCGCAAACCCTCCTCGTACAGCCGGCGGGCGAGGACCCGGCGGCCGGTGGTGGTCTGGTCGGACCAGGCGGTGGCGAAAGCGCGCTTGAGATCGGCGATCTGGGCGCGCATCTGCGCCCCCGACGGCATCGGCACGGTGCCCGCCCGAATCTGCGGCGCGGCGAACAGGGTGCGGCGGGCGGCCTCCTGGCTGGCGCGCAGGAAGGCCTCATGCGCCGCCAGGGACAGGTGCTGGGCCTTGATCGCAGCCGGACTGCCGGCGAAACGTTCGGCCACCGCGAAGAAACGCAGGGCGTTCTGGAGGTGGTCCTCGGGACGCTCGGCCGCGGCCGCCTCGGCGCGCGCCAACTGCTCGTCGGCCTGGGCAGGGGGCGCCGGACGCTCCTCGATCCGCCGGCTGGCCTCTTCGGCCTGCCGTGCCCCTTCGGCCGGAATGCGGCTGCGCACCTCCTCGCTGGCCAACTGTCGGCGGCACCACAGCAGTTCGGCTTCCAGGTCGCACACCGCCTCGGTGTCCCCCACCTGCTCGCTAAGGTCGCGCGCCTCGCCCAGACCGGCCACGGCCGCAGGGAGCTGGGCTGCGATACCGAGCGGATCGAGACGGAAGCGGCGAATGATCTCGCGGGCGGTGGCCGCCGATGCCGCCGCCCGCTGGCGCAGATCTGCTGGAGACGGCGGCTTTACCGCGACGGGCGCCGGCGAGGTCCTGGCATCGGCCTCGACCGCGCCAAGACTGATCGCCGCCAGGACCGGCAAGAGGATGCGGCAGGTAGGCATGGCCCTCATGCTAATGCATTGACGCAGCCGCACAGCGGCCAGCCGCTCAGTCGTCCTTGAGCGGTATCAGCTTGATGCGGATCTGGCCGGTGGCCAGGCCGACCCCGACCGGCTTGTTGGGGCATAGGAACAGCCGGCCAGGGCCCTGGATGGTGGGCGGGGCGATTTCGGGCAGGGCCTTGTCGAGCCACACCAGCAGCGAGGCCGGCGCCAGGTCACTGCGCACCAGGTCGCCAGACCAGTAGCCGCGCCAGCCGCGGCCGTGGGCATCGTTGTCGGGCATCCCGCGCCATCCCGCGACCACATCACGCGCACCGCCGGTGGAGAACCGCCAGGTGTCGGCCGGATGGGGGGCGAGGCGGTAGCGGTCACCGGCCTTGAGCGTGAGCGAGGGGTCAGTGCGGTCGAGCCGGGCCTGCACCACCACGGTGGCGCCCTTGAGCTTGTCCCATTGGGTGGGGGTGAGGGCGTCCCAGTCGACGCTGTCAAGGTCGAGCGGCAGGGCCTTGTCGATCTCGCCCAGGCGCTGTTCGACGCGCATCTTGGCCACCCCGTCGAGCGAGGCGATGGCCTGGTTGTACCAGTGCATGGCGCGGGCCAGGAAGGCGTTGCGCTCCTCACTGCGGCCGGGCCGCTTGCCCACCGTGTACCAGGCATCGCCGGTGGCGACGAATTCGGGTACATCCCCGGGCTTGTCCAGCTCGCGGTCCGAAGCCTTGGCCAGTTCGGCGTCGTTGCCGTTGGCCAGCATCGGCAGGCCCTGGTCCCAGCGCCGGAGATCGCAGCAGAAGAAGCGGCCAGCGGTGGAGTTGGCGTTGGCGTTGCGCGGCTCATCGATCAGGGTCAGCACCGCCGAGGCGATGCCGCGGTTGGGCATGCGCGCCAGCGCCGCCTTTTTCTCGGCCGCGACATCGTAGCCAGCGAATGCATCACCGATGACCTCGGCAGCATCCAGCACCACCACCACGTCGTCGCCTTCCTGGGCCAGACGCATGGTTTCGCTGAGCATGCCGTAGTAGGTCGCGGCATCAGCCTTGTTCTTGGCCGCATCATCGAGCAGGCGGCGGGCGAGCCGGCGCTTGTCGATGGGGGTGGTGCGGGCGTAGGCCTTGGCGTAGGTCTTGCGCATCTCGGCCACCGCAGCCTTGACGTCGGGCGCCGCCGGGATCGCCGCCTGCGCCCCCGCCACCACCGCGCGCGGCTTCATGAAGCGGGTCTCGCGGGCGGCCTGCTGGGCGCTCGTTACCGATTTGAACCAAGCCTCCTGGGCGGCCATGCTGAGACGTTGGGCCTGGACAGCCGGCGGGCTGCCGGCGAAGCGCTCCGCCACCTCGAACCAGCGGATCGAAACCTGGAGCAGGTCCTTGGTCCCGGTGTGCTCGCGGGCGAAGCGCTCGGCACGGTCGAAGTAGGCCTGCACCTCGCTGGCTTCCACCTTGCGCTCGGCCACCGCATCGACCTTGGCCGCCACCTGGCGCTCCGGTTCGCCCTTCTGCTGCAACCAGCCCTGGACTGCCTCCAGGTTCATCTGCTTCTTGCACCAGAACAGGTTGGCCTGGGCCTCGCACACCGCTTCGGAATCATTGACCTGGACGAACAGGCGGTGGGCCTCGGTGTAGGCCTTGGCGGCATCGAGCAGGGCCTGATTGTCGCGGTTGGACGACTGGCGGTAGCGCAGCATCGCCACCCGCCCCTCCTCGGCGAAGCGCTTGGCCTCGGCGGCGGCGTCGGCTTGGCTCAGCGCCGGAGTACCAGCCTGCTGGGCCTCGGCCGCGGGGGACACCATCGGCAGGGCCGCAGTGCCGCATACCAGCAGGGAGAGGAGGGAGCGGGTGATGCTGGTCATAGGTCCGGTGCAGGGGTAGAAGGGGATAACGCGTATACGGCGGAAATGGTTCATGG
>JAKLKR010000318.1 GCA_023150565.1 Planctomycetota bacterium
CCACCGCCGCCACCGTGCGCCGGCTGCTCGAGGACGAGGGGGTGTTCACCTACCACGTGCACCAGGCCGACGGCGGCGACGGGCTGGGCGGCCACACCCTGGTGCTGTCCGAGATCAACCGCAACCACGGCGGCCCGGCCGCCGGCGAGGACGAGCAGGCGCAGGCGCGCCGCCGCCGCGCCGCCAACCCGCTCGCCCTCGACGTGGTCGGCGGGCGCGGCGCCGCCGGCGCCGCCAACCGCTGCCTGTGGCGCTGGCAGGCCTGCGAGCGCGACGGCGCCGCCGGGGTGGCGGTGGCCGACCGCGACTACCGCGACTGGTCGGGCAACGCCGCGGTCGGCGACCAGGCCGGGGCCAGCGCCCTCGACCTCGCCGCGCTCGGCTCGCCGGCGGTGCCGGCCGGGCTGGTGCGCCACGAGTTCCCCGCCGGGCCGAGCGCGCTGAAGGACGGCTCGGCCTTCGCCCCCGGCGCGCCCGACACCAGCCTGGCGGAATGGCTGGCGGAACGCCGCGCCGGCGAGCAGCTCTGCCGCCGCCGCCGGCTGCACGGCGAGGGCGACCACACCCACCTCCAGGCCGGCACCGTGATGGCCTTCGCCGCCCGCCCCGACGAGACCTTCCTGGTGGTGGGCACGCGCCTGTCGATCCGCCCGCTGCTGACCGCCGCCGCCACCGGCCCGGCCAGCGAGGCGCTGCGCCCGCTGCACGACGCCCTCGCCGCCCTGGCGCTGTCGGCGGCCGAGGTGCGCTGGGCCCGGCCGGCCTTCGACCTGCTCGCCTGCCCGCCGCAGACCCCGGGGGCGACGCTGTCGTGGCAGGGCCTGGGGCTGGAGGCGCGCTGCTCGGTCGAGGCCCTGCCGCTCGCCATCCCCTTCGTGCCCGAGCGCCGCCAGCCGCCCCCGGCCCTGGCCGGCGTCCACCTCGCCACCGTGGTGGCCGAGGACGGCACCGCCGACGCGGTCAACACCCTGCACACCGACGCCCTGGCGCGGGTGCAGGTGGCCTTCCCCTGGGACCGCAGCCATCCCACCGGCTGGATCCGGGTGGTGATGCCGCAGGCCGGCAAGGACGGCGGCAGCCTGATCCTGCCGCGGGTGGGCGACGAGGTCGCGGTCGCCTTCGCCTGGGGCGGCGCCGACCAGCCGGTGGTGCTGGGCGGGCTGTTCAACCACGCCAACCGGCCGCACAACCCGATGGCGGACCGGCCCTACCGCACGGTGATGCGCAGCCGCGGGGTGGGCGCCGACGGCCTCGCCGCGGTCGACGACCTGCCGGCGACCACCAGGATCTCGGCCAACGACGCCGTGCCGGCCAACGCCCTGGTCAGCGCCGATGCGGCCCGGCCGCTGCCGGTCAAGGGGAACGAGCTGGCCTTCGACGACACCGCCGAGCAGGAGCGCACCGACCTGTTCTCGTGCGGGAAGCTCAACCTGCTCGCCGCCAAGGACGGCGTGCTGCGGGTCGGCGGCGACCTGACCATCGAGGCCGGCAGCTCGCTCACCCTGCGGGTCGGCAACACCATGCTGCGGATGGAGCACGGTTCGCTGATGCTGGGCGTCTACAGCGCCTCGGACCCGGACATGAGTTCGGCGATGTCCTTCACCCCGCTCTGCCTCGACGCCTCGGCCCCGACGGTGGCGGTCACCGGCCTGATGACCGCCTCGCTGAACAGCTCCGGGTCGTCGGTGGTGGCCGAGACGGTGAATGTGAGCATCAGCGCGATCAGCGCCTCGATCACCACCAACGCCATCGGCGGCGCGCTCGAAGCCGGGACCGCCATCGCCGGCCTGATCGCCGGCGCCGCCGCCAAGGGATCGAACACCAGCAATCCCGCCCTGATCAGCAGCGCATACGAGGTCGACGACTCGGCCGAGGTGGTCGCCCTGGTGCAGGAGTCGCTGCTGGCCGCCAGCGACCTGGCCTTCACCGTCGCCTACCTGATCAAGGAGGAGGGCCTGCTGGGCAGCGCCTCGCTGTGGTGCATCGGCGGCACCGCCGAGATCTATTCGACCCTGGACCACGCCCTGGAGTTCACCGCGATCACCTCCGGGGTCGCCACCGCGATGGGCTCGACCCTGGCCGCCTATCCGCAGGACGGCTGGCAGTGCGCCTCCATCATCATGGAGAACCTGTCGATCGTGATGAACGGCGTGGCCTCGGCCCGGGCCATGGAACCCGGCGTCTACCCGGCCTGCTGGGAACTGCACGGCACCGGCAGGATCAGCTACACCTGCGTCGATTCGGTCGAGGAGTACGCGCAGAAGAACGAGACCGGGCTGAACCACAGCTTCGATGTGGTGGACCAGGCGATCGTCGCCCTCGACCACGACCTGACGGTGGTCACCGGCAAGGTGGACGCGGCGGAACGGACCATCACCAGCGCGATGGAGAGCATCGAGACCACCGACTACCAGATCGCGGCGATCTCGGACGCGCTCGAGACCACCTCGCACATCATCGACACCATCAGCGAGGAGGTCAACACCGTCAACAAGGACGAGACCGCCGCCCTCGCCACCATCGTCAACGCCATCACCAACTTCGAATGACGCCATGACCACCACCCTGCGCAACGCCGCCCGCGCCAAGCCCCTGGTCCTGCTCGAGGGCGCCGAGTCCGGCCTGCTGGTCAGGCAGCGCCAGCTGGCGCTGCCCGAGGACCTGGCGCCCCTGGTGGCCGCCAACCCCCAGCCCGAGGCCTGCCTGCTGGCGGTGCTCGGCGCCGAGCGGTACGAGGAGGCGGCGGTGCTGCTCAGCGGCTTCCTGCGCCGGCGCATGTCCGCCCTGTGGGGCTGGTGGTGCGTGTACCAGACCCTTGCCGCGGCGGCCCAGGCGAGAACCGTCCAGACGCCGCCGGCCGTCGCCCCGGCCATCGCCGCAGCGGCCGCCGCGGGGGCCGGCGGGGCGCCTGCCGCCGGACCGTCGCCGGTGCAGGGCATCGATCCCGGCATCGGCATGGGCAGGGCCGACTTCGCCCCGCCGCCGCCGACCCCGGCCCAGGCCCAGATGATGGACCCCGCCGCCTGGCCGAAGCCGAGCGTCGGCCCGCAGGGCCTGGTATGGCTGCCGCCGCTGCTGCAGGACGATCCCCAGCGGCGGCGCACCCTGGCCGAACGCTACTTCGCCCGCCGCAACGCCCGCCTCGCCGCCATGGCCCCGGAGGAGCGGGCGGCCACCGAGGCGCGGCTGGCGGCCGGGCGCGAACGCATGCTCGCGGCCTTCGGCGGCTCCCCGCGCGAGAAGCTGGTCGAGCTCACCCGGCAGCGCCTGCAGGCGCACGCCGACGCCAAGGCGCGCGCCCAGGCCCCCTTCGACCGGCTCACCGGCGCGCTCGACGGCAAGAAGGCCGAGATACTCGCCTGCACCGACGCGGTGAAGGCCAGACTGGCGGCGATGCGGACGCGCCTTCCCACGCGCGCGCCACGTCCCGACGACCCCGGCTCGGGCCATGCCGCCAGCGCGATGGAGGCGGCGCGGCTGTGGCTGCTCGATCCCGATCAGACCAACGCCCGCACCGCCTTCGCCGCCGGCAAGGCCTGCAAGGGGGCCGAGAAGCCGGCCGGGCTGGTGGCGATGGCCTGCTTCTGGTCCGGCACCGACCTCCAGCCGGCGGACGCACCCAAGGAAGCCCAGCCGATCTCGCCGCCGGCGGGCCTGGCCCCGCGCGCGGTATGCACCGCGCTGCAGCTCGCCCGGCATCTGATCCCCGGCGGCCCCACCCCCGAGGAATGGCTGCAGCGCTACCTGGGCTGGGGCATCGAGATCGCCCAGGGCCTGCTCACCGTCGACCAGCTGCTGCACCTGCGCACCCAGCGCACCAGCTCGTGGGCGGGCAGGTCCGGCTTCGGCCGGCTGGTGGCCAGGCCCGAGCAGGCCGAGGGCGAGGCCGCGGCGGGCGCGCCGGCCAAGCCGGAACCGCGCAAACCCACCGCGACCGCGCCGGTGCCGCCCAAACCCGAGCCGCCCAAGCCCGAACCCAAGCCGGAGCCGCCCACGACACCCAAGCCCCCACCCTGGTCCATCCGCACGCCGCGCCCCTACTGACCGGACCGCCCCGCGCTGTAACCCCGGGCGGCGGCCCGGGTACAACCCGGACATGCGCCATACCCTGGCCACCCTCCTGCTCGCCCTCGCCCTCGGCGCCGCCGAGGACGCCACCATCGCCATCGACGCCGGCGGAGCGGCCCCGGCGGTGAACCGCCGCGCCTTCGGCCACAATGTCGAGGCCGCCGACCCGCGCGGGATCTTCTGCGCCCCCGACGCCGCGGAGTGGAACCGCAGCACGCTGCAGACCGGCGAAGGGGTGTGGGACGCGCAGCGGCGGGCGCCGGCCCCGGCGGTGCTGGAGCGCCTGCGCGCGCTCGGCACCAGCGTGCTGCGCTATCCCGGCGGCTGCCTGGCCCATACCTGGGACTGGCGCCAGGCGGTGGGGCCGCTGGCCCAGCGCGGCGACTGGAGCTTCGGCCTCGACGAATACCTGGCCACCTGCGCCGCGCTCGGCGCCGAGCCGCTGATCACCCTGCCCGACTACCACGGCAGCGTCGCCGACCTGGTCGCGCTGGTGGAATACCTCAACGCCCCCGCCGACGGCCGCCACCCCTGGGCCGACCGCCGCGCCGCCTGGGGCCGGCGCGAGCCGTGGCAGGTGCGCTGGTTCGAGCTCGGCAACGAGAGCGACCACGGCAACCACCAGGCGGTGCCGGCGCGCCGCATGGACGCCGCCGCCTATGTGCGCTGGGCGCGCGAGGCGACGCGCGCGCTGCGCGCCGCCGACCCCCGGGTGCGCCTGGGGGTGGTGCTGGTGCCGGGCAGCGGCGAGGAGCCGGACTGCGCCTGGAACCGCGCGGTGCTGGCGGGGGCGGGACCCCAGGCCGACTTCGCGGTGGTGCACCTGTATGCGCCGCTGGCGGCGGCGGGCGCCGACCCGCGCGCGGTGGCGCGCGCCTGCCTGGCGGCGGGCGACCAGCTCGAACGCCGGCTGGGCGACTACCGCGCCCTCGCCCGCGCCCAGGCCGGCAAGGAGCTGCCGCTGTGGGTGAGCGAGTTCAACCTGATGTCGGTCGAGCCCGAGGTGGCGGGGAAACCGCCGCCCTTCCGCTTCTCGCCCGCCGCCGCGCTGATGACCGCCGACCTGCAGCGCCGGCTGCTCGATCCCCGCCTGGGGGTGCTGGGCGCCAACTACTGGCAGGCGGTGAACGGCTACTGGGGCATGATCGAGACCCGGCGTGGGGCGCAGGTGGTGGAACGGCCGGCCTTCGCCGCCCAGCGCCTGCTCGCCCGCCACACCGGCGCCGAACTGCTGACGGTGGCGGTGCAGGCCCCGACCGGCGAGTGCGAGGGCTTCCCCGGCCTGGCCCCCTGCCGCGGCGGCGGGCGCCAGCCGGTGCGCAGCCTGGGCCGCCTCGACGGGGCCGCCCCG
>JAKLKR010000319.1 GCA_023150565.1 Planctomycetota bacterium
TTGCCGTAACTGGCGTCAGTAACGAGTAATGCCACATCCGCACGTGACCGGGCTACTGCTCACGTGCGGATGTTTCTCAGGGTAAAAAAATGATCGATTCGAACGAGATGACCGCGCTCGTTCGGCTATGCGTGCGCGATATAACAGCCATACTTCCGGCGAACGAATTCTCGACCTTGAGCAGGAAGACACGGAATGAGTATCGCCGGCTTGGTCGAACGCTGTTGGGTCGTGCCCGTGGCGCCGATGGCGGGTTGGTCCAAGTAGTGAATGCAACGCAGCGCCCAAGTACGTTTTACAAGCGACTCGCAGCGCTTCGCTACTGCCTGTACGCCGAAGTTGTTTAGCAACTGGAGAACTATCGGACCTTGCTCTCCAATTTTGTGGTTTCCTCTCAGCCAGTAACTTGGTCGCAAGTGCAGGTCATCTACGACCAACTGCAGCATTTGCGCGTTTCATTACGTGAGTTCCATATGCTGCGCCAAAGCGGCCATATTGGGGTACGGCGCAAGCGTGCCAGCAAGCGGCAGGCATTGCGAGGTCTTCCCGGCGATTGGCGCGAACATCTATGTGCACGAGCTGCAAAAGGAAAGTACGCAGATGCGATGCTGGTTGCTGCGCTGACCGGCTGTCGCCCGGAAGAACTCAGGCGCGGGGTGCTCGTTCGCAAGGGAAAGGATCTCGTCAATGGATTGAGTGAAATCAGCTTCCAAATCGAGGGTGCGAAGGTCAAGTTAGATCAAGGCCAGCCTCGCCGAGTGATTACCTATGGCGGCGACGATGCCCATCCTTTGCTTTCGACTTTGCGCGCTCGGTTGGTGGATCAAGGTGAATTGCTTGTTCGCATCGAAAGCCCAGCCAACTTTACTGTCGAGGTACGACGGCTTGCGCGCAGCCTTTGGCCGAAGCATAAACTGCCTATTACCGCTTACTGCCTGCGGCACCAATGGAGTGCCGACATGAAGAGGCGTGGTGATGCAGCATCGGTTAGTCAGGGGCTAGGGCATGTCAGCGCCAAGACACGGCGGCATTACGGCCAGGCAAATCAGGCAAATAGCGCTCATGCGCTACAGCCAATTGCCATTGAGGCCGAGCGCCCGGTTAGGCCAATAGTTGAGCGTCGGCCGGGCGCACAAGCGACATCCGAGGTGATGCCATGAATCGCTAGACGGTTATGGTGTCAGCGCTCATACCACACGCAGAGCCCTTCCTCTGCCATCCTCACTCCGGTAAAGTTGCGCGTCATGCCATTTGGCAACATAACAACGCTAAAACGATCCCCATGGCCATCAAAAAGTCCGAACTTTATTCCTCCCTCTGGAAATCCTGCGACGAACTGCGCGGCGGCATGGATGCCAGCCAGTACAAGGATTACGTCCTCGTCCTGTTGTTCGTCAAATACGTCTCCGATAAATACGCTAACGATCCCAATGCCCTGATCGACGTGCCGCCCGGCGGCAGTTTCGCCGACATGGTGGCGGCCAAGGGCAACAAGGAAATCGGGGAAAAGCTCGACAAGGTGGTTGCCAAGCTGGCAGATGCCAACGACAGCCTCAAGGGTGCGATCAACGTCGCTTGGTTCAACGATGAAGAGAAACTTGGTAAGGCTCAAGCGATGGTCGATCGCCTCACCAAGCTCGTTTCGATCTTTGAAGGGCTAGATTTTGGTGGCAACCGTGCCGAAGGTGATGATCTGCTCGGCGATGCCTACGAATACCTGATGCGCCACTTCGCCACCGAATCCGGCAAGAGCAAGGGCCAGTTCTACACCCCGGCGGAAGTCTCCCGCGTCATGTCCATGGTCATCGACCTGGGCCATGCCAGCCACGCCGGGCAGAGCATTTATGACCCGACCTGCGGGTCCGGTTCCCTGCTGCTCAAGGCGCACGACGAAGCCAAGGGCCGCACCGGGCTAGACCTGGCGCTTTACGGTCAGGAAATGGACAACGCCACCTCGGCGCTGGCGCGTATGAATATGGTGCTGCATGACTGCCCGACGGCGGAAATCTGGCAGGACAACACCCTCTCGCACCCGCATTTCAAGAACACCGACAGCAGCCTGAAAACTTTCGATTTCATCGTCGCCAATCCGCCGTTCTCGGTCAAATCCTGGACCACCGGCTTCGACCCTACCCATGACCTCCATGGTCGTTTCGAATACGGCACACCACCGGAAAAGAACGGCGACTACGCCTTCCTGTTGCACATGCTCAAAAGCCTCAAGAGCACCGGCAAGGCGGCGGTCATCCTGCCGCATGGCGTACTGTTCCGGGGCGGTGCCGAAGCCGGCATCCGCACCCGCCTCATCCGGCAGGGGGTCATCAAGGGCATCATCGGCCTGCCAGCCAACCTGTTTTACGGCACCGGCATCCCCGCCTGCATCATCGTGCTGGACAAGGAAGGCGCCGTTGGCCGCAGCGGCATCTTTATGGTCGATGCCAGCAAGGGCTACATCAAGGACGGCAACAAGAACCGCCTGCGCGCGCAGGACATCCACAAGATCGTCGACACCTTCACCCGTCAGCTCGAAAACGCCCGCTATTCACGCCTCGTGCCGTTTGCTGAAATCGAAGCCAACGACTTCAACCTCAACCTGCCGCGCTACATCGACAGCACGGAGCAGGAAGACAAGCAGGACATCGCCGCCCATCTCAAAGGCGGCATCCCCAACGCCGACATCGACGGCCTCGCGCCTTACTGGCAGGTCTTCCCAGGCGTGCGCGCAGCGCTATTCACCCCGGCGGATCGCCCCGGCTACAGCCAGCCCCGGGTGGAAACCAGCCAGATCAAGGCCGCCATCTTCGCCCACCCGGAATTCACCGCCTTCAACCAGACGGTGACCACGCTGTTCGCGAGCTGGAAAAGCGCCAACACCCCGCTGCTCACCGCTATCCAGCCCGGTGACCGGCCCAAGGCGCTGATCGAAACCCTCGCCGAAAACCTGCTCGACACCTTCCGTAACGGTGGCGCCATCGCCACGCTGATCGACCCCTACAACGTCTATCAGCACCTGATGGACTACTGGGCCGAAACGATGCAGGACGATGTGTGGATGATCGCCAGCGACGGCTGGAATGCCACGGTCGACGGCAAAAACAACACCGATTTGATCCCGCCTGCGCTGATCATCCAGCGTTATTTCGCCGCCGAGCAGGTCGCCATCGAAGAATGCGAAGCCGAGCGCGACGCCATCAGCCGTCAGATGGAAGAGATGGACGAGGAATATGGCGGTGAGGATGGGCTGCTGGCCGACGCCAGAACGGAAAAAGGCAAGCTCACCAAAATCAGCGTCAAAGCCCGGTTGACCGCAATCAAGCACGACAAGGAGGCGCAGGAAGAACGCACACTGCTCACCGCCTACGCCAAGCTCATCGACCAGGAAGCCGCCGCCAGCAAAGCCGTCAAGGATGCGCAAAAAGCCCTCGACACCAAAGTCGCCGCCCATTACGCCAGGCTCACCGAAAGCGAAATCAAAGCCCTGGTCGTTGAAGACAAATGGCTCGCTGCGTTATCAGCCCAGGTGCAGGGTGAACTCGACCGCGTCAGCCAGACACTCACCAGCCGCATCCGCCAACTCGCCGAACGCTACGCCACGCCGCTGTTCCGGCTGGTGGAAGAAGTGGAAACCCTGGCGGCGCGGGTGGATGCGCATTTGAAGAAAATGGGGTTTGAGGGATGAGTAAGACCAAGAAATCACTAATCGAGGTCCAGGGCACGCCGGTCAGCGTTATCAGCGACGCAGTTACCGACTACATCTCCCTCACTGACATGCTTCGTGCCAAAGACGGTGACTTTTTTATATCAGACTGGCTGCGCAATCGGAACACCGTTGAGTTTCTTGGTATCTGGGAATCGGTGTTCAACCCTGATTTTAATTATGGCGAATTCGCCACAATTAAAAGTCAGGCAGGCCTGAATAGCTACAAGATCAGCGTCAAGGAGTGGGTCGAAAAAACCAAGGCGATTGGACTCAAAGCAACCGCCGGGCGCTATGGTGGCACCTACGCACACCCGGATATCGCCTTTGAATTCGGCATGTGGATCAGTCCCGAATTCAAAATTTTCCTCGTCAAGGAGTTTCGTCGCCTCAAGGACGACGAAAACTGCCGCCTGTCGCAGGCTTGGAACCTCAACCGCACCCTCTCCAAACTGAACTACCGCATCCACACCGACGCCATCCAGGCACACCTGATCCCAGCGGAAGTCACCCCCGCCCAGGCCGCCATGACCTACGCCAGCGAAGCCGACCTGCTCAACGTCGCCCTCTTCGGCAAGACCGCGAAACAATGGCGCGACGCCAACCCGGCGCTGGACGGCAACATGCGCGACCACGCCGACATCGAACAACTGCTGGTCCTGGCCAACATCGAAGCCATGAACGCCGAATTCATCCACATGAACCTGCCCCAGGGCGAACGACTCAAGCGCCTGAACCAGATCGCCATCCGGCAAATGCAAACCCTCACCGCGAGAGCTTTACCCACCTTACCCGGCAAGGAGGCGACATGAACGCGATTCCGGCGGGGTACAAGCAGACTGAGGTGGGGGTGATTCCGGAGGATTGGGATGATGCGGTTCTCGCCAATGCGGCAGAAATTCGTGTTGGCCGAGACTTAATCGAGGATCGTTTTTCACAAGATGCTGATTCACGGTTTCGGTTTCCTGTTTTCTCGAACACTGTTTCCAATAGTGGCCTCTATGGCTACTACTCGATCCCTGAATACGAAGGCGATAGCCTGACCGTTGTCGGCCGTGGCGTGGGTTTGGGGACTGCATTTATTAGAGCAGGAGGCTACGGTGCAATAGGGAGACTTCTCGTTCTTCACCCCTTTTCTAGTCGAGCTGATGCACGGTATTTAACGGACTACATCAATCATCGAGTAACCATATTTTTTGAGACTGGCGGTATTCCGCAACTCACCGGCATTCAATTCGCGAAGTACAAGGTTGCACTTCCCCCCCTCCCGGAACAACGTGCCATCGCCGCCGCGCTGTCGGATGTGGATGCCCTGCTGGCCAAGCTCGACCAGCTCATCGCCAAAAAGCGCGACCTCAAACAGGCCACCATGCAGCAACTCCTCACCGGCCAAACCCGCCTGCCGGGCTTCAGCGGAGCGTGGGAGGTGAAGCGGTTGGGAAATGTGGCTGACATGGGGAGCGGTGGAACACCATTGTCTTCAGTTGCTGCCTACTACGACGGCGATATTCCGTGGGTATCAATCTCCGATATGACCAAGGACGGCAAAACAATCAAAAGCACTGACCGCAACCTCACTGTGCTTGGGCTCGCCAATTCCGCTGCACAGATGTTTCCAGCCGGTACTGTTTTGTATGCAATGTACGCATCACTTGGCGAGTGCAGCATCGCTGGCATGCCGCTTTGCAGTAGCCAAGCCATCTTG
>JAKLKR010000031.1 GCA_023150565.1 Planctomycetota bacterium
CGGCTGAAGGCGACGTCCTCCTTCGCGCTCGGCACCGACACCAAGGAGTGCCGGTGGTATTTCACCAACTTCTATGACGGCACTCCGCTCACCCCCGATCTGAGTTACGTCGCCCAGGATGCCCCCTTCACCACCTGGGGCGGCGCCAATCCCCCCAACCAGATGCGCGGACGCCACCGGGGAGGCGCAGCGCTGGTCTTCGCCGACGGACACACCGGGCACTCGGCGCGGCTCGCCCAGGAGTGGGCAGCCAGGACCACCTTTGTGCGTCGCTCCGACGTGCCGTAGCACCACCGATCTACAGTTCGCGGCGCCATTGATTATGCCGTCACATCCCGACGGCCAACCCGTTACCGGCGCATGCCCACGACCCACCTCCTGGCCTTCCTCCTGCTCGCCTGCCTGGGATCCCTTGCCGGAGCCGACGATCTGTCCGCCGACCCCGCCCGCTGGCGCGGCGGCAACGACCTGATCAAGGCCAGCCGGCAGGCCGAGGGGCCGGAGGGGCGCGACGGCCTGCGCATCCGCGCGACCCAGCCGCAGTGGCATCTGCTGCGCCGCCACCTGATCTTCGCGGCGCCGGTGGCGCGGGTGGTGCTGACCGCCGAGATCTGCGCCCAGGGCATCGCCGCCGGCGCCCAGCCCTGGCACGCCGGGCGCCTGGGGCTGCGCTTCCTCGATGCCGAGGGCAACGAACTGGGCGCCGAGCCGCCGCTGGCGGCCTGCCGCACCGGCACCACCGCCTGGACCCCGGTACGCCAGGAGCTGGCCGCGCCGGCGGGCACGCGGGCGCTGCGCCTGGAGGCCGGCCTGCCCCACACCACCGGAACCTTCTTCCTGCGCCAGCTCAGCGTCGAGGCGGTGGACGGCGGTGGCGCGCCCCTCGCCCCCGCCGCCCAGGAGGGCGTGCGCACCGACACCAGCGGCTGGCTGCCCCTGGCGATCGCGCCCGAGGATCCGGCGCGGCCGCTGGTCTTCGACTTCTCGGCCCTGCGCCCGGCGCCCGCCGGACGCGACGGCTTCGTGCGCCGCGAGGGCGCCGCCTTCACCGCCGGCGGCAGGCCGATCCGCTTCTGGGGCGAGAACATCGGCTGGAAGGTGCTGGACTGGACCCGGCCCGAACTGGAGCGCCAGGCCGACTGGCTGGCGCGCACCGGCTGCAACATCATGCGCCTGCCGTTCCTCGACAACAGCTGGGGCAACAACCTGTTCATCAATGGCGGCGCCGACACCCTGCGCCTCGATGCGGAGCGCCTGGAGCGCATCGACTTCTTCGTCGCCGAGTGCCGCAAGCGCGGCATCTACCTCTACGCCGACCTGCTGGTCTACCGCCAGTTCCGCCGCGGCGACGGGGTGCGCGACTGGGACAGGCTCGCCCCCGGCGCGCCGGTCGCCTGCCTGTTCAACCGCCGTCTGATCGAGCTGCAGAAGGAGTACGCGCGCGCCCTGTTCGGCCACGTCAACCCCCACACCGGCCTGCGCTGGGCCGACGATCCCGCCATCGCCGCCGCCTGCATGATCAACGAGAACACCACCTTCTACCGCGACGGCATCGACCAGCTGCCGCCCTCCTACCAGGCCGAGCTGGAGGAGCGCTTCGCCGCCTGGTGCCAGGCGGGCGGGCGCGCCAAGCCCGCCGCGCCCCTGCGCGAGCTGGCGCGGCGCCCCGACGCCACCGCCTTCGCCTTCCTCAAGCAGGTGCAGGACGACTACTTCGCCGAGATGCACGCCTTCCTGCGCAAGGAGCTGGGGGTGAAGTTCCTGCTCGCCGGCAGCAACCACTGGGAGAACCACGTGGGCGACATCCGCAGCAACGCCGCCTTCGACCTCCTCGACCGGCACTCCTACTGGGACCACCCCGCCAGCGCGCCCTACACCGAGCTCTCGGTGTTCCACGGCCGGCCGATGGTGAAGGCGCGCACGCGCGACAACCTCATCGCCCAGAACGCCCGCCAGCGCGTGCTGGGCATGCCGCTGCTGGTCAGCGAATGGACCAGCTGCTGGCCCAACGAGCACTGCGGCGAGGTGCCGCTGCTGATGGCGGCCAACGGGCTGTTCCAGGACTGGCAGGGGCTGATCCACTTCTCCAGCGAGGAGTGCGGCTGGGACGCCAAGCTGGCGAGCTGCTTCAACACCCGCAGCAAGCCGCAGCAGGTGGCGCCGTTGGCCGCCTGCGCCCTGATGTGGCTGCGCGGCGACGTCGCCCCTGGCCCGCGGCACGCGTTCCCGGCCGGCGGCGGCGGGCTCGACGCCGCCCTGGGCGAGGCCATCCCCGCCGCGACCTGCGTCGGCGCGCGCACCGCCGCCGTGCTCGACGGCGAGGTCCCTCCGCCCGGCGCGGGCACGCCCTTCGGCCGGCAGATCGCCTGGAGCGACGACGGCGTGTTCACCGTCGACACCCCCTGCACCAAGGCGGTGCTCGGCTTCGCCGGCGGACGCACGGTGGCGCTCGACGGCTGCACGCTGTCGTTCGCCGCGCCCTTCGGCCAGCTCATCGCCACCAGCCTCGACCACCGTCCGCTGGCGGAATCCCGCCACCTGCTGCTGTGCGCCATCGCCCGGGTCGAGAATACCGGCCAGGTGTTCAACGACTTCAAGCGCGGCCTGCTCGACGCCGGACGCGCGCCGATGCTGCTCGAGCCGTTGCCCTGCCGGGCCATCCTGCGCCGCCAGATCGGGGCGGCCGGTACGCCGCACCTGTATGCGGTGGACTGGTACGGCCGGCGGGTGCCCGGCGCCCTGCCGCTCACCAGCGACGGCGACGGCCTCACCATGGTCCTGGACGGGAAGGCGGGCTATGCCTGGTACGAGGTGGCGGTCGAATAGCGGCCGGAGCGCTCAGCAGGTGGCGGCGGCGCCCAGGGCCAGGCCGGGCACCAGCCCGTTCCCGTGGAGTTGGTCGCGCGGTGGGCGGTGCACCACAGGCCGCGGAAGCGGATGCGCACCAACCGCAGCGGCAGGATGTGGCGGCCGAAGGCGGCCAGGAAGTCGACCCCGGTCTGGGTCCTGGTCTGCTGGCGGTTGGGGTCGGCGTTTGAGGCCCAGGTCCAGGTCACCTGGCCGGCGCCGTCGTTGGCGTTGGGATCGTGGGTCTGGATGCGTTCAGGCCGGAGCGCCACCCGGTTGACGTAGGCGCCGAGGTACTTGAGCAACGTCTCCAGTCCGGCGAAGGGTGGCTCGATGCAGATGCAGAAGCACTTGCGGGTGATGGCGCCCAGGTGGCGGCGAAAGTCGGCCAGGCTGGCGAGTTCGGGGAAGGCCGGGCATTAGTTGCTGTCGAAGGCGCCGCGCTCATAGGCGTCCAGCAGCAGCGCGACCAGCCGTTGCTGGAACGCCTCGCGCAGGACGGCGACCGGCAGCAGGAAGACCGTGCGGGCAGGACCGTGCCGACGCGCGTCGACCCAGCACCCGTTCCGGCAGTCCCAGCCGCCGGCGGTGACGATCTGGTGCACGTGCGGGTGCCAGCGCAGATCGCGGGTCCAGGTGTGGAGCACTTCCACCAGTGGAGGAGATTGATTGCCATCACCTGGAGGGTTTAGAAACCGGCTGGAATCGGGTCGCTTGTAGGTGCAGTCTAGCGTGCTGCGTGGGCTTTCTCGATCGTAAGATAATAACTGTCAATTATTTACAGTAAACTAAGAGTTCGGATCAACAAACGCCGAGCAAAGTTAAGCAACGGCTTGAACGGCAATGAATTGCATATCACAGTAGTTTCTGAACCCTCCAGCGGGAGAGCAGTGTCAGGCTCCTCGGGTCTCGGCGTCCATCTCTGTGGCCAAGCGCGGCAGGCACTCCACCGCGTAGGCCGGCAGCGAAAGCAGGCTGTAACGTACCGGCTCACCCGTCGCCGCCTTGGTGTCGATGACCTGGATCATCGGGGCGGCGCTGTTGAAGCGCGCGGCCCACGCCAGCTTCTTCTCGGCCATGAAGACGTGCAGGCTGCGCATCGCTCCGCCGGTGCCGGCTTTCACCTCGATGGGCAGGACATGGCTGGTCGGAGCTCCGAGGTAGTCAACCTCGGCGGCGGATGACCGCGCCTCGCGAGACCAATACCACAGCGCCGGCTCCTCGTTTCCGTGACCGATCAGGCGCAGGAGTTGACCGACGGCCTGCTCGGCGATGGCGCCCTCGTTCACGAGGTCGAGATCGTCGGCCCGCTCCAGGGCGGCGAGGTCGAGGCGCAACGCCGAGCTGGCGAGCCCGACATCGAGGTGGATCACCTTGACGGTCTTTGCATCGGCGCCGGCCCCCAGCGGCAGCCCCTTGCCCGGCGTCGAGATCACGCGGTGGCAGACGCGGGCGAGCGTCAGCAGGTCGAGGGCCTGCTTGAGCGCAACCGAACGCTCTTCGCGATCGACCCTGGCATAGGTGAACTTCTGGCCGAGCTGATTGGGCACGCTGTCGAGCACCGACGCCAGTCGATGGTGGTGGACGCGGTTGGCGTACTTGGCGAAGTCATCGCGCACGGTGGCGAGCAGTTCGCGGTGAACATCAGCAACCGGCAGGTAGGATCGCTCACGAGCGAAAGCCTCGACGGCAGCGGGCATACCGCCGACCAGCACCCATGAACGGAAGAGAGCGATGGCTTTGCCGTGCAGATCGGTCGGCACGCCGCTGCGAATCGCTGCCACGGTGAGGTTCTCGTTCAACCAGCGGGCCAGCGGTTCCTCGCCACAGGCGTGGCAGAACTCGATGAAGCCCATCGGCTCCAAGTGCAGGTACGAGATACGACCAACCGGCATTGAGAAGCGGTGATCGGCCAGCGTGAAGTCGAGCAGGGAGCCGGCCGCGATCACCGGCAGTTGCGGCATCTCCTCAGCGAACCAGCGCAGCTTCGCCAGGACCTCGGGCACGGCCTGGATCTCGTCGAGGAAGAGCAGCACCGAACCGTCGGCGGGAATACGCTGACCGAGTTGCACTTCCAAGCGTTGCAGCACAGCCTTGGGATCGTTGTCGGTGAAGCAGGCTTTGGTCTCAGGCCGCCGTTCCAGATTGACCTCGACCACCCGGCCGAAGCGCTGCGTTCCCCAGTTGCGGACCAGCCAGGACTTGCCGACCTGGCGGGCACCGCGCAGCACCAGCGGCTTGCGGTTAGGCTTGTCAGCCCAGGCATTTAGGTCAGCGGAACGACTTCTAAGCATGACAATTGATAAAAGACAAGGCACATTAGGCAAACGAAGAGTGATCCCCCGGATATAAAGCAGAAGAATCCAAATGGACCCTGGTGTGTATAAACCCAGTCGTGGGTTAAAGAACAGAAGCGAACTGAAGGACGCGCGCGGCGAGAAACCCTAACCAATTCCTGCACCGGCCTGCTTTACCAGGCTACGTCGTCTCGTACCCCGAGGTAGGACGGGAAGCGCGGCACGCCATCGTTCGACAACTCCTGGTAGCGGAAGGCGATGATCACGCCGATCGGCGGCGGGGCGGAGCGCTCCGCGTCCGACAAACCGGTGCCGACCGAGAAGCGCTTGCCGTTGCGCAGCTCGACCTCCAGCGCGCCCAGGCGGCCGGCGTGCCGGCCTGCGCCCTTGCTGTGGCCGACCACCCGCGCCTCGTCGTCGAGGAACGACTTGACCTTCAATAGCGTGGCAGAGCGGCCCGCGACGTAGCGCGAGCCGGGCTGGCGCAGCATCACGCCCTCGCCGCCCAGCGCCTCGACCCGCTTGAGCTCGGCGTGCATGTGCGCGAGATCGCAGCAGGCGGTATGCGGATGGAAGGCGGCGTAAGCCGGTTTGGCGGTGGCGAACCAGGCGTGGCAGCGCTCCTGGCGCTCCTCGAACGGGGCGTCGATCGCGGGGGCGTCGAAAACCAGGTAGCGGATCTCGCGCCACAGTTCGCTGCGGTCCTGGCGCCTGACGATCGAGACGCAGCGCTGGAACTGCTTGCGCCCTAGCCACAACTCGCCGTCGAGCGGAAAGTCCGGCAGCCCGGCGGTGAACCATTCCGGGGCCAGATACGGGTTGCCCAGGCGCGAGATGAACCCCTTCCCATCCCACCAGGCACGCACGCCGTCGAGCTTCTCGGACAGCCACCAGCCGGCGGGGTCGACCGGCGGGTCAATTTCGGCGAAGCTGTGCGCCAGCAGCACCGGCGGAGCGGTGTCCTTGGCCGCCGCCGGCTTGGCCGCTCCGGCCTTGGTCGCACGCACCGCTGGCGCGGCGGCCTCGACGCCGATGCGCAGGGTCTCGGCGGAATCGCCACGCAGCTTGCGCAGGTGCTTGCAGGTGCGCTTATCGATCGCCACCGACTGGTTGCGCCAGGCAGGGCAGGAGCACGAGTAGACCCCGCCGGTGTTGCGCAGGATGTAGGGCTTGGAGCCCGAGCCCTGCATCTCGGTGGTCTCCCCGTCGGCGAGGTCCGGCATCATTCCGCCTTCTTCTTTGGCGCGCGCGGCTTCTTCGGCGCAGGTTCAGCCGCTGGGGCGTCGGCCGGGCCGGCGGCCGGGGCAGGTGCGCCGGCACCGGCCGGATTCCAGCCCTTCTTGATGTTTTCCTCGATCCAGGCGGCGATCTGAGCGTTGGCGGCGGCCGGCTCGGCGGCGCTGCGCAGGGTGGTCTGCAGCGGCTCGGCGCGGCCGGGCGAGAAGTCGGTGAAGAACAGCACCAGCGGCGGGTGGTCGCGGCCGGGCTTGTTGGTCTGGATCAGGGCGAATTTGCGCACCGCCACCTGGCCCTTGAGCTCCTTGCTCCACACCTCGCGCTTGAGCAGCACCGCGCTGCCTGGCGCGGCGGCGGCCAGCACCGTGTCGGTCTCGAACTGCACCCGGCTGGTCAGCTGGGCCATGCCGCAGTCGCCGGCATCGGCGCGCTTGTCGGTGCGCTCGCGCTGGAACACCGGGTGCAGCATTACCGCGGTGATCTGCTCACCGAGCGGCTTCCATCCGGCCGCGGAGTCCCAAGCCAGGCTCATGCGGCGCATCGGCAGGTCTTCGCTGTCGCTGACCAGCAGGTCGGAGCAGCGCGCCTCGACCACCAGTTCAGGGCGGACGAAGTGCGACAGCGTTCCTTCGCTATTGGCCATGCGGAACGAGCTGGCCGCCGGCATCTTCTCGAGCTTCGCCAGCCAGGCGACGCGGTCCTCCTCGGAGAAGCCTCCGCCGACCGTGCCCAGCACCTGCCAGGTGCCGTCGTCGCGCTGCAGGCCGAGCGATAGTTCGCGCAGCTGGCGCACCTCGCCGACCAGACGCTCGCCGTAGGCGATGACCACCGCGTCGATGGTGAAGTGCGGCTTGATCTTGAAGGTCAGGTTCTGCTCGGTGCGGACGACCAGGCCCTCGTGCTTCCCGGCCGCCACCCATTCGCGGTAGTGGCTGGCCGCGGCGGCGGCGTCGCCGGTGACGGTGGCGATGGTGCCTGCCTCGCCGAAGAGGGCGTGCAGGCGGGAGAGACGCTCGCCGTAGGGCCTGCCCAGCACGTCGACACCGGCGTCCTCGACCAGGTCGAAGGGATGGAAGGCGAAAACCTTGGCGAGCGACTCGTCGCCAAAGGCGCTGGCGACATGGTGCGAACGCGGTCGGCCCTCGGCGATCGGCGCCACCAGCTCGCCGGCGACCAGCAGGTCGGGGGCATCCTTGAGCTTCGCCTCCAGCCCCTTGAGCAGTGGGATGCCGTGCAGGACGCGGCCGTTGTGCGCGCACAGCGCGAGGTCGCCGCCTCGGCGCACCAGGAACCACAGCTCGCCGTCGAGCTTGGGCGACATCCATAGTGTGCCCTTGGGCAGCACGGCCTCGATGCGCGCCGATTCCAGCACGCGGTAGTGCTTGGCGACCTGACGCTTGTAGCGCAGCAGGCGGTCAAGCAGGGCGGCGTCGGCGAGACCGCCGACCGGCGCCTTGCGCCCGCCGGCATAGGGGACGAATGAGGTGGACCAGTCGGTCATGGCGCGACCTTGAGTTCCAGGTTGGAGCAGTGCAGCACGAGCAGGTAGCCCTCGCCGTCGACCCGACCTTCGAGGAAGCCGCGGTACGGCGTGCCGTTGAGGGTGAAGATGAGTGGACCCTGGCCCTTCGGCCCAGCGCCGATGAACAGCAGCTTGCCGGTGTCGTGCAGTTGCTTGGCGATGCCGTGCAGGAAGTCGTAGGTCAGGCCGTTGACGTGGCGGATCTGGAAGGATTTGGCGAGGACGAACTTGTGGATGACCTCGTCGGCCGGCAGCAGGCGGCCGGTCCACGGCAGCGCGGCGGCCTCCTCGCCGACTGTCGCCGGCACGTCAGAGAAGTCCTGGCGCGATTTCTCGGTGCCATCCGGCCCGTAGACCACCTGCATGACGCGGGCGGCGTACAGCACGCTGCCATCCAGGCGCAGGTGGACGCGGGTGGCGCCGCGTAGGCGGCGGCCGACCTGCTCGAGATCGATCTCGGGGTCGCCGGCGATCAGCGCAGCCGACACTGCGTCGAGCGAGCCGTGCATGCGCATCAGGGCTTCGAGCGAGGTCGCTTCGGTGGCCTTGATCAGGCGCTCGAGGCGGACCTCGGAGCCGCCCGGGCCGACCAGGTGGTGGCCGGCAGCGGTGCGCGGTGCGGTCACCAGGGCGACCAGGGCGTCGCGCTTCTTGTCGTCAGTCAGGGAGATGAAGCGGGCCATGGTTCCCTCACATCATGCTGAAGTCGAGGTCTTCGGACATGTCGTCTCCCTCAGCTGACGCCGCTGGTGGCGCTGCATCGCGGCGCACCATGGCGAAGTCCGGGGCGGAGCCGAGCAGGGCGAACGTGCCGGCTTCATTGGCCAGCAGGAAGAGCATCTGCCGGGTGTAGTCGTCGCGGAAGCTGTAGGGGCAGCCGTATATCTTGCCGGCCTTCAACTCGGCGGCGAGGGTGGCGCCGATGCTCTCGGGAGTCAGCACGTAGACGCTGTGCACGGCATGGTCGAGGACGCGCGCCGGCGGCAGCGGCCCTTCCAGATCCTGCTCGACCCCGAGGGTGGCGGGCAGCTGCGTCACCACGGCGCCCTGGTCGTCGACCGCCTGCAGGGCTGTCCGCTCGACCGTGCCGAAGGACTCGTCGACGTAGAGCATGGCCAGGCCTCCGGATGGGACCAGGGCGGCACCATCCGAGGACAGCCAGGCCGAGGCGCAGCGCTTGCCCTGGTCGTCGACCACCTGCCGTTCCTTGCGGCCGTAGAGCCGTTCGCGGTCGAGCTTGGCGAAGGCGAAGCTGCTGGACTCGCTGCCCAGCCGTACAGCGATTTTTTTCGCCATGGGGACTCCTCGGAGAGGCTGCAGCATGGGCCGGCTGAGCGGGCAGGTCAACCGTTCCGGAGAGAGGGGGCACCCGAGGCTTGACCTCGCGTCGCCAGGCCTTCTTTCATCCTTTCCGTCCACTGAACGGACGTCCGGGGAACGCACATGCCGATCACGGTGAACGAAGACCTGCTGCGCGCGGTGGTGACCAAGGACAAGGCGCTGTCCGACGGCCGCACGCTGGCGAAGAAGGGTGCCTACCAGAACCTCCGGCGCACCGCCGACGACAGCCTGTTGTGGGGAGAGTGCCAGGGCAGCGGCGCCAAGCCTTACGTCCTGTCGATCGATCTCGCCGGGGACAACCCGGTGATCCGCTGCACCTGCCCGGTGAAGCCGCCGCCGTGCAAGCACACCCTCGGCCTGCTCGCCGCATTCATGGACAAGCCGGCCCAGTTCGCCGTTGCCGAGGCGCCGGCCGAGTTGCTGGAGAAGCGCAGCAAGAACGTCGAACGTGCAGAGAAGAAAGCCGAAGCCGCGACAAAGCCCAAGGAGGTCGACAAGGCGGCATTGGCCAAGAAGACGCGGGTGCAGCGCGATGCCCTCGATCTGTTGGAACGTCTGGTGCTCGACACCGCCTCGGCTGGCCTTGGCACCCTCGACCGCGCCAAGGCGACCCGCCTGGCCGAACAGGCCCGGCAGATGAACGACGCCTACCTGCCCGGCGCGGCCGAGGCCCTGCGCCGACTTGCCGCGCTGTCCGAGCGCCGCGAGGACGATGGCGAAGAGCGGTTCTACCAGCTCGAGGAGCCCGGCCACGATCTGCCTGACGACTTGCGCCACCGCCTCATGGCCCGCCACGTCACGCGCCTGTGGGCGCTGGTCAGGAAGGGCCAGAAGGTGCTCGACGAGAAGCTCGATGAGGGGGAAAACGCGGCCGACACCGAGGCGGTGGTCGAGGACCTGCTCGGGCACGTCTGGGAGTTGGCGGCGCTGAAGGCCCAGGGCCACGCGCGCAGCGACCTGCGCCTGTTCGAGCTCGCCGACGAGCGCTACCGCGACAACGTGCGCGAGGAGCGCATCGAGCAGGGCTTCCTCCTCGACCTCGACCGCGGCGACATCCTGGTCGATCGCAAGTTCCGCCCCTTCGCTGCCATCGACAAGATCAAGGAGAAGGACTCCTACGAGCGGCCGGTGACGCTGCGTGAGGCCGGCATCTATCCCGGCTTCATCAACCGGCGAGTGCGCTGGGAGATCAGTGCCTTGGCTTCGCGCCCGACGGTGGCTGATGACTTCGCCGCCGTCCACGCCCGCGCCCTGCCCGGCCTGGACGAGGCGCTGAAGCGCTACAAGGAGCAGATCCGCAACCCGCTGGCGCCCGACGACGCGGTGGTGCTGATCCGCGCCGCCGACCTCCGGCGCGCCGGCGAGGCCCTCGCCCTGGTCGACGCCAAGGGTGCGACGCTCCTGCTGCGCGACTCGCCGCTCGCGCGCTGCCGCACGCTCAACAACCTGGCGATGGCGGCCGGGGCCCAGCTGGCGGACGGGAAGCTGCGCCAGCCGGCCTCGCTGCTGGTGCGCCTGCACCTCGGCCTCGCCGACGACGCCATCTACGGCCAGCCGCTGGCCTTGGTCGTCGGCACCAACCACGTCCGGCTCGGGATGTAACCAATGCCACGCGACACCATCCGCCGCCTCTCCGCCGACGTCGAGCGCGTGCTGGTCGCCGGGGCCCACCTCGCCGCCGCCGATCCCGCCCTGGCCAAGGACAAGGCCGCCCTCGACGGCCTCGCCGCCCAGCTTGGTGCCAAGGCGCCGGTTCTCGGCCAGCTGGCCGCCGCCGCCGGGAAGGCGATCGGTGCAGGCGGCGCCGACGCCGCGCGCGAACTCGTCGCTCTCGCCACCATGACGGCCCAGGTGCGCGCCGCCCAGGCCCAGCCGGCGCCGGCCACCGGGCTGCAGCCGCTGACCGCGCGGCCGGAGATCGGCACCCCGTGCAACGCCAAGGAGCTCGGCGAGCTGTACACCGCCCTGGTCGAGTCCGGCAAGGGCCGCCTGGAGCGCGTACAGCAGTCCATCGAGCGCGGCGATATCGCCGACCTGCGCCTGGTCGAACCGCTGATCCACGCCATGAACGACGGCTACATCGGCGACCTGGTGGCCGACCAGGCGGTGCCGCGCCTGGGCGCGGCGATCGTCGCACCGATGCGCGGCAGCATCGATTTCGCCAAGGGCCGCCGCATCGACGGACGCCGTCTGCGCGCGGTCGTCGCCGCCGACCCGGCCGGCTCGCGCGACCTGCTGGCACGGGCCCTGGCCGAGGGCAATGCCGAGCTGCGCGAGTCGGCCCTCGATGCCATCGCCGACCACCTGCGCGGCGAGACGGAATTCGAGCAGCCGGTTCTGGCCCTGGTCGCCAAGGAACGCAGCGGCGGGGTGTTCCGCGCCGCCCTGCGCGCGCTCGCCGGCTACAGCTCCGATGCCACCCTGGGGGCGCTGACTGCGGCGCTGGATGATGCACGCACCGTCCATGCTGCCGCTGAGGGCCTCGGCCACTCGCGCCATCCCAGGGCGCTGGAATGGATGCTGGCTCGTCTTGACCAGGCGGTGCAGGCCGCAGCAGCAGCACGCAAGCCCAAGAAGAAGAAGGACGCCGAGCCGGCCAAGCCGCCGGCCAACAGCGTCGCCCCCGCCGACATGGCCGCCATCCTGCTGCAGGCCCTGGCCAGGCAGCGCGATCCGCGCATCGCTGCCGCGGCCTTGCCGCTGATCGCCGATTACCGCGAGGTCGCGGCCAAGGCCGCCCTGGACAGCGCCGACGCCGGACAGCTGGCGGCGATCGCCGACCATCTGGGCGGCGACGAGGCCGACCTCTTCCCGGCCGCCGCCATGGCTGCGGTCCGCCTCGGCACGGAGCAGGCGTTCCAGCGCATGTCGCCGGCCTTCACCGCCAAGGACCGCGAGAAGAAGGTCGGGCTCGCCCGTCTCGACGCGGTGCTGGAGGCGGTCACCGACGAGGCCGATCCGCGCTGGGCTGGTGTCGCCCTCAAGCAGCTCGACGGACCGGCCGCCGCCTACGCCATACCGCTGCTCGGACGGTTCAAGGAGCGCAAGGCGCTCAAGCCGCTGCTCGCCATCGCCGCCGACCGGAAGTCGAAGGTGCTGGAGGCGGCGCTCGGCGCCCTCGGCCAGATCGGCGACCCCAGTGCCACCCCGGCGATCCTCGCCCACCACAACAGCAACTCCTGGCCGGTGCGCTGGGCGGTGCAGCACGCGCTGCTGGCGATGGACGATCCGTCGGTGGTCGACCAGGTCCGCACGGTGTACGCGGCCCAGAAGGACCCAGACTCCACCGACAACTGGCACCTGCGCCACCTGTTGCGCAAACTCGAAACCCGCTTCCCCGGCAAGTGAGAGCCCATGGCCAGATCCCCCGCCCCTGAGAAGTCCGACAAGACCGCCGACCAGCTGCGCCCGCCGGCAGAAGTGCTGTTCGCCGCCGAGCTGGCCGCCCTGGCCAAGGCCGACAAGGGAGCCAAGCCCGAGGGCTGGAACCTCTCGCCCCGGGCGGTGGAGACCTACCTGCTCGGCGGCGAGGCCGGCGGCATGAAGATCACGCCGAAGTACATCGGCAACCAGCGCCTGGTGCAGATCGCCATCGCCAGCCTGGCCACCGATCGCGCGCTGCTGCTGGTGGGTGAACCGGGGACGGCCAAGAGCTGGCTGTCCGAGCACCTCACCGCAGCCATCTGCGGCAACAGCCTGATGCTGGTGCAGGGCACCGCCGGCACCACCGAGGAGCAGATCCGCTACAGCTGGAACTACGCCGTCCTGCTGGCCGAAGGCCCCTCGCCCAAGGCGCTGGTGCCCAGCCCGGTGTATCGAGCGATGGAGCAGGGCTCGATCGTGCGCTTCGAGGAGGTGACGCGCAGCCCGGCCGAGGTGCAGGACGCGCTGATCACCCTGCTGTCGGAGAAGGTGTTGGCGGCGCCGGAGCTGGGCCTGCACGTGCACGCTCGCCGCGGCTTCAACCTCATCGGCACCGCCAACACCCGCGACCGCGGGGTCAACGACATGTCGGCTGCGCTCAAGCGCCGCTTCAACATCGTCGTCCTGCCGGTGCCCGACGACCTCGAGCAGGAGGTCGGCATCGTGATGAAGCGTGTCGGCGAGATCGGCAGCCAGCTGAAGCTGCCCGCCCCGCCGCCGGCCGAGGTCGCGGTGGCGCGCGTGGTGCAGATCTTCCAGGAGCTGCGCAAGGGCCAGACCCTCGACGGCAAGCAGAAGATCAAACCGCCGTCGGGCGTGCTGTCGACCGCGGAGTGCATCAGCCTGATCGGCGGCAGCATGGCCCTGGCCGGCCACTTCGGCAGCGGCACGGTCACCGACCGCGACATCGCCGCCGGATTGCACGGCGCGGTGGTCAAGGAGGACGCCAAGGATGTCGCGGCGTGGACCGAATACCTTGAGAACATCGCCAAGAAGCGCGGCAAGGAGTGGGATCCGCTCTACCAAGCGTGCAAGGAGCTGCTCCCGGCGATGGAGAAGAAGGACGCGAAGTAGGGTCCGGCGATGTCCTGTCCCGATTTCTGCTTCCCGGTCCGGCACTTCTCGCCGGCGGCCGCCGTGCTGGTCGAGCGCTGGCTCGAGGCGCGCAACCCCGACGTCGTGCTGATCGAGGCGCCGGCCGACGCCAGCGGGCTGTTCAAGCATCTCGTGCACGAGCATACCAAGCCACCGGTGGCGGTGCTGGCCTTCACCACCGCCCGCCCGGTACGTTCGGTGGTGTTCCCCTTCGCGGTCTACTCGCCTGAGTGGGTGGCGGTGCGCTGGGCGCTCGACCGCAAGAAGGCTGTGCGTGGTATCGACTTGCCGGCGCTGGCCTTCCTCGAGCACTTCAAGCCGGAAGATGCGGCGGACGGAGACGGGGACGACGACGAGGACCCGGACGTGGACGATGCGCCTGAGGCGCCCGCCGATCCCACCCGCACGCTGCTCGACGATCCCTACGAGACCATCGCGCGCATAGCCGGCGACCTCGACCACGCCTCGTGGTGGGAGCGGCAGTTCGAATCGATCGACGATCCCGAGACCTACCGCCAGGCCGCCTTCGCCCTCGGCCAGCAACTGCGCGTGGTGGCGCCGCGTGACGATGCGCTGACCGTCCAGCGTGAGCGCCACATGCGCTGGGCCCTCGACGAGGCGCGCATCACCAAGGTGAAGGGCCGGCTGCCGGTGGTGGCGGTGGTCTGCGGCGCCTTCCACGCCCCGGCCCTGGAGGCGGCGCAGGCGATGGTCGACGCCGAGGTCGCCGCTCTGCCGCGGGCCGAAGGCGTGCTGACGCTGATGCCGTTCAGTTACGAACGCCTGTCGTCCCAGGGCGGCTATGGTGCCGGCAACCAGGCCCCGCGCTGGTTCGAGCAGCGCTACTGGCTCGGCCTCGCCGGCCAACTGTCCGCCGCCCCGGCCCGCTACCTCGCTGAGGCGGCGCGGCAGCTGCGACTGGAAGGGCAGATGCGCTCCAGCGCCGAGGTCATCGAAGCGGTTCGCCTGGCCGATGGGCTGGCCGCGATGCAGGGCGGCCACGCTGCGGTGCTGGCCGAGCTGCGCGACGCCGCCACCACCTGCCTTGGCCAGGGCGACGCGCGCGTGGTGGCCAAGGCGCTGCGCGCGGTCGAAGTCGGCCACGCCGTCGGCACCCTGCCCAAGGGCGTCAGCCGCACCGCGCTGCAGGACGACTTCGCCGGCCAGCTGGAGCGCCTGCGCCTGGACCGCTGGCGCGCCGACAAGGAGCAGAACCTCGAGCTCGACCTGCGCGAGGACCGCTCGGCGAAGAGCGCCGAGGCCGCCTTCCGCGACCGCGACCGCTCGACCTTCCTCCACCGCCTCGAGGTGCTTGGCATCGGCTTCGGCGCCACCGCCGCGCGCGACCAGGCCGGCACCAGCAAGGAGCTGTGGCGCCTACGCTGGTCGCCTGAGTGCGAGATCCGCCTGGCTGAAGCCTCGCTGCTCGCCGACAGCGTCGAGCACGCCGCCGCCTTCGCCCTCGCCGCACGGCTGGAGGCGGCCGAGGACGTCGGCCAGGCCACCGCGGTGCTGCTGCGCGCCGCCGAATGCGCGCTCGCCGACGCACTCAGCCTGGCGCTCAGCCGGGTCCAGGCCCTGGCGGTCGAGGAGGCGGCCTTCGCCGCCGCCGCCGCCGGCATCGCCGACCTCGCCACCCTGCTGCGCTACGGCTCGGTCCGGGCGGTGGACCCGGCTCCGCTGCGGCCGGTGCTGGCGCAGCTGCACCTGCGCGCCTGCCTGCTGCTGCACGGCGCCACGGTGTGCGACGATGACGCGTCCCGTGCCATCCGCCTGGCCATGGACCGCATCCACGATGCGACCTTCCTGGGCGAGGACGGCGTCGACCCGGAGCGCTGGCTGGATGCGGTCGCCCAGGTTTCTCGCAGCGATTCGCGCCATCCCTTCCTCTCCGGCTACGCCACCGCCCTGCTCATCGAACGGTCCCGCATCGACGACGAGGACCTCGACCGCGAGGTCGCCCGCCGCCTTTCGCCCGGCACTGAGGCCGACATCGGCGTGGCCTGGTTCGAGGGCCTGGTGCAGCGCAACCGCGCCGCGCTGTTCCTGCGTCGCGCGCTGTGGGCGTGCCTGGCGCGCTATGTCGAGGGTCTCGACGACGACTCTTTTCGCCGCGCCCTGCTCTACCTGCGCCGCGCCTTCGCCACCTTCCCGCCTGGCGAGGTCCGCCGCGTGGTCGCCATCCTGGGCGAACTGTGGCAGGGGGGGGGCGCCGAGCTGGCTCAGGCGGTCGAGCGCAAGCTCGACCAGGCCGAGGTCGAGCAGGCGGCCGCCGACCTCGACGGACTGGACCTGCTATGACCCGCAACGAACGCTGGCGCCTGATCCTGGGTAAAACCGCGGATGAGCTGGGGCCGCTCGCCGGCGATTTGTCGACCCTCGATGAGGCCCTGGGCATGATCTACGACGAGGACGAAAGGCCCGCCGGCCAGGGTGGACCGCGCAGCGGCGTGCGTCTGGCGCGCTGGCTCGGCGACATCCGCAGCTACTTCCCCAGCGACGTGGTGGCGGTGATCCAGCAGGACGCGATCGAGCGCAAGGGCCTCACCCAGCTGCTGTTCGAGCCCGAGACCCTCGGCCAGGTGACGCCGAGCATCGAGCTGGTCGGCACGCTGATGTCGCTCAAGGGCATGATCCCCGACCAGACCAAGGAGACCGCCCGCCAGGTCGTTCGTGCGGTGGTCGAGGAGATCATCAAGCGGATGCAGAGCAGCCTGGAGACGGCGGTGCGCGGCTCGCTCGATCGCTCCCGGCACGCGCCGCAGAAGAGCCTGCCCAACCTCGACTGGAAACGCACCATCGGGGGGAACCTCAAGAACTACGATCCCGGGCGCCGCACCGTCGTCCCCGAGCGCTTCCACTTCTTCGCCCGCCAGCACCGGCGCAAGGAGTGGAACGTCATCGTGTGCATGGACCAGAGCGGCTCGATGGCCGAGTCGGTGGTCTACGGCGCTGTCACCGGCGCGATCCTCGCCAGCATGCCGGCGCTGGAGACCCACGTCATCGTCTTTGACACCGAGGTGGTCGACCTCACTGCGCAGTGCAGCGACCCGGTCGATCTGCTGTTCGGCGTCCAGCTCGGCGGCGGCACCGACATCAACCGCGCCGTCGCCTACTGCCAGGGCCTGGTCCACGATCCGCAGCGCACCATCTTCATCCTCATCACCGACCTGTTCGAGGGCGGCAACTCGGCCGAGCTGGTGCGGCGCATGGAGGCGCTGCACGGCGACGGTGTGCGCGCCATGGTCATGCTGGCGTTGTCCGACTCCGGCGTTCCGACCTATGACGAGCACCTGGCCAAGCGACTGCGCAACCTCAGCATCCCCTGCTTCGGTTGCACCCCCGGCCTGCTGCCGGAGTTCCTCTCCGGCGCGCTGAAGGGCGCAGACCTCGAGGCTCTGGCAAAGCGGCTGGTACCCGGCGATTGAGATGGTGGATTCCAGTAACTAATATCGATTTGCCTCCCGACATGGAGGCTGGGTGCCGAAGGCTGGCGCATGGTCGCATTCATCGGAGAGATGGTGCACATGCTTTTTAGCCGGTGCTACGATGAAGAGACCTTATCGAGTTGAGCGGTGAACCGCGCAGCCATGGTCTTGTCCGTCATCGCAATATAGGCGATCATGCCGCGCAGCCAATCCGTGAAATGCTCATGTCCTTCGCGGTTCTGTGCAGCCAGGCCTTCTTTCTGAGCGTGATGCAGAATGGAACGGATGCGCCTGATGAGCTGGCGTGGCGCCTTGGGCCGCTGGTTCACAACCAGCCCGGTCACCTCCTGGGCCTGACTTCGGCGCTGGACCTTGGTCTTCTCCTCGTTGACCGTGAAACCTTCATCCTCCACGACGTTGCGGACCGCCGTCAGCATCCGGCCGATATCGGCTGTCGCGGCATGCGAACTGAAGGTCAGGTCATCGGCATAGCGGGTGTAGGTCCACCCCCAGGCCTTGGCGAGACCGGCCAGACGCGCGTCGAGTATCCGGGCCGCGAGATTGGCCAATGCCGGGCTGGTGCAGGCGCCTTGCGGTAGCGCGCGCGGACCGGTCGCGACGTACAGCTTCTGACCATCAAGGCCGAGCACCTGCCGTGGCGATTCCGTGCAGAGCAGGGCGAGGATGCTCGCGGCACACGGCGAGAAGCCCGCGGCTGTGAGGATACCGCGGATCCGCGGGAAGGTGATCGACGGGAAAAAGTCCTTCAAGTCCAGGTTCACCACAAACTGGGCGCCAACGTGCGGACGGGCATTCGTGAGGATGCTGCGGCCGGTGACGAAGCCGTGGGCGTCGCCATGCAGCGGCAACCGGACCAGGATCTCCTGGAATATTTTGCGTTGGGTGGCCGACAAATCTCGATGCGGGGCCGACAACCGTCGTACACCGCCGGTCTTCTTCGGCACGGTAAAGAAGACGTAGTGGCTGACCGTGGTGCTGTCGCTGTGGAAGGCGAGCCAGCGCAGTCGTGGGATGGTCAGGCCGAAGTACCGGGCGACATCACCTGGAGTCGCCAAGGCCGGCAGTCCGGCTGCCTGCAGACGCTCGATATCCGCACGGCGATCAGCCAATCCGGTGGAGACTCCGCGACCCAGGAAGATGATGTCGTTGGCCTTGCGCTCCGCGACGGCTTTGACGTGCGCCTCGCGTCGGGCCTGGGCCTCTGCCTGTTTCTGGGCCTTGCGCTGCTTGCGCGCCTCCGCGTCCAAGGCCACCACCTGTTTGGCCTGGGTGTGGGCCATCGCCAGATCGGGGCGGTGTTCCCGATAGAGGTCACCGACCTCATGGATCGTCGCCAACTGTTCGGGCGTCAGGTAGCCATTGGCGACCAAGGCGCGATCGACGAGGTTCGTGCGCGGGTCATCGGCAGGCGGGATGGTCTCGACCCGACCGAGCCAAGGATCGGTGGAGAGGTTGTGCTTGCGAGCCCGCGCCTGCAGTTCGGCCTCGGAGATGGGTGCGAAGTGGGCCAGGTCAAAGCGTTGGACCAACGGCGCCTTTGCCGGTGTTGCTGGTCCACGCGCGAGAGGAGCCGCATTCGATCCTTGCGCGGGACCGGTGGCTGTCGGGGCCGTCGACGCAGCGACTGGCCGACTGCTTGGCAGGGTCGGTGGTAACTGCACCGGCCGTTGAGGAGTGCCACGCCGGCCAAAGAGGCTGGCCAGCCAATCAGTGAGCCCCATAAGGTGGACTCCTGAACTGGCGCGAAGAAGGTCGGAGGGGGCGACGTGTACTGACGTCGTCCAATGGACCGGCGGCGATCACCGAGGCCACCAGCGCACTAGGCGCTCTGGACAGCCTCGGCTTGTTATGGCTTGGAGCGCCTAGTGCGCTGGTGGCCAAAAGAACATCGCCGCTGGGGAAGCATGACCAGGCCAGAAGCAACCGCGGCGGAACACCGCAGTATGATTGCTGCTCAGTCGTCCGCCGCCCCCTCCGAAGAATGTGTATATACGGCATGGACCGCCGGACAAGTCGGCTTCCACCCCACGCTACATCAGGATTTGTGCCGATCGTGATCATCGCAGGGTCCAGACTGCATGGGTGAGTCCGTCCCGCTCTTGCTGGTACGCCATCCGGGTCGCGAGGATATGGCGACAAGGCCCTTGGCGCAGGGCCCCACGGCGGAACCAACTGCAGTCGCACTTTGCCCTGCGCAGCTGGCCATCGCGATTGAGCAGGACCTCGCAGTCCTGACCTTCAACCGTGGCGCTCAGCAGCATGCCCGATTTGCCCTGATCACTTGCAGCCAGCTTGCGCACGGCGCGCTCGCGTAGGATCTGTCGGCTGGCGATGAGTTCCGGGTGGTCCGGCCCCTTTTCCGCCTCGCCCAAGGCCCGACTGATCACCTGGCGCCAGCGATACCGGTCGCTGGCCAGGTCGTGTACGATCTGGCCGGTGCCGGCGAGATGGGTCAGGCAGGCACCTAGACGAGCGGGATCGCCGATCACCGGCTGCAACTGGAGCAGGCTGCAGGAACGCTGCCGGTGCAGCAGATCCGCGATCTGTTGGATTTCGCGCTCTTCGGGCACGGCCAGCGGGGCCATGAGGTCGAGGGCCGCCGACCGCGTCCAATCATTGGTCGTCCATCCGGACAGACCCAGGGTGAAGCGCATCTCGCCGCAACGCAGGACCACGAACCACGGCATGCCGGTGCCCAGCAGGTGCAACTCTGCCCGATCGACATGGCCATTGGACCACGCAGGGATGAACGCGGACGGCAGGAATCGAACCTGCATGAGCCGGATTTGGAATCCGGAGCCTTGCCAGTCGAGCCACGATCCGCAGCAAAAACGACCCGCTCCGGCCACAACCCCCGTGGGGTGCGCGCCCTTCTCGGGTCACGCGGCCGGCTGCTCGCAAATACCGTCGCGGGTCGGACGGTGCAGGAATGGCGGAGGGCGCAGGGCGAGCACGGCAGGATGCCGCGCGCAGCCGGATGCCCGGAGGGCATCCGTGGCCCCGAGCGCAGGCAGGAGGCCGAAGCGAGTGGGCGCACCTGCACACCCCGGGGTGTCCGGGGTGACTGGTTAGCAACCAGCTGCCGTCGCTGATCGGCGAGGCCCTCCAGTAGGACTTGGCGGAAGGTGAGGGAGTCGAACCCCCAAGGCACGTCGCCGTGCTCATCGGTTTTCGGGACCGCGGCCGTCGCCTGTCGGCTTGACCTTCCGTGGTGGTGAAGCGCCCTGGGGTCGATCCAGAGGCCAGCTCGCGGTCAAACCGCTCGCCTGCGCTCCTCTCGACAGCGCACCGCGCTGTCTCGCCCGGCTTCGCCGGTACGGTGCTCGCCCCGGCTTAAGAGGCCGGTGCATCAGCCCGAATGCTTGCGCTCCGGATGAAGTGGTGAGCCGCCTCGGGATCGAACCGAGGACCAGCTCGCGGCATAGCCGCTCGCCTGCGCTCCTCTCGACAGCGCACTGCGCTGTCTCGCCCGGCTTCGCCGGTACGGTGCTCGCCCCGTGTAAAAGCCCGGTGCATCGCCGGGTATGCTTGCAGCTCGTCTGGCGGTCCGGCCCCTTCCTCGCCGACCGCCTCTGGTGGCCATGCCACCCCTTACCCTGCTGGCACCGCTCCGGCGCCGACGATGTGGACACGCGCGGTGGTCTCGCACCACCTGCTGACCGGGTTGCAACCGGCCGCCCGCCTGTGCGGACTGCGCTCGCGCGTGCTGGCGCCCCCAGCGGGAATCGAACCCGCATCCCCAGATCGACAGTCTGGTGCCCTGGCCGTTGGACGATGAGGACTGGTGGACCCGGCCGGATTCGAACCGGCATCGGCCGCGTGCGGAGCGGCCATCCTGCCGTTGTACGACAGGCCCATGGTCGCGGGTGTGGGAATTGCACCCACCTGCTTGGCTTATGAGGCCAGACTGGATCTGTCTCCAGCGAACCCGCAGTGAAAGATGGTGGAATCGCGCGGATTTGAACCGCGATCGTCGCTCTGCCAGAGCGATGTCCTGCCGTTGGACGACGACCCCAGGGCTCCCGGGGATTGCCCAGGAGCGAGGAAAAAGTTGCCGGTCGGTGTCTCCGACGGCCCGGTGCCGGTCCGAAGACCCCGGGCTTGAGGCGTCAGGGCGCGGTGCGCCCCTGCGGCAACAGAGAATGGTGGACCCCGGCGGGCTCGAACCGCCGACCCCCGCGTTGCAAACGCAGTGCTCTTCCGCTGAGCTAGGGGCCCATGATGCCGCCGCGGTTGCCCGCGGCGGCTGTGTTGGTGCTACGGCTATGGGGTTGTGAAAGAGGGCAGAACGAAAAGACCCCCGGCCTGGGGAGGCCGGGGGTCCAGAAGGGGCGTATCAGCACAGGGGCTGCTACGGATCTGGGTCTCCCGGCTCGGGATGGGTACCGGCGCTATCGCGGGTCGACAGCATGGTGGCCATGGCTTTCGCCACGCGCTTGGACCACGACCGCCCGCATCCGACGACGGCTAGCGTCGCAGTGATGGCTCTGGCCTGGTTGCGCGGGGAGAAGGACATGGAAGGCGAGCTCCGGGTCGAAGGTGGCGCACAGCCGGGTGGCTGCGCGTGCTCTGACCATATGATACCGAACCGATCTGTCAACAAGGTAGTCCTGCCGGGAGTTGAACCCGGCTCTCCGACTTGAAAGGCCGGCATCTTGGCCGCTGGACCACAGGACCTTACCTGGTGCTCGCGGGGGGACGAGCACGGCAGGATGCCGCGCGCAGTCGACCGCCGACGGCGGTCGCCGCCCCGTAGCGGAGGCAGGATGCCGGAGCGCAGGGGTGACCCCACCGTCTCCGGGTTGAGGGCCCGGTGTCGCTGCCGTTGGACCACGCGAGCGTGATGGCTGGGAGGGGCGGATTCGAACCGCCAATGAGGTTGCCCTCGCCCGATTAACAGTCGGGTGCCTTACCGTTCGGCGCACCTCCCAATGAGATGTGATATCTGGTGGCTTCAGACCGACTTGAACGGTCATCTCCGGTTTTTCAGACCGGCGTCCTACCGGTTGGACGACAAAGCCAGATTCCCCCGCAGGGATTCGAACCCCGATGCCAGGCTTCAAAGGCCTGTGTCCTGCCGTTGAACGACGGGGGAGGACATGGTTGCGGGAGAGGGACTCGAACCCCCGACATGCGGTGTCAGAAACCGCTGTTCTGCCGACTGAACTATCCCGCACGATGGGGGGACCACAGGGAATTGAACCCTGGTTTCCGAGGCCACAACCCGGCGTCCTTGCCGCTAGACGATGGTCCCCATGCATGGTCGGATCAGCGGGACTCGAACCCGCGGCCTCTGCCACCCCACGGCAGCGCTCTGCCCAACTGAGCTACGATCCGATGGACTGGATGGGCGGACTTGAACCGCCGGCCTTGTCCCCTGCGGGGCCACGGCTGCCCACCGGGCAGCCGGCTGCGCGCGGCTGTGCCGTGCTCGCCCCAAGCCACACGCTCTGCCGCCTGAGCTACATCCAGAGATGGTCTCCCCGGCTGGATTTGAACCAGCGCTTCGGCGACCCGAACGCCGCGCTCTGCCAAGCTGAGCTACGAGGAGAGATGGTGGGACGGGGTGGAGTTGAACCGCCAAGGCTCAGAGAGCGTCGCGTTTACAGCGCGGTGGGCCTGCCAATGCCCAACCGTCCCAGAAAAGCCCGGCCTGGGCAGGCTGGGCGTGGTGCGCACGGAGGGAGTCGAACCCCCGTTGCCGGCTTATCAGACCAACGTCCTTCCGTTGAACGACGTGCGCGTGGTGCCTACGTGTGCCGGTTGTCAAAGTCCAGAAACGGAGCGAGCCCCTGGGGGTGTCCCAGGGGCTCGCAGGTGAGGGTCGGATGACGGGTCAGAACCGCGTCGCTACCACCTGCAATGCCCCCAGAACGCCGGGATATTTTCCTGGTGCTCATAGGCTGGGGCAAAGGTGGGGTGGACCGAGGTCATGGGCATCCTTGTATGATGACAACATTGATTGTCAACAGGCAGACGGACGGTAGTCTCGTCGGCGATGTCCGACGCCCCCAGCCTGTCCCTGGCGCTCCGGTGGATCCTCCAGGAGCGTGGCCTCACCGAGGCCGAACTGGCCCTGTCGGCGGGGGTTTCGCCTGGGGCGGTGGCCGCATGCCTGGGCAAGCCGAGTGGCCCCACCCACACCTGGCTGTCCCTGATCGCCGGGCTGGGCTGCCGGCTGGAGGTCAAGACCGCACGCGCGGTGCTGGTGATCGCCCTGCCGCGGCCGTCGGCGGCTCGCCGGGCCCATGAGCGCCGGCAATGGGAGCATCGGCATCTGGTGGCCTACCGCGCCCAGGTGCTGCGGCAGAGCCCGGGCACTTCGCCGGCGGCGGCGGCTGAGACGGCGGCCAACTACCTCGCGGCGTCGGTCTCGCGGCTGGATGATGAGCTCGCCGCGGCGCGCACGCGGCTGCAGAGCAGCCCTCTGACCACCACGGCCCCGTCGCTGCGCGCCGCGCTGCGCCTGCTGGCGGGAGCGGCTGATGTTCGCGCTGAACAGGTCGCTCTGCTGTCGGGGGTGTCCCTGGGTGCGGCGCAGGCAGCCCTCGACCAGGCGCCGGACGGCAAGCTGCTCACCCCGCATCGGCTGTTCTCGGCCCTCAGTGCGCGCCTGGTGTTGCTGCCCGCAGCCGGCGGCACCATCACCATCGACCTGACGGCCCCTGGGCCCTGGCGGCCCGAGGCGCCCCGGCCGGGGGTGAACAGCCTCACCCAAGACGAAATCCGCACACGCGCGGCCGGCGGCGAGTCGCTTGCCAGCATCGCCCGCGATGCTGGGGTGTCGCGCCAGCGTGTGCATGCCATCGTGCGAGGCGGGGCGTGATCATCGCCATGGACTGCCACTACACGGACACAGGCGCAGCTGCGGCGGCCTGCGGCATCACGGCATGGACGCATGGCGATGTGGTCGCGCGTCACCGGATCACGGATGCGGTGGCGCACGAGTATGTCCCGGGTGAGTTCTTTCGTCGTGAACTGCCGCTGCTTCTGCGCGTTCTAGCGGAGGTCGACTGGCCCCTGGAAGCTATCCTCATTGATGCCTATGTCGATCTGGCGCCTGACCATCCCGGGCTGGGGCGGCGACTGGTGGAAGCGGCTCGGTTGGTGCTGCCAGTGATTGGGGTTGCCAAGACGCGCTATGCCGGAGCAACCCACGCCATCGAGGTCCTGCGCGGATCCTCCACCAAGCCCCTGCTGATCACCGCCGCGAACATCGCAGCGGAGCGGGCGGCTGAATTGGTCCATGGCATGCATGGTGCCAACCGAATTCCGACGCTGATCCTGCATGCCGACCATTGTGCACGCGGCATGGATCTGCCGCCGGTGCGCTCATGAAGTCTGTTCCGATCGCCGACCTTCCGATCCCGCGTTGGGTTATTTCCGATACGCATCTCGGTCACTCCAACATCCTGACCTACTGCCCGGGGCGACAGACCTGGGCCGGCGATGTGCACTACCACGACGCGGCCTTGATCGACGGCTGGAACAGCGTCGTCGGCCCTGAGGACTGGGTGCTGCACCTCAGCGACGTTGCTTTCGGCCACTTCGATCAGGTTTCCTCCTACCGCAAGCGCCTGCAGGGGTGGATCTGCCTGGTGCTTGGAAACCACCACTGGACGCGCACCTCAATGCACGCCGCCGGCTTCGATGTCGTGGTGCCGGGGGGCGAGATTCGTATCGGCGGCGACCGCTGGGTCTGCCGGTATAACCCAGCCGAAATGACACCGGAGATGGTAGCCGGCGCCAGGCGCGTCCTGCACGGCCACTGCCATAGTGACAGCCACCGCGGAACGCTGCCCGAGCACCTGCGCGAGCTTGCTATCGACTGCGGGGTAGATGCGCTGCGATCCGTGGCTCCGGTGCCCTGGGATCAGATCCGATGAATGGCCTCCGCCTGCGCTGGCCGGTGGTCTGGCGGCGCCTCGGCGCTTCGTTGACGCCTGACGTCAGTGGTCTCCTGCAGCGTTGGGCCGAGCCACATCGCCGCTACCACACCACCGCGCACCTTGCCCACTGCTTGGCGACCTATGACCGCAATCCACTGCGTGATGCCCGGGTCGAACTGGTACTCTGGTTCCACGACGCCATCTACGAACCTCGTGCTAGCGACAACGAGGAGCGTTCCGCTGAACTGGCCCGTACAGTCGCCGTCGCTTCCGGCCTGACATCCGAGACGATCGACGTCGTGGTCGGCTGCATCCTGGCCACCCGGCATCGTGAGCCGCCAGCCGACGCGGCCCAGGCCCTGACGCTCGACGTGGATCTGGCCATCCTCGGCGAAACCCGACTCCGCTTTGACCGCTACGACGCTGCTATCCGGGCCGAGTACGCCTGGGTACCAGAGGAGACCTACCGACGCGAGCGTGGCCGCATCCTTGCCGGCTTCGCCAGGCGCGACGATCTCTTCACCACGTCCTGGTTCCGCCGTCGCTACGGCCGTCCTGCGCAGGCGAACCTCCTGCGCGCGGTGCGCCGGCTGGAGGTTGCCCATGAGTGACCTCACCAGCCGTCGGTGGATCGTCGCCAAGGGCATCATGTTCGCCGTTATCGTGGTGATGGCCGGCGCCGGGGTCCTCATCCATGAGGACGTCTGGTACCGGCTCGGCCTGCTGCTGATCTGCCTGTGGGCGGCCTGCCGGTTCTACTACTTCCTGTTCTACGTCCTGGAGCGCTACGTTGGCGTCGAAGGTCGCTATGCCGGCATCCTTGATCTCTGTCAGCGCCTGTGGCGGAAGCGGAAGCCATGACGCGTGCTCTCTGCTTGGTCCTGCTGGGTGTTCTTCTTGCCGCTGGCGAGGCGTCGCCGATTACGGCTAGCACCATTGCTGGTACTGAGGTCGTCACGGTCGCGGTACCGGCTGGTTGGACTTCTTCGATCATCCTGGCGGCCGATCGCGGTCGCTTCGAAGAACGATCTGACCGGGTGCTGATCAACGGTGGCTACTTCGATGCCCAGTGGCAGCCTGATGCGCTGCTTATCAACGGGTCATCACAGACCGGGCACCTGCGCCATGACTCGCCCTACAGCGGTTTCGTCTGGTCTGATGCCGCCAATGTCGTGCATATCGCGCGGACCGGCGAGGCGCCTGCCAACGCCACCTGGGCGATCCAGTCCGGCCCACTGCTGGTCGAGCAGGGGCGCTCCGGCATCAACACTACTACCAGTGTCGCCCAACGATCGGTCATCGCCCTGCGCCGCGACCAGGTGCTGGTCATTCGTACCGGCAGGATCGGGCTCAAGGAACTTGCTGACGTCCTGGTCGAGTACGGAATCGAGGCGGCGATTAATCTTGATGGCGGTCCGTCGAGTACTCTTCACGTGAGGATCTCCGGCAGGTCAATGGATCGCCCTGGCACCGTGAAGGTGCCGTACTGTATCGGATTTAATCAGCGAGCGCCATGATCGGATTAGCCGGCTATCCAGAATGAATATTCTGCTCCACTCCACGGGCACAACTACTGGGTGGAGTCGCACATCGCTTGGTAATCCGTGACGGCGAACCGTTCAGTCGGTGACAGAGAATGAGCGAAAGAAAACAGCAGAAAGCGACCTCGGGTTCTTGGAGAAGAGGTCAGCGATAGGCCATCCCATCCATGGGACGGAGATCAGCCATCGCGGCCCAGAAGCGGGTTGCGGGTATGGCAGGATGCAGCCATCGCCGGTGAGCAACCACCGCACCAACCTCCGAGCCAAGGCACCCACCATGATCACCTTCATCCTCTCCGCTCTTTCCACCGCTGGCGCTACCCTGCTGAGCTGGTAAGCACCGTTCAATCCACACCCCATCCAACCAAGAACCAAGGAACATCCCATGAGCCTCTCCACCATCAAAGCCTTCATCAAGATCGACGGCATCGACGGCCAGAGCACCGACGACAAGCACAAGGGCCAGATCGACGTGGTGCGCTACACCTACGGCGGTGCCCAGCCCACCGTGCGCGCAAGCCACGGCGGTGCCCGTTCCGGCGCTGGGGTCGAGATTGACCACTTCGCTTTCACCCACTTCATCGACAAGGCCACCCCCAACCTGTTCAAGGCCCTGTGCACCGGCAAGCCAGTGGCCAAGATCGTTTTCGATTTGTGCCGGTCGACCGGCGACAGCACGCCGTACCTGACCATCACCATGGAGGACGTGCTGGTGTCGGCGGTGGCCAACGGCGAGATGGTCGACGGCAGTGTGGTGCCCGCCGAGACGGTCAGTCTCGACTACGGCAAGATCACCATCGCCTACACCGAGACCGACCCCAAGACCGGGGTTAAGGGCGGCAAGGTCGAGTACGCCGCCGACGTGGTCGGGCAGAAGTACTGACCGGGTGGGGCCGGGGTGCTCTTGGGTAGGGGGCACCCCGGAGGAAGGAGGGTCGTTGATCAGCTCCCGCTACGCTGGGGCTATGATCTCCGGACCGTCCTTTTTCACGTCGCTGATCGCCCTGCTGATCGGCCACCGGCGCCAAATCATTGCCTGTGCGTGGCCTAGCAGATCGCTCACGCTGACCCCAGCCGTCAGCCAACGCCCCGTCTCCGCCAGCGGGATCACCAACGGCATGCGGTCATGGACCGGCGCCACCACCTCGTTGGCTGGCACGGTCATGAGGATGACGGAGCCAACACCGCCTGCCGCCTCCCACAGTCCCGCGATGCCGAACAGCCCTGGTGTGGTCGGCATGAAAGCGAAGGGCTGCTGACGACGGTGGCCACCCGGTCGTCGTCGGCCTGCACATCGAGGCGAACCGGCGTCACCCCCACGATGAGACCACGCCCCAGTGCCCCAGCGATGATGGGTTCTTGGAGGATGCAAAACCGGTCGGCGTGGGCGTCCTGGTCGGGAATGACCAGGGCTAGCGCGATCCGCTCCTGGAAGGCAGCGGCGTTCTCGGTCGGCAGGATGAGCGGGGCGCTGATCCCCAGCACCGCAAAGCGATCCTGGTCAGTGCCGGTGTCGTTGCGCACCGTCACCACCCCGGCGGTGGGGGTGATCGCCCCGCCTTCCGTCCGCACCGAGGTGCGCGTGGCTTGATAGGCCGCCGCCACATCGACGAAGGCATTGAAGGTGTCGGCCGGTATGCGCAGCGGCTGGCCAGGGCGGACCTTGGCGAGGGTCACGACCCGATCCCCAGGCCGGCGAAGGACGCGAACGGATAGACCTGTTCGACGTAGACCGCGATCGGCTTCTTGATCAGCACCTTCGCCGTCGCATCGATGTCATCCCCATACTGGACCCAGAGGTAATCCCAGCCGCGCTTCTGGATTCCGCTGATGCTGCCCACCGCCATGCCGTTCTGGTTCGGTGAGGCGGCAAATTTGTAGGTGATCTCCCAGCGATCGTCGGGGTCGGTGCCGCGCCGAGCACCGCTGCCGCCCCAGGCGTCCACCGCATCGGCCTGCAGCGTCTGGAACCCACCCGACAGCAAGCCCAACGCCTGCTGGCCGGTGGTGGTCTGGGTGACGATCACGGCGCCAAGTGCCGCCACCCCGGCGATCATTGCTCCGATGGGGGAGAAGAGGGCGCCGATCACGGCACCCAGCGCCGAGATGACCGTCCCGGCCACCGATGCGGCCGAGGCCAGGGCACCGATGCCGGCGCTGACACCCGACACCGCCATGCCCAGGGCGATAAGGCCGACGCCGATGCCGGCGACCGCAGCGCCCATGGTGAGGATGGTCACCACCAGCCCCTGGTTCTGGGCGATCCACTCGCGAAAACCGACCAGGAAGCCGGTGACCTTCCCGGCCAGATCCAGAAGCACCGGCGCCAGGGCGGTGCCGACCGCGTTCGCTGCGCCCTGCAGGCTGGCCTTGACCCGGTCGAAGGCGTCACCCAGGTCATCGGCCAGCGTCGCCTGGCCACCCGACATCACCACGCCCAGGCGCCGAGCCTCGGCACGGAGGGCGGCGAGATCCGCCACCATCGGCAGCAGCGTGGTGCCGGACTTGCCCAGGACGCCCATGGCGGCTGCTGCCCGCTCGGTCGGGTTCTCGATCCTGGCCAGTGTCGCCGCGATGGCGGCGAACTGCTGCTCGGGCTTCAGGCCGGCAAGGGCCTCAGCGGAGAGGCCCACCCGATCGAGCGCCTGGGCGGCTTGGTCGCTGCCGTTGATCGCCGTGGTGATGGTCCGCTGCATGGTGCGGACGGCCTTCTCCACGTCCTCCAGGGATGCCCCGGACTGCTGGGCGGCGTAGCCCAACTCCCCCAGGGCCTCGACCGATACCCCCGTGCGTGCGGCCAAGTCGTTCAGCTGGCTGCCCGTGTCGGCAAAGGACTTCGCCGCCAGGGCCAGCGGCGCGACGACGCCTGCCCCAAGGGCAAGCATCTGCGTGCCGAGGCCGCGCACGGCTGCGCCAAAGGCCGCGAGCTTCTGCTGCGCGCTCCGCAGCCCGCGCACAAGGGCGCGATCGTCGGCGAACAGTTCGACGAAGGCGCGACCCGCCCGGATGCCAGTGGCGCCCGCCATGTCAGGCGATCCTCAGATGGCCGTTTGCCTGTAGGTCAGGATCGCGTACCATGTCTTGACCAATTGAGGACATCATGCCTGCCACCCAAAGCGTCAGCTTCGTCAAAGCCCATCTTGCCGAGGTCATCCATGAGGTGAACGCTAGCCGCAACCCGCTCGTCGTGACACAGAACGGCGCCAGCACAGTCGTGATCCAGGACCACGATTCGTACCAGCGCACCCGCGACGCGATGATGATGCTGAAGTTAGTTGCCATGGGGGAGGCCGATGTCGCCAAGGGGCGCACCATCCCCCAGACCGAGGTGTTCGGATCTTTGAAGAAACGGCTGAAGGCGCGGATCGCCGCCGAGGCCAAAGCTGGGAAGCCGGCGTGACCCGGTACAGAGTGGAATGGGCGGTCACGGCCCGTGACGACCTGGAGGCGATTGCGGCCTACATCGCGGTGGACAGCGCGATCAACGCCTTGAAGGTGGTGGAGAGGATCGAGGCCCGTGCGGAGACCCTGTCCTCGCTGCCCATGCGCGGCCGTGTTGTCCCCGAGTTGCGCTGGCACGGCGTCATGACCTTCCAGGAACTGATCGAGAAACCGTGGCGGCTCATTTACCGCATCGAGTCGCACCGAGTCGTGGTGGTGAGCGTGCTGGATGGACGCAGGTCCCTGGAGGATCTGCTGCTCGACCGTTTCGTGCGCTGACGCTGCGGTCACGTTCAGGCCTCCCGCTTCGGAGCCAGCACCTTCATCTGCTCCCGCTTCTTGAGTGCGAGGTAGCCGGTGGTCGCGGCAGTGAACGCCGCCCCAACACCGCCAAGGACATTCGACCAGGGAAAGGCCGCGCCGGTCGCCACCGGGGCAATGGTCGCCAGCCCCGCCGCCACCGCCTGCGTGATCGCCTCCGTGTCGGGACCGGCATGGCTCTCCTCCGATTCGGTGCCGACCCGGCGGATGGTGCCCGTCACCGGGACGACCTTCACGCCTTC
>JAKLKR010000320.1 GCA_023150565.1 Planctomycetota bacterium
CGGGCAGCGCGGCCATGCGCCCGCCGCGGGCGGTGAGCGCGCCCCACGGACCGTCGCTGGCGCCGAGCATGGCCAGCAGCTCGGCGGCGGCGGCCAGGCGGTGCTCCTCCGGCGGCTCGAACCAGGGGAAGCGGCGGGCGTCGGCGTAGCCCCAGGCCTTGAGCGCGAGCACGGTGCCGGCGAGGTCGACGCGGCGCACCTCGGGGTCCTGCGCCTGGGGGCGGGAGGCATCCGACGCCGGCGACCACAGCCGCCAGCAGCGCCCGGGCGCGGTGCGGCCGGCGCGGCCGGCGCGCTGGTCGGCGCTGAAGCGCGGGATCGGCTCCAGCACCAGGCGGTCGAGGCCGCTGGCGGGGTCGAAGCGGTTGACCCGCGCCACCCCGGTGTCGATCACCGTGCGCACCCCCGGGATGGTGACCGAGGTCTCGGCCACGTTGGTGGCGAGCACCACCTTGGGCGTGGCCGACGGCGCGATGGCGCGGTCCTGCTCGTCACCTGGCAGCGAGCCGTGCAGGGGCAGGATGTCGCGCCCCGCGAGCGCGGGCAGGCCGGCGAGGGCGCGCTGGCAGGCGCGGATCTCGCCCGCGCCGGGCAGGAACACCAGGATGTCGCCGGCCTCGGCATCGGCGGCCGCCTCGGCCACCGCCGGTGCCACCGACTCCTCGAGGCGCGCGCGCAGCTCGACCGGGCGGTGGCGCACCGTCACCGTGAACACCCGCCCGGGGGCGTCGACCACCGCGGCGTCGAGGAAGGCCGCCACCGGCGCGGGATCGATGGTGGCGCTCATCACCACCAGGCGCAGGTCGTCGCGCACCGTGCGCTGGACCTCGCGCAAATAGGCGATGGCGAGATCGCTGTGCAGGCTGCGTTCGTGGAACTCGTCGAGCACCACCGCTGACACCCCCTCCAGGTAGGGGTCGTCGCCGAGCCGGCGGGTGAGGGTGCCCTCGGTCATCACCCACAGGCGGGTGGCGGGGCCGCCGACGCGCTCATGGCGCACCTGGAAGCCGACCTCCTGGCCGAGGGTCCAGCCGCGCTCCTGGGCGATGCGCCGCGCCAGGGCGCGGGCGGCGATGCGTCGCGGCTGCAGCAGCAGCACCTGGCCGGGCAGGGCGTCGGCCAGCGCCGGCGGCACCCGCGTGCTCTTGCCCGACCCCGGCGGGGCGGTGACCACCACCCCCGGCCGGCGCGCGAGCGCGGCGGTGATGGCGGGGATGACCTCGTCGACCGGGAGGGGCTGCATGCTGCCAAAGAACTTCCCCCGCTCCGCGGGGGCGGCGACTTCGTCGCCGGGGCCGGTTGCACCGTCCCCAGTTCTTGTTTGTACGGGGGCTGCGCCCCCGCTCCGCTCCGGGCCCGAAGGCCCTTCGCCCCCCAGCAGCCTGCGGCTGCTCATGTCCCGCTCGCGGTCCAGTCCACGACGCGCAGGCCGGGGACGCGGGCGAACTCGCCCAGGTTGGCGGTGGCCACGGTGAGGTCGTGGGCCAGGGCGGTGGCCGCTATCAACGTGTCGAGCGGGCCGATGAGGCGGCCCTGGGGTTGCAGCTGGCCGCGGATGCGCGCCGCCGCTTCTGCCTCGGCGGGGCCGAAGGGCAGCACGGTGATCGCGCGCACCAGGGTCTCGACCTGGGTGCGGCGCAGGTCCGGCCGGGTGCTGGTGGTGGCGCCCACCAGCAGTTCATAGAGCGAGACCGCCGAGAGGTGCACCAGGCTCGGGCTGGTGGCCAGCCAGCGCGCCTGCACCGCCGCGTGGCCCTTGAGGAAGTGGATGACGGTGTTGGTGTCGAGCAGCAGGCGCGGCGTCACAGGGCGATCCGGGGCACATCGTCACCGGCGGCCGGGCGCTGGAGGTCCTCGTCGGCCCAGGCCCCGGCCAGGGCGACCACCTCGGCCGGCCAGGCGACCGCGGTGCGTTCCTCGACCAGGCGCGCCACCCAGCGGCTGACCGACACGCCATCCTGCTGCGCCGCTTGCCGCAAGCGCTGCTCCAGGCGATCGTCGAGGTAGACGGCGATGGTGCTCATCGACTGCAATATATTGGGTAAATATATTGGATCAAGATTGATTGAAAGTAGTTGTCTTGCTTGTGCTTACAGGCCGGCGCAAACGGCCGAGCGCCGCCTGGGCACAGTCATCGACCACGGTGAACGCCACCGGCACCACCAGCAGGCTGAGCAGGGTCGAGGTGATCAGGCCGCCGATCACGGTGATCGCCATGGGGGCGCGGAAGGCGGCGTCGGAGCCCAGGCCGAGGGCGATGGGCAGCATGCCCAGGCCCATCGCCAGGGTGGTCATCACGATCGGCCGCGCGCGCTTGTGGCAGGCGTCGAGCAGGGCCTCGGTGCGCGCCAGGCCGCGGCGGCGGGCGATCACCGCGTAGTCGACCAGCAGGATCGAGTTCTTGGTGACGATGCCCATCAGCATCAAAAGGCCGATCACCGAGGGCATCGAGAAGCCGGAGCGGGTGAGGAGCAGCGCCAGCAGCGCCCCGCCCACCGCCAGCGGCAGGGCCGCGAGGATGGTCACCGGCTGCAGGAAGTCGTGGAACAGCAGCACCAGCACCAGGTAGATGCACAGCACCCCCACCGCCATGGCGGTGCCGAAGGCGCCGAACAGCTCGGCCATGCGCTCGGCGTCGCCGCCGGCGCTGCGCACCACCCCGGGCGGCAGCGCCGCCAGCGCCGGCAGGCGGTCGACCTCCTGCTGCACCGCGCCCAGCGAACGCCCGTTCAACTCGACCGCCAGGGTCACCTGGCGGCTGCGGTCGAGGCGGGCGATCGCCGCCGGGCCGCTGCCCAGCTCCACCGTCGCCACCGCCGCGAGGGGCACCGCTCCGGCCGCGCCCGCGACCTTGAGCCGGCGCAGCGCCTCCAGGTCGCCGCGCAGGCCCTCGGCCAGGCGCACGCGGATCGGCACCTGGCGCTGGGGCAGGTCGAGCTTGGCGAGGTTGGCGGCGAAGTCGCCGGCGGTGGCCAGGCGGATGGTCGCCGCCAGCGCCGCGCTGGTCACCCCCAGCTCGGCGGCGCGGGCGTGGTCGGGGACGATGCGCACCTCGTCCTGCAGCAGGCTGGCGCTGGAGGTGACGTTGCCCAGGCCGGGCAGGGCGCGCAGGTCGCGCACCACCGCCTGGGCGGCGCTGGCGAGGGCGCCGGCGTCGTCGCCGGCCAGCACCACCTCCAGCTTCTCGCCGGAATGGCCCGAGCCGACCGTGATGCGCACCCCCGGCACCGCGGCCAGGATGTGGCGCAGCGCGGATTCCACCTCGGCCTGCGAGCGCTGGCGCTCGCCGCGCGGGGCCAGCACCACGGTCAGGGTGGCCTGGCGCAGCGAGGCGGTGGCGCCGCCGCCGGGCCCGCCGCCGCCGCCGCCGGCGGCGCCCGCGACCTCGATCACGTGCCGCACCTCGGGCAGGGCGGCGATCAGCGGGCGCACCCGCGCCGCGGCCTCGGCGGTGGCGGCGAGCGGGCTGCCCGGCGGCAGCTCGATGCCGACGGTGGTCTGGCCGCGGTCCTGGGCGGGCATGAAGCCCTTGGGCAGCAGGGGCACCAGCAGCAGCGAGGCGCCGAGGAACAGCGCGCAGGCGGCCACGGTGAGCAGGCGGTGGCGCAGGCACCAGGCCGCCAGCGCCAGGTAGCCGCGCATCAGGCCGCCGTCGCGCGCATCGGCGGCCTCGGGCGGCAGCGCCTTCATCAGGTGGGCGGCCATCATCGGGGTGAGCAGGCGGGCGACGAGCAGGGAGGCGACCACGGCGATGCCGGCGGTCCAGCCGAACTGGCGGAACACCAGCCCGGGGATGCCGGGCATGAAGGCGGTGGGCAGGAACACCGCCACCAGGGTGAAGGTGGTGGCGATGACCGCGAGGCCGATCTCGTCGGCGGCCTCGAGCGCGGCCTGGCGCGGCGGCTTGCCGCCGCGCTGGTGGCGCACGATGTTCTCGATCTCGACGATGGCGTCGTCGACCAGGATCCCCACCACCAGCGCGAGCGCGAGCAGGGTGATGGTGTTGAGGGTGAAGCCGAGCAGGTGCATGGCCAGGAAGGTGGGGATGACCGAGAGCGGCAGGGCCGCGGCCGAGATCAGGGTGGCGCGCAGGTTGCGCAGGAAGAGCAGCACCACCGCCACCGCCAGCAGGGCGCCCTCGGCGAGCATGAGCATGCTGCCGCGATAGGATTCCAGCGCCGGCGCCACGCTGTCGCTGGCCTCGGTCAGGCGCAGGCGGGGATGGGCTTCGCCCAGCCGCCGCACCGCCGCGCGCACCGCCTCGGCCACCGCCACCTCGCTGGCGCCGGTGCTGCGCGAGACCTCGAAGCCGACCACCGGGGCGCCGTCGTAGCGCGCGATGGCGCCGCGTTCGGCCACCGTGTCGCGCACCGACGCCACCTGGTCGAGGCGCACCCGCCGGCCGTCGCCCAGGGGCAGCTCGAGCGCCGCCAGCTCGGCCGCGGTGCCGGCGCGGCCGGCGGTGCGCAGCGACTGGCGGGCGCCGCCGACCTCGCCGCGCCCGCCCGAGGCTTCCAGGTGCACGCGCGCGAGCTGGTCGGCGAGCGCGGCCGGGCCGATGCCGAGGGCGTCGATGCGCGCGGGATCCAGCTCGACCAGCACCTCGCGGTCGACCCCGCCGATGCGGGCGACCCGCCCCACCCCGGGCACCGCCAGCAGGGCCTTGCCGGCGGTGTCGTCGACCCACCACGACAGCGCCTCCTCGTCGAGGCTGTCGGAGGCGGCGACGAAGGTCAGCACCGGCCGGCCGGCGACCGTGACCTTGGACACCACCGGGGCGGGCAGGTCGGCGGGCAGGTCGGCGCGGGTGCGTTCGACCGCGTCGCGCACCTCGTCGAGGGCGTCGCCGAGGTTGCGCTCGAGGCCGAACTGCACCGTCAGGCTGACCGAGCCGTCGGTGATGGTGGTGCGCAGGTGCTCGATGCCGGCGACCCCGGCGATGGCGTCCTCGAGCTTGCGCGCCACCTCGGTCTCGAGCTGGGCCGGCGAGGCGCCCTCGAGCCCGGCCGAGACGGTGATGGCGGGGAAGTCGATGTCGGGGAAGTGCTGGATGCCGAGGCGGTGGAACGACCACAGGCCGAGGGCGCAGAGCAGGGCGAACAGCAGCACCGCCGGCACCGGGTGGCGGATCGACCAGGCCGAGACGTTCACGGCTCCTCCCCTCCCAGGCCCCTTCCGCCTGCGGCGGAAGCCCCGCTGACGCGGAGCGCCGGGCTGCGCCACGGCGGGGCCTTCTGGGGGGCCTCGGCCCCATGGCGTAACGCTAAGGCGGGAGAATGGCGGACGGCCGCTTTGGGAGCGTCGACGCCCACGTCGACGGAGCCTCTTGTTCGCCGATCTGGGACCATGGCAGCGTCAGTGCGGCG
>JAKLKR010000321.1 GCA_023150565.1 Planctomycetota bacterium
CGCGCCAACGCCGCCAGGCGCGCGCGCGGCGGCAGCGGCGGCAGGGCGGCGTGGGTGGCGGCGCACACCGGCGCCGCCGCGCCGCGCCACGGCCCCACCAGGGCGCAGCCGTGGTAGATGCCACCCACCCGCACCGGCACCAGCAGCTCGGCCACCCCGAACGGGCAGCTGCGCAGGCGGAAGGCCTGGGCGGGGGCGAAGTCGCCGTCCTCGAGCGCGTCGATGCCGATGCAGCGCGCCAGGCGCAGGCGGTCGGCCTTCACCGCCAGGCAGTGCGGGTTGCGGTGCTGCGACAGCGCCGGCGGCAGGCGCGCCCACCACGAGGGGTCGGCGTCCTTCCACACCACCGCGACCGCGCAGGCCAGGCGCAGGTCGGCAAGCGCACGGCCGAGGGCGGTGGCGAAGGCGGCGGGCATGGCGCCATGCTCGCCGGCAGCACCGGAACGGCAACGCGGCAGCACCGGATGGGCTAGCCCCGGCGTCCCCCGCCGGCCATGATGCCGCCATGGACACCCTCCACGAACCCGCCCGCGACATCCCGGTGGCCGCCGAGTGCGACCTGGTGGTGGTCGGCGGCTCCTGCACCGGCGTCTTCGCCGCCATCGCCGCCGCCCGCCGCGGGCTGTCGGTGTGCCTGGTCGAGCAGCTCAACCAGCTCGGCGGCACCGCCACCGCCAGCATGGTGTGCGTGTGGCATTCGCTGTGGGACACCGTCGGCCGGCGCCAGGTCATCGCCGGGCTCACCAGCCAGGTGATGGAGCGCCTGGCGACCCGCGGCGCGGTGATCGAGCAGGGGCGCGACAACCCCAACTGGCAGTACTGCTTCGTCCCCGCCGAGCTGGCCTGCGAGCTGGATGTGATGGTGGGCGAGCAGGCGCGCATCCGCACCTTCCTGCATGCGCGCCTGGCGGCGGTGGCGGTCGAGGGCCGCCGGGTGCAGGCGGTGGTGATCGAGGACAAGAGCGGCCGGCGCGCCATCCGCGCGCGCGCGGTGGTCGACGCATCGGGCGACGCCGACGTGCTGCGCCGCGCCGGGGTCGCCCTGCGCCGCCACGAGGTGCTGCAGCCGCCCACCACCGCCGCGCTGGTGGCGGGGCTGGGGGCGCTACGCCGCGCCGCGCCCGGCTTCGACCTCACCCGCACCCTCTTCGACCCCGCCGACCCCCAGGCCCTGCGCCACGGCTTCGTGTGGACCGCGCCGGTGCCCGGCGCCGGCGACCTGGAGCTGGTGTTCGGCACCCGCGTGCACGGCGCCGACACCAGCGACGCCGACGCCCTCACCCGCGCCGAGGTCGAGGGCCGCGCCCAGGTGCGGCGCATCACCGACCTGCTGCGCCGGCAGGCGGCCGCGGCCGGCGCCCCGCCCCCGGCGCTGGCGGCGATCCCGGCGCGCATCGGCATCCGCGAGACCGCGCACGCCGACTGCCTGCACCGCCTCACCGAGCAGGAGGTGCTGCACGGCGTGCGCTTCGACGACGCCATCGCCAACGGCAGCTACCGCGTCGACATCCACGCCCAGGGCGGCGGCGGCCTGACCTTCCGCTACCTCGACGGGCGCGAGGTGCGCTTCGACGAGCGCCAGCAGGCGCACCTGGGCCGCTGGCGCGCGCCGCAGGCGGTCGACCCCACCTTCTACCAGGTGCCCTACCGCAGCCTGGTGCCGCGCGCGCTCGACAACCTGCTGGTGGCCGGGCGCTGCTTCGACGCCGACCCGGGCGCCTTCGGGGCGGTGCGCGTGATGGTGAACTGCAACCAGATGGGCGAGGCCGCCGGCACCGCCGCCGCCCTGGCCCTGGGCGCCGGCACCGCCATGGCCGCGGTCGACCCGGCGGCGCTGCGCCGCACCCTGGCGGCGGACGGGGCGCTGGTGATCTGAGGGCATCCGGCCGCGGGCTTGCCCCCTGTCCCCGCCCGCCAGCGTGCGGGCATGAGCACCCGCCGCCCCGCCCGCCCCCGCCCCCGCCGCTGGCCCGCCTGGCTCGACGAGGCGGTGGTCTACGAGGTCTATCCCCAGTCCTTCCAGGACGGGAACGGGGACGGCATCGGCGACCTCGCCGGCCTGATCGCCCGCCTCGACCACATCCGCGACCTCGGCTGCACCGCGGTGTGGCTGAACCCCTGCTTCGCTTCGCCGTTCGGCGACGCCGGCTACGACGTCAGCGACTTCTACCGCATCGCCCCGCGCTACGGCAGCAACGCCGACTTCCGCCGCCTGTGCCGCGAGGCGCACCGGCGCGGGCTGCGCATCATCCTCGACCTGGTCGCCGGCCACACCTCGGTCGAGCATCCCTGGTTCAAGGCCGCCTGCCGCGCCGAGCGCAACCAGCACAGCGACTGGTACATCTTCACCGACACGGTGTGGACCGACCCCGGCCCCGGCCACCGCTTCGTGCAGGGCTATGGCGAGCGCGACGGCAGCTACCTCACCAACTTCTTCTGGTTCCAGCCGGCGCTCAACTTCGGCTTCATCGACCCCGATCCGGCCAAGCCCTGGCAGCAGGGCGTCGACGCCCCCGGCCCGCGCGCGGTGCGGCGCGAGATGCGCCGGATCATGGAGTTCTGGCTCAGACTCGGCTGCGACGGCTTCCGCGTCGACATGGCCTCGTCGCTGGTCAAGCGCAGCGCCGGCGGCTACGCCATCTCGGGGGTGACCGCGTTCTGGAACGGGGTGCGCGACTGGTTCGACCGCGAATGGCCGCAGGCGGCGCTGATCAGCGAGTGGTCGCAGCCGGCCGAGGCCATCCCCGCCGGCTTCCACGCCGACTTCCTCATCCACTTCAACAACCCGGCCTACAACCGCCTGCGCGGCGCGGCATGGAACGACGAGCGCGGCGACGGCGCCTTCCTGCGCGCCGAGGGCGGCGACATCGCGCCCTTCCTCGAGGCCTTCATGCCGGCCTGGGAGCGCACCCGCGAGACCGGCCTGGTCAGCCTGCCCACCGGCAACCACGACATCCACCGCATCGCCAAGCTGCTCGACCGCCGCGACCTGCGGGTGGCCTACGCCATGCTGTTCACCATGCCCGGGCTGCCGGTGGTGTACTACGGCGACGAGATCGGCATGCGCCACGTCCCCGGCCTGCCCAGCCGCGAGGGCGGCTACACCCGCACCGGCGCGCGCACCCCCATGCAGTGGGGCCCCGGGCGCAACGCCGGCTTCTCGTCGGCGCCGGCGCGCGACCTCTACCTGCCGCTCGATCCCGACCCCGCCCGGCCGACGGTGGCGGCGCAGGAGCGCGACCCGCGCTCGCTGCTCAGCCACGTGAAGCGCCTGCTGGCGCTGCGCCGCTCGTGGCCGGCGCTGGGCAACCGCGCCGCCTTCGCACCGCTCAACCACCGCGGCCCGGCGTTCGCCTACCGCCGCGGCGACGACGCGGTGGTGGCGGTCAACCCCGGCGGCCAGGCCGCCGCCATCCCGGTGGCCCTGCCCGGCGCCACCGCCGCCGAGCTGGTGCTGGGCGACGGTGCCGCGCTGGCGATCGGTCCGGGCGGGGCGACGGTGGCGCTGGCACCGCGCTCGTGGGGCGTGTTCCGCCTGTCCTGACCCGCCGGGAGCGCTTCAGGGCGCCGGCGCGGCGAGCTGGAACTGGACGTGGATCTCGGCGTCGATGGCGATGCGTCCGGGCGCGACGGTGCCGTCGGAGCCGGCCTGGCCGCCACCGTCGACCTGCACCTGGACGTTCTGCATCTGCCCGTAGGCGGAGCCGCTGCGCCGGTTCCAGCCGCCCCAGGACCAGCGGTCGCCCTGCTCGCCGATCGACAGCGGGTGGCCCAGGCGGGCGCCCAGGGCCCCGGCCAGGGCCTCGGCCTTGCTGCGCGCCGCCTGGGCCGCCTGCAGGCGCGCGGCGGCGCGGTGCTCGGCCAGGCGGGTGCTGCGGAAGACGATGCCATCGACCGAGGTGATGCCGCCGGCCAGGGCGCGGGTGAGCAGGGCGTCGAGCTGGTCGGGTGCGGCCAGCGTCACCACCAGGCCGCGCCGGACCTTGAAGTAGCGGTGCTCGGCGCCGTAGGCGGGCAGGCTGCCGGGGCCGTGCCAGGACACCGCGATGTCGATGGCGTCGGTCTGCATGCGCTCCTCGGCGACCCCCAGCTCGCGGGCGGCGGCGCGGGTGGCGACGATGGCGCCATCGGTGGCGGTCTTGGCCAGGGCGAGGTCCTTCTCGAAGGCCTCGGCGGCCAGGGTCACCACCACCTCGTCGGGCACCGCCAGCACGCGCGCCGCCCCTGACACCGCGATGGTGCCGGGGGGAGTGGTCAGCGGGACGAGGTCGAGGGCGGGCGCGGTGCCGGCGGCCAGCAGCAGGACGATGAGCGGGGCGATGCGGGGCATGGCGGGGACTCCGCCTGCGATCATCGCCGGCGGCGCCGGGCCGGCGGTAACGGCCTGGTAACGCCGCCGGGCCGGCGGAAGCGCCCGGGAAGGCTAGAATCCGGCCAGGTCGGCGGCGGTGTCGAGGTTGCGGCAGACCGCGTCCTTGGCGGTCTGGGCGATCATGCCCGAGAGGGTCTTCTTGGGGCCCAGCTCCCAGAACTCGCCGATGCCGGCGCCGCGCATCGCCACCACCGAGTCGGCCCAGCGCACCGGGCTGGTGAGCTGGCGCACCAGCAGGCCGGGGATGTCGGCGGCGCGGGTGACCGCCTGGGCGGTGACGTTGGTGTAGACCGGCACGCGCGGGTCGCTGAAGCGGGTGGCGGCGAGGGCGGCCTGCAGGCGGGCGGCGGCGGGCGCCATCAGCGCGCTGTGGAAGGCGCCGGCCACCGGCAGGGGCAGGGCGCGGCGGATGCCGAACTCCTTGGCCTTGGCCGCGGCGCGCTCGCAGGCGGCCTTGGCGCCGGAGATCACCACCTGGCCGGGGCTGTTGAGGTTGGCGACCTGCAGCACCTCGCCCTCGGCGCAGGCGTCGCACAGCTTCTGCGCGGTGGCCTCGTCGGGGCCGATCAGCGCCACCATGCCGCTGGGGGCGGCGGCGGCGGCATCCTGCATCGCCTGGCCGCGCAGGCGCACCAGCTTGACCGCGTCGGCGAAGGACACCGCCCCGGCCGCGACCAGCGCGGTGTACTCGCCCAGCGACAGGCCGGCGCAGGCGTCGAAGGCCACCGTGCCGGTCTTGGCCTTGAGCGCCTCCAGCGCCATGCAGCTGGCCACCAGGATGGCGGGCTGGCTGACGTCGGTGCGGGTGAGGTCGGCCTCGGGCCCCTTGAGCACGGTCTCGCTCAGGCGGAAGCCGAGCAGGGCGTCGGCCTGGTCGAGCAGCGCCTTGGCGGCGGGGACGGTGTCGGCCAGGGTCTGGCCCATGCCGAC
>JAKLKR010000322.1:0-4913 GCA_023150565.1 Planctomycetota bacterium
GCTCGACAGCCAGCCCATGGGCTTTTACGCGCCGGCGCAGCTGGTGCGCGATGCGCGCGCCCACGGCGTTGCCGTGCGTCCGGTGGATGTGCTGCACAGCCAGTGGGAAACCACGCTCGAGCCGCCGGCCGATGTCGCGGGCGGCCGCCTCGACATAGCGCAGGTCGGCCTGGCCGTCGTCGGACATCGGGGTGCCGACGCAGATGAAGGCGGCATCGGCGCCGCGCAGGCCCACCGCGGCATCAGTGGTGAACGACAGGCGGTGGTGGCGGACATTGTCCTCCACCAGTTCGCCCAGGCCGGGCTCGTAGATGGGGATCTCGCCCCGTCGCAGCCGGTCGATCTTGCCGGCATCCACATCAATGCAGACCACCTCGTTGCCCATCTCGGCGAAGCAGGTGCCGGTGACCAGGCCGACGTAGCCGGTGCCGAAGATGGCGATGCGCATGGAGCACTCCTGACGGGGCACGGAACCTAGACAGGACGCGGGACGAGCCAACCCCTGACCGTCCCCCTCCATCGGGGGATATCCTATTTCCATACCATGATGTCCAGATATACAAAACTACCCTCATGGCACCGTCTGGCCGTTCCCCGTTACGTCATGCGCTCACCCTGGGCTGGATTCCCCGCTCCTGGCGTCTGGGCATCATGGGCACCCTGGGTATTGCCGGTGGGCTGGGTATGGCAGCGATCTACTTGTCCCGAGCCCCATCCTACATGCTCGACAAGCCGGAAACCTGCGTCAACTGCCATGTAATGAACCCTTCGTACCTGTCCTGGCAGCATTCCAGCCACGCCCGGGTGGCGACCTGCAATGACTGTCATGTGCCCCACGACACGGTGGTGCGGCAGTACGCATTCAAGGCTCAGGATGGCATGCGCCATTCCTCGATCTTCATCGCCCATGCCGAACCCCAGGTCATCCGCATCAGCGAAGGTGCCAAGCCGGTGGTGCAGCAGAACTGCCTGCGCTGCCACAGCCAGCTGACCAGCGGGGTCCACCAGGGCGAACGCCTGTGCTGGGATTGCCACCGCGAGGTCCCGCACGGCTTCGCCCGCAGCTTGTCCGCCACTCCCAATATCATGGCCCCGCACCTGCCCAAGGTGATCGAGGACCAGGCCAATCAGGCCATCGGCGGGCGTCAGGCCCGCCCCGATCCAGCGACTCCGGAGCCCCGCAAATGACCGCCCCTGAGAACAAGCCCGACACCTGCACCACCGGCTCCTGCCGGGGCTGGGTGCTGTTCGTGGTGGCCGCGGTGGCCACCTTCGCCCTCGGCCTGCTGGTGGCCTCCATCCTGGAGCGCCGCACCGAGGCCCAGGTCGCGGTCCAGCCCAAGACCATCGGCACCCCGATCGAGGACGCCGCCAGCTGGAAGGATGCCTACCCGCGCCAGTACGATTCCTACAAGGCCATGGCCGACAGCACCACCATGACCAAGTACGGTGGCAGCTTCCCTCGCGACCTGCTCGCCGAGGACCCCAACAACGTCATCCTGTTCTCGGGCTACGCCTTCGCCGTCGACTACAAGCAGGCTCGCGGCCACGTGTATTGCATCGAGGACCCGCTTGAGACCAAGCGCACCCAGGTGGTCAAGCAGCCCGCCACCTGTTGGACCTGCAAGAGCCCGGATGTGCCGCGGCTGATGAAGGAGTTGGGCGGTCCGGACAAGTTCTATGCCTACCAGGCCCCGGGCAGCACCGCCGGCGGCTTCAAGGACCTCGCCAACCAGGTCACCCACGCCACCGGCTGCGCCGACTGCCACGATGCCAAGACCAACGCCCTGGTGATCACCCGCCCGGCCCTGGTCGAGGGCTTCAGGGCCATGGGCAAGGACATCGCCAAGGCCACCCACCAGGAGATGCGCACCCTGGTGTGCGCCCAGTGCCACGTCGAATATCACTTCCAGAAGGAGCCCAAGGCCTACCTCAAGTTCCCCTGGGACAAGGGCTTGGCCCCCGAGGACATGGAAAAGTATTATGATGAGGTCAAGTTCACCGACTGGACCCACGCGATCTCCAAGTCGCCGATGATCAAGATGCAGCACCCCGACTACGAGATCTACACCAAGAGCGTGCACTACTACAACGGGGTGAGCTGCGCCGACTGCCACATGCCCTACAAGACCGAGGGCGGAGCCAAGTTCAGCGATCACCAGGTGCGCTCGCCGCTGCTCAACATCGCCAATTCCTGCGCGGTCTGCCATCGCTGGGGCGAGGATCAGCTGCGCAAGCGCGTCGAAGAGATCCAGGACAAGGTGTTCGAGGGCCGCAAGATGGCCGAGTCCGCCATCGCCCGCGCCCACTTCGATGTCGCCGCCTGCATGCAGGCAGGATGCAGCGATGACGAGCTGAAGGAGGCCCGCACCCTGGTGCGCCGCGCCCAACTGCGCTGGGACTACGTCGCCGCCAACAACGGCATGGGCTTCCACGCGCCCCAGGAATGCCAGCGCATCCTCGGCGCCGCCAACGACTTCGCCCAGGAGGTCCGGGTCGCCACCGCGCGTCTGCTGGCGGCCAAGGGCATCCTCACCCCGGTCAAGTACCCCGACTTCTCGACCAAGGAGAAGGCCCAGGCGCTGAACAAGATCTTCCGCGAGGGGAAAGACCGCCCGGATCTGCTCGGCAACGGCAAGCCCTGGCCGGCAGCCCCGGCTCCGGCCGCCCCGGCGGCAACGCCTGCGCCCGCCAAGTGACCGCCTGATCGGTTGGAGCATGCATCACCCCCGGGCCAACCCCGGGGGTGATGCGTTTGACCGTTCTACCGCTGCGGCGGCTCGGCACCCAGCGCCTTGGCCACCGCCTGGGCCATGCGTTCGCCTGCCAATTCCCAGGGCATCACCACCAGATCGACCCCCTCCGCCTCCAGCCGGGCGCGGGCCTCGGGCGTATCGGCGGTGGCGATCAGGTAGGCCTTGGGCGCCAGGGCCCGGCAGGTCCGCGCCAAGGTCAGGTTGTCGGTGCCCTTGAGCAGCAGGTCCGGGACCGAGGACACGATCACCCGGGCATGCTCCACATGGGCATGATGCAGCGTGTCGAGGCTGCCGATGTCGCCGAAATGGCCGGCGATGCCCTCACCGCGCAGGCGCTCCAGGGTTTCGAGATGGAAGTCGATCACCAGCAGGTGCTGGCGCAGGTGCGGTGCGAGCCCGTCGGCGATGGCGCGTCCGATGCGGTGGAAGCCGAGGATGGCCACCGGATGGGCCCCCGCCCCCGGGCCATGGCTGATGGCGGCATGCAGGCCGGAAACCTCGCCGCCCCGCCGCCACAGGCGCTCGCCCCAGGCGAAGATGCGGTCGTTCCAGCGCATGCCGTAGCTCGACAGCACCGCGGTGATGGCCATGGCATAGGTGAGGATGCCGGTGATGTGCCCGCCGATGTGCCCGAACTGCACCCCCAGGGCGGCGATCACCAGGCCGAACTCGCTGATCTGGGCCAGGTTGATGCTGGTGATCACCGCCGCGCGATGGCCACCACCCGACCACACCACCAGCGGCCATACGGTCAGGAAGCGGCTCAGCACCGCCACCGCCACCACTCCGGCCACCGGAGCGACCATGCCCCAGGCCGGGGCGGGAATGCCCATGCCCAGCGAGACGAAGAAAAGGGTGAGGAAGAAATCGCGCAGGGGCAGGGTCTTGGCGGTCACATGCAGGCGGTAGGGGAAGGCGGCGATGGCCAGACCGGCCACCAGCGCGCCCATCTCCTTGGACAGCCCGAGGTGATGGGCGATGCCGGCCATCAGCGCGCACCAGGCGATCGACACCGCCACCACCAGTTCAGTCGAGCGGCTGACGCTGGCGAACACCCGACCCAAAAGGTAGCGCGCCACCGTCCAGCCCACCGCCAGCAGCACCACCGTCGACAGCAGGGCCTTGGCCAGGGGCCAGGGCTTGGGGTCGCTGAAATTGGGCTGGAAGCCCAGCACCAGGATGGCGAACACATCCTGCAGCACCAGCACGCCGACGGTCAGCCGCCCGGCCACAGTGTCGAGTTCGGCCTTGTCGGCGAGGGCCTTGACCACGATCGCGGTGGAACTAAGGGCGCAGGCGATCCCCAGATAGAGCGCCTCCAACCGCCCAGTCGCGAGGCCGAAACCCATGAGCGGGAACACCAGCAGGCCGAGACCGGCGCAGAGCGGGAACTGGCCCAGGCCGGTGACCAGCAGCTGCCGCCCGCTGGCCAGCACCTGGCGCAGGTCGAGCTCGAGGCCGATGACGAACAGCAGCAGCACCAGGCCGATGGATCCGATCACCTCGATCGAGCCGCGATCCTGCACCCAGCCGAAGCCGATGCCGGGACCGAGCAGCGCGCCCGCCACCAGGAAGGCGAGGATGACCGGCTGGCGCAGCCAATGGGCCACCAGGCCAAGGGCGGTGGCCGCCACCACCACGGTGCCGATGTCGATGAGCAGGTGTTCCACGGGGGGCGCAGGTTAGGAATCCCGCCCCGCTGACCATGGCGAATCGTCGAGCAGGCCCCGGATCAGTTCCTGGTGCGCAATTCCATGTCGTCGCGCCCACCGGTGAAACCACCATTGCTGAACAGGTCCACCACCCGCACCACCACCAGGTTGGAGCCGGCTTTCAGCACCCCGGGCTTGATGCGGTAGATGCGTGGCTTGGCCCAGTGGCCCGGGGCCTCCCTGCCGGTGCCGCCGATACGGACGCCGTTGATCCATACCTCGTCGATGTCATCGATCGGCCCCAGGCGGATCTCGAAATCGCGGCCGGCCAGTTCAGGCGCCAGGTCGATGGTGCGGCGGAAGGCCGCTTCGCCGTCCGAGCGGGCCCATTCCCCCCCCAACCGATCCCACGAAGCCGGCAATTCGACCTCGGCCCAGGCGCTATCGTCAAAACCCGGCTTGGCTGCCGCCTGTGCCTCAGGACTCGCCGGCGTCACCTTCTGCG
>JAKLKR010000322.1:4923-5297 GCA_023150565.1 Planctomycetota bacterium
GGGGCAACGGGTGGAGCAGCGCTGCCCGCCATTTGCCGGCCAGCGAGAAGCGCTGGATCCGCACCCCACCGGTGGTGGCGGAGGCCGCCGGAGCGATTTCTACTGCCTTGGTGGTGACCTGGGGCAACGGAGCTTCCGGTTTGGCAACGGCGCCGGTTGCAGGCTCGACCGCCATCAACGCCAAGCCGCCAGCCATCACCGCCAAGATCCTGATTGCGCTCACAACTGGTGTATACGCCCTTGATCCCCATGGCGTTGAGTGCCCGGTTGAGGATCGGCCGCGGAGCTGGGGCTGCCCCGGGCTTCCGGCCTCGTAGGATGGGCCCACATAAACCCATTGGCGAATGCTGGCCGGAGCCCCGGTTCAGAACCGG
>JAKLKR010000323.1 GCA_023150565.1 Planctomycetota bacterium
TGCGCGGGGCGTCGAGCACCGCGCAGCGCGCCGCCAGCGCCGCGCGCTCGGCCAGGGCGGCGGCGCGGCGCTCCTGTTCGGCCTGCTGGCGCCGCTCCAGGCGCTGGGCGTCGGCGGGGTCGAGGGCTTCGCGTTCGGCCAGGGCCTGCGCCGCCTGCTCCGCCTCGGCGGTGGCGCGCCCATCGCCCGGGTCGGCGGCGAGGGCGCGCGCCAGGCGTTCGCGCAGGGCGGCTAGGCGCTCGCGCTCGCGCTCCAGCCGGACGGCCCAGCCGGCGGGCTGGGCGGCGGCGGGGTCGAGGCGCGCCAGGCGCTGGTGGCAGGCGGCGAGGTCGTCGAGGGCGGCGGCGGTGAGCGGGGCGGGATCGTCGAGCCGGCCGCAGCGCCGGCGCAGCGCTTCCTCCTGCTCGGCCCCGGCGGCGAGGGCCTCGTTCCAGCGCCGCACCCCGGCATCGTCGGCGCCCGCCAGGGCGGCCAGGCGCTCCAGGCGCGGGCGGGCGACGCGGCGTTCGGCCGCGTCGGGCAGGCCGGCGTCGAGCCGGCCGAGGGCGGCGCGCAGCTGCAGGACCTCCGACTCGACCGCGGTCAGGCGTTCGAGCCATGGCCGCAAGGCCGGATCCTCGCCGCCGGTGAGGGCGGCCAGGCGGCCGACCAGGGCGGCCGCCTCGGTGCGCGCCGCCGGTTCGGCGCAGCGGCCTTCGAGCGGGACCAGGGCCTGGCGCACCGCGGCCAGTTCGGCCAGGCGGGCGCGGCCCTGCTGCACCTGGGGATCGTCGCCCCCGGCCAGGCGCGCCAGACGCGCGAGGTCGGCCTCGGCGGTGGCGGGGGCGGAGGCGGCGCGGGCGAGCGGGGCCAGGCGCGCACGCACCTGCGCGCTCTCGGCCTTGCGCGCATCCCACCACCACCAGCCGAGCGCCCCCGCCGCCGCCAGCGCCGCCAGGGTGGCGGCCAGCGGCCACCAGCGCCGGCGCCAGCCGGCATGCGCGCGCAGCGCCTCGTCGGCGCCGGTGGCGAGGCGGCCGGGGGCGAACACCGCGCTGCGCGGGGCCAGGCCGGCGGCCACCCGTTCGAGGTCCTCGACCAGGGTGGCGGCATCGGCATAGCGCCGCGCGGGGTCCTTCTGCAGGCACTTGAGGCACACCGCCTGGAGGTCGGCGGGCACGTCGGGGTTGAGCGCGGTGGGCAGCGGCGGCTCGGCGTAGTTGTGCTGGAAGATCAGCGCCTCGACGCTGCCGCTGATGAACGGCGGGCGCAGGGTGAGCAGCTCGAAGAGCACGCAGCCCAGGCTGTAGAGGTCGCCGCGGTGGTCGGCCTCGAGCCCGCGCCCCTGCTCGGGCGAGAGGTACTGCGGGGTGCCCAGCACGGTGCCGGTGCGGGTGAGGGTGCTGGCCCCGGCCAGGCGGGCGAGGCCGAAGTCGGCGATCTTGAGCGCATCGTCGCCGTCGAGCAGCAGGTTGGCGGGCTTGATGTCGCGGTGCACCAGGCCGCAGGCGTGCGCGGCGGCCAGCCCGCGCGCGGCCTGCAGGGCGAATCCGGCGGCGGTGGGCGGCGGCGGCGGCCGGCTGGCGGAACGCAGGTCCTCGGCCAGCGAGCGGCCCTCGACCAGCTCCATCGCCAGCCAGGGATGGCCCTGGCGCACCCCGCTGGCCAGCACCCGCACCACCTGCGGCGCCTGCACCAGGGCGGCCAGGCGCGCCTCGTTGGCGAAGCGGGTGCGCGCCTCGGGATCGGCGAGGCCGTCGGCGGCCATGATCTTGAGCGCGCCCAGGCCGTGGTCGGGATGGCGGGCGCGGTAGACTTGGCCCATGGCGCCGTGCCCGACCGGCTCCTCGACCAGCCAGCCGTCCCAGTCGGTGCCCGCCGGCAGCAGCGCGCGCGGCAGCGGCGCGGCGGCGGGCGGATCCGCCGCCAGCGGCGCCACCAGGTCGAGGGTGCCGCGCAGGTCGCCAGGCGCGCTCATGCGCGACCCCGCACGGCCCGGAGGATGGGCGGCAACACGACCCCTGCGGCGCTCATCATCGACCGATGATGGCGCCGTGGCGGCACGGACAGCCGGCAATCGCCGCCTGCGCCCGGATGGCAGGCCCGGTGCGTCATCGACCTCCTGGGTCGTGCCCCACTACGCACGGGGGTGCGATCGACGGCAACCGGCACGCACGGACATCAAAAAGCCGACGATTCGACCGCCACGACGCCACGACGCCACGGCCGGAAATCGACCCGCATCGAAACCGTCTCTCACCCGACGGGGGAGGGAGATGATCACCCCAAGCCCTTTCCTCGTGGCGTCGTGGCGTCGTGGCGGTGATCAATCTGCTCATTGTAGGAATAGAGTCGGACCTCATCCGGGACTCGGCAGGTAGCGGCCGGGCGACAGCACGCCGGCGGGGTCGAGGGCGGCGCGCAGGCGGCCGAGCACGTCCCAGGCCGCCACCGGATGGTCCCAAAGCCGGCGCACGGTCATGGGCGCGGCACGATAGGGGCAGTAGCCGGCCGCGAGCAGGCGGTCGAGCAGGGCATCGTGGCACTGCACCGCGCGCGCACGCTGGCCGTGGTCGTCGCGGTCGAAGCAGATGCTGGTGACCCCGCACAGGGCGCGCGGATTGATGAACGAATAGGTCACCTGGTGCTCGAAGCCGTGCCCGTGCACCACCGTGCGCGCCAGCGCCTCGACCTCGGCCACCGCGGCGCCAGTGGCGGGCAGCACCGGCGACACCCACACCATGCCGGCGCCGCCGTCGCGGGGATCGTGCGAACCGGCCTGCACCCGCCGGGCGCGCCACCCCCCACCGGTGAGCGAACCGTTGTCCGGCTGGCCGGCGAGCAGCTTCCACAGCAGGTCGAGCTTGCCCACCTGGGCGCGCAGGCGCGCGCCGCCGGCCCAGCCCGGCACCAGCGCGGCGGCGCCGCGCACCAGCGCCATGCGCCGCGGGCCGAGCACCAGCGCCGAGCCGGGAAAGCCCTCGGCGCGCAGGCGCGCGCGCACCGCGCCGACGCTGGCGCGCACCAGCGCCGGCGGCCCGGCCAGGGCCGCGCTGGCGACCCAGGCCGGCAGGCGGTGCTCGCGCGCCAGCGCCGCCACCAGGGCGGGATGCGACAGCTCCAGGGCCTGGGAGCCGTCGCTGGCCCCATAGGGGAAGGGCGCCACCCCGCCGAGCAGGCGCATGCGGTTGAATACGTGCACGGTGCTGTCGAGCACCCCCTCCAGGCGCAGCGTGCGCACCGCCTCGATCAGCGGCAGCACCCCGTCCTGGCGCTCGCAGCGCAGCAGCAGCATGGCGCGCGCCTGCGGGCGTGGCATCAGCCACACCGTGGCGCGGGTGATCAGGCCGAGGTTGCCCTGGGTGAACAGGCCGTCGAGCGATGGCCCGATGCCCCATTTGTAGACCCCGGCGGCGCGCGCCCCGGGCAGGCCGGCGAAGCCGGTCTCGACCACGCTGCCGTCGCCCAGCACCACCTCGAAGGCGCAGGCATGGGCGAAGCGGTCGCCGTAGGCGCTGTGGCCGAAGCCGCGCTCGGCGAGGTTGCCGATCACGCTGGCGTCGGGACCGGCGCCGGTGCAGTCGGCGATCCAGTCCCCGCCGAGCGCCTCCAGGTGGGCCGCCAGCTGGCCCTGGCTGACCCCGGGTTCGACGGTGGCGGTGCCCAGCTGGCGGTCGCAGGCGCGGATCGCAGCCATCCGGCCGAGGTCGAGCAGCAGGGCGCCGGGCGCCGGGGCGCAGGCGTCGCCATAGCCCCAGTTGCGCCCGCGCGACACCGCATGCACCGGCACCCGCGCGGCGGCCGCCAGGCGCACCACCGCCTGGACCTCGGCGGTGCAGCCCGGTCGCACCACCGCGCAGGGCCTGGTGCCGCTGGGCAGGGTGGTACGCGCCCAATGGTCGCGCTCGCGCTCGCCCGCCAGCACATGCTGGCCGCCGAGCGCGGCCCGGCAGTCCGCCAGCAGGGTCGGGACGGCGGCGGAGACGATCGGCAGGATGGCGGACATGGCGCACTCCCGGGGGGCGGCCCGGCAGGGGTCGCGCCCCACTACGGGCAGGGGTGGCAACAACGGCAAGCGGGCGTCCACAGGGGCGATGGGGCCATTCGGATCCGCCGGTGTCTGACACAGTCGGACATCCGTCCCGGCGCGCGCACGCATCAACCCGGCCCCAGCGGCACCAGGGCGGTGGGAGCACCCTGTCCGCCATGAACGCCAACGACGCCGCCACCCTGACCCCGCTCGCCAGCCGCCAGGTGCCGCCGTTCACCTATCAGCGCACCCCCACCTCGCTCCTGCCCATGCCCACCATCCCCGAGCGCATCATCCTGCCCTCGGCCGAGATCCACCAGGTCTTCGCCCTCGTGCTGGCCTCCGACGACGCGCGCGAGGCGCAGGCGTTCGGGGTGCGCTGGCAGGTCTACTGCCAGGAGCTGGGCTTCGAGCCGGCCGGCCGCTTCCCCGACCGCCGCGAGCATGACGCGGTCGACGAGCGCTCGGTGCAGGTGGTGGCGCTGCACCGCGCCAGCGGCCTGCCGGTGGGCTGCTTCCGCCTGGTGATGGCCGATCCGCAGCGCCCGCAGGCGCCCTGGCACGTCGAGGAGGTGGCGCGCGCGCTCACCCCCGGCGCCATCCCCGCCCACGCCGCCGGCCGGCTGGGCTGCGCCGAGCTCTCGCGCTTCTGCATCATCGCGCCCTTCCGCCGCTTCGATGCCGGCAGCGAGCAGCCGCCGGCGGGCATCGGGGCGGCGCAGTGGGCGGCCGAGACGGTGCACCGCCGCGGGCTCGCCGGGCTGATGTGGCTGGCCGCCGCCCACATCGCCGTGACCCTGCGCCTGGACTGGCTGCTGACCCTGATGGAGCCGCGCCTGCAGGTCCTCGGCCGCACCCTCGGCCTCGACTTCCAGGCCATCGGCGCCGCGGTCGACTTCCGCGGCGAGCGCCGGCCCTACCGCCTCGACCGCCGCTCGCTGCGCCTGCTGCTCGAACTGCCCCAAACCAGCGCCCTGGTCGCCCCCCTCGCCGCCCAGCTCGGCGCCGGCATCGCCACCCATCCCATGCTGCGCAACTACCTGGCGGCGCGCACCGAGCGCATCGGACGGACGTAACCCATCAGCCCGCCATCCTGGGCTGCACATAACGCGGGGCGTAACGGCCGGGGGCGATCAGCCCGTGCGGGTCAAGGGCTTCCTTGAGCCGGCCGACCAGACTCCAGGCCGGGCCCAGGCGTTCTGCCAGCCAGGCCTGGTCGTCGGTGCCGACCCGGTAGGGCACCCAGCCGCGGGCGCAGCCCTGGTCGCGCAGCAGGTG
>JAKLKR010000324.1 GCA_023150565.1 Planctomycetota bacterium
CAGGCGCTCGGCGGCGCGCCACAGCAGGCATCCGTTCCACAGGTTGGACTCGCCGTTGTTGCCGCCTTCGTGCGCCCAGCGGGTGGCGCGGATGCCGCGCTGGCCGGCGCGCTCGTTGACGTCGGTGAGCCAGACCGCCTCGTCGGCGAGGATACGCTCGAGCCCGGCGCGGGTGGCGGCATCGAGGTGGGGTTCGAGCAGGCGCAGGGCGAACCAGCTGCGCTCCAGCGGCAGGGCGCTGATCCAGGTGCGGCCCCACTGCCTGCCGTCGAGCAGCCGGCCGCCGCCGCTGACGTGGGCGGCGACCAGGAAGCGCACCGCGGCGCAGGCGCGCGCCCGCCAGTGGGCGGCGCGCGCGCCGCCGCGCTCCGCCAGCACCGCCAGGGCGCCGGCGTGGCGCCAGGCGGTCTGCACCCCCCAGGCGTCGTTGCCGAAGCCGAGCACCCCGTTGCCGTCGGGAGTGGGGGTCCACCAGCGCTCCATGGCCTCGGCCCAGGCGGCGAGCAGGGTGGCGGCGCGGTCGGCGAGCTGGGTGGTGTCCATGCCCGGATCCTGGCTGCCGGCAACCCCGCTGTCGATGGCGCCAGGTGCCGCCGGCTTGTCGCCGGATGCCGGGCCGGTGGCCGGACAGAATGCCGGATGGGCTCCGCCGCAGTCCTCAACGCGGCTTGCCTAGGCGGGTATATTTTGTCATCTAAACCTAATGAGCGAACGGACCGCCATGCTGACCCGCACCCTCCTCGGTCTCGCCCTCGGATGCCTGCTGCCGCTGTCGGCGGCCGAACCGCTGATGCTCGACCTGTCGCCGGTGGCGGTGCGCGCCCTGGCCGACCCGGTGGCCAATGACGGGGTCGGCGGCTGGACCGACCAGGGGCCCGAGCGCGACCTCTCCGGTCTGACCCCCGGCGTGCTGCGCTTCGGCGGGGTGCCGCTGCGTCTCGACGGCGGGCCGCGCGCCTGCATCGTGCTCGGCCCGCCCGAGCGCAAGGTGCCGCCCACCGCCACCCTGCGCCTGCCCGCCGGCGCCGGCCACCACCTCTACCTGCTGCACGCCCTGGCCTGGGCGCGTGGCGCCGACCGCCCCGGCCGCATCGTCGCCCTGGGCGCCGACGGCAAGGAACTGGGGGCGATCACCGTCACCGCGGGCAAGGACGTGGCCGACTGGTGGGGGGCCAATGATCTGCCCAACGGCCGGGTGGCGGCGCGGGTCGCCATCGACGAGGCCGAGGTCGGCCTGTTCCTGTCACACTACGAACTGCCCGCCGGCACCGCCGTCCTGCGCCTGGAGGCCACCGCGACCGCGATGTGGGGAGTGGTGGCGGCCACCCTGGCCGAGCAGGCGGCGGATCTGCCGCCGCTGCCGGCGCCGCAGCCGGCCGGTGTCGCCGGCCAGGGCTGGGAGCCGATCACCGCCGAGCGCGTCATCGAGGCCGGCAGCGCCGCCGACCTGTCGTTCCTGCTCGACGCCCCCGCCGGCAGGCGCGGCTTCGCCAGTCCCGGTCCCGACGGCCGCCTGCGCTTCGCCGACGGCACCCGCGCCCGCTTCGCCGGCTCCAACCTCAGCCTGGTGGCGGGCGACATCCTCACCCGGCATCAGCCCGAGCGCATGGCCGAGCTGGCCGAGCGCTGGGCGCGCCTGGGCGACAACGTCTGCCGCCTGCTCTATATCGACGGCCACGCCGTCACCGACACCGCCGACAGCCTGGCGCTGAACGCCGAGCGCATGGCCCGCCTCGACCTGCTCGCGGCCGAGATGAGGAAGCGCGGCATCTACCTGACCATCGACCTGATGTGGTACCGGGTGGCGCGCCACGGCCTGGCCACCCACTGCCCGGAGTTCTATGCCCGGTACAAGGACGACGCCAAGACCCTCAAGACCTTCTATGTCGGCGCGCTCAACTTCATCCCCGCCCTGCGCGACGACTGGGAGGCGGCGGCGCGGCTGATCCTCGACCACGTCAACCCCCACACCGGCCTGGCCTGGAAGGACGATCCCCAGCTGGTGGCGATCGGGGTGGCCAACGAGGACAACCTCGACCACTTCTATACCCGAGTGTCCGAGCTGAAGGAACTGGCGCGGCGCGCCTACCTCGACCACCTGCGCGCGCGCTACCGCGACGACGCCGGCCTGGCCGCCGCCTGGGGCGCCCTGCGCGCGGGCGAGTCGCTGGAGCGCGGCACCATCGAGCTGCCGGGATCGATCGGCGGCGGGGTGCGCGAGGCCGACCTGTTCGACTGCCTGGCGGCGGCGCAGGCCGCGTCCTATCGCGACATGGCCGCGCGCCTGCGGCGGATGGGCTGCAAGCAGGTGCTCAGCGCCACCAACATGGTCAGCAGCGCCTTCACCGCCGCGGTGCGCCGGCCCCACGATGCGGTCGACAACCACGCCTACTGGGACCACCCGCGCTTCCCGGTGAAGGAGTGGTCGCTGCCCTACGGCTTCCACGGCCGCGCCCTGCTGGGGGTCAAGCAGGGCTGGCGCGAGAATCCGGCGGCGTTCATGGCCACTTAGCGCCACTTCGGCAAGCCGATGATGGTCACCGAGTACGACCACACCTTCCCCAACCCCGGGCGCAGCGACGCCGGCTTGGTGGCGGGGGCGATGGCCGCCTTCCAGGACTGGGACCTGTTCACCTCCTTCAACTACAGCTTCCGCCCCGACGACCTCTTCGACCCCATGACCATCCGCAACTTCGACAAGGTGGCGGATCCCCTGGCGATGGCGGTGGAGCGGCAGATGCGCCTGCTGTTCCTGCGCGGCGACGTGCGTCCGGCCGCCGGGCGGGTGGCGCTGCGCGCCGATCCCGACCAGCTGGCGCGCGCCGACGTGCCCGAGGACGCCCGCCTGCTCGCCTGCCTGACCGCGGTGGGCTGGGACTTCACCGGCAGCGCCACCGGCGCCGCCCTGGCGATGACCCCGGGCGCCACCGGCAGCCCGCTGGTCGCGCGCAACGCCGACCGCAAGGCCGGCACCGGGGCGTGGGTGGCGGCGCTCAAGGGGACGGTGCTGCCGGCCGGCAACCCCAGCGACGGCGCCGTCGGCCTGCTGGTGGCGGACACCGGCGAGGTGGCCTGGGACCACGGCCGCGGCCGCCTGCTGGTCGACACCCCGCGCACCCAGGGGGTGGCGGTGACGGCGCCGGGCGCGGTGGCGCTGTCGGGGCTGAGCGCCGAGATCGCCCAGGGCCCGGCCACCCTCAGCGTGTCGAGCCTGGACGGCCGGCCGCTGCGCGAGTGCACCCGCGCCCTGGCGGTGTTCGCCACCGACGTGGTCAACAGCGGCATGCTGGTGGACGAGCGCCGCCGCCGGCTGCACAGCCTGGGCACCCTGCCGCTGCTGGTGCGCGGCGGCAGCGCCAGCGTGGTGCTGCAGGCGCAGCGCCTGCGCCGGGCCTGGGCCATCGACACCGCCGGCCGGCGCCTGGCCGAGATCCCGCTGGTGCGCGAGGGCGACCAGGTGCGCTTCGAGCTGGCCACCGTGCGCGGCGGCGTGGCCAGCCTGATGGCCGAGCTGGGCGAATAGCCTGCAAACAGCAGATGGATCACCGCCACGACGCCACGGCGCCACGAGGGAGAGATTTGGGGGATCGCCCTTCCACCATTTGGGTGGGAGCGGTTTCGATGAAGGATCCTTTCCGGCCGTGGCGTCGTGGCGGTCGGACCGACGGATCTGGATCTTCTCAGGCGGCGGCGCGCCGGCACAGCTCGCGCACCTGCTCGACCGCGGCGCAGGCGGCGGCGTCCGGCAGGGCGCCGAGGCTGAACAGGAAGCGCGTCGCGGGGGTGGCGAGGGCGGGCTGGCGCGCCACCTCGTCGGGGCCGCACCAGGCCGGGATCAGCACCGTGCGGCCCGAGAAGGCGCGGATCGCCGGGCCCGGCCCCGGCTGCTGGCAGACGCGGTTGAGCGCGCGCAGGCCAGGGATGCGCTGGAAGCCGGCGTACTGGTGGTCGGCGGTGGCGCAGCAGTGCATGGAAATGCCGCCGAAACGCGCGCTCAGGCGGGTGAGCGAGGGCAGGCAGAAGCGCGCGAACATCGTCGGCGACATCGCCCCCACTGTGCGCACCGCTTCTTCATCATTCCAGCATTCCAGCATTCCAGCATTCCAGCATTCCAGCATTCCAGCATTCCAGCATTCCAGCATTCCAGCATTCCAGCATTCCAGCATTCCAGCATTCCAGCATTTCAGCATTCCCCATGACGCCCAGGTACTTTAACCTATTTACGGGTTAACAAAACGCAGGGTACCCTGTCCTGAATGGGGGGCCCAGCCATGCTTCTCCGCCACTGGCCGCTGATCCTGAAACTCCTCCTCATCGCCGCCATCGGCCTGGGTCTGGCCGGCACCGTCGGCTGGCTGGGCTGGCGGGCGGTGGAGGCCAACACCCGCACCGCCGAGGAGCGCATCCGCGCCGGCCTGGTCGCCAAGTGCGAGTCCGAGCTGCGCCACCATTGCGAATGGGCGGTGGAGCTGCTGCGCACCCAGACCCCGGGCCTGGACGCCGACGCCCGCCTGGCGCGCCTGCGCGCCCTGCTCGGCCCGGTGCTGTTCATGCGCGGCGGCGACGGCAAGCCGAGCGGCTACGTGTTCGCCTACGACTACGAGGGGCGCACCCTGCTCAACCCGCCCAATACCAGGCTGCACGATACCTCGCGCTGGGATTTCAAGGTCGGCGAGGCCTTCCTGTTCCGCGAGTTCACCGCCCTCGCGCGCAAGGGCGGCGGTTCCTACACCTACCTGTGGCCCAAGCCGGGCGCGCCCAAGGACAAGGACGGCAAGGACATCCCCCTGCCCAAGATGTCCTATGTGCTGCCGGTGACGTGGGAGGAGGACGGCAGGCGCTTCGCCCCCGGCTGGTATGTCGGCATCGGCTTCTATGTCGACGACATCGATGCCGAAGTCGCAGCCCTTGCCCGCCATCTGCGCGACGACAACGCCGCGCGCCTGGCCCAGGCAGGCTGGATCTCCCTGCTGCTGGCGGCGGTGGCGGTGGCGATCGCCCTGGTGGTGGCACGCTCGATCACCGCGCCGGTGGCGCAGGTGCAGGCGGCGCTCGAAGGCCTGGCGGCGGGGCGGCTGGCGGGGGCGGGCGAACTCGGGCGGCGCGATGAGATCGGGCGCATGGCGGTGGCCCTGGACCGCGCCGCCGCCGGGGTGCGCGCCGCGCTGCGCGCCGAGCGGGTGGATTGGCAGGTGGTGGAGCGCCAGACCGCCGCCCGCGCCGAGCTGGAGCGCCAGCTGGTGGCGGCGGCGCACAACCTCGATGCCGTCAGCCAGCGCCTG
>JAKLKR010000325.1 GCA_023150565.1 Planctomycetota bacterium
GTCGCCGATCTCGTCGCTGCGGGTGCTGGCCAGGCCGCTGCGGAAGTCGCCGCGGGCGATGCGGTCGAGCACCTGGGCGGCCTCGCTCACCGGGCGGGCCAGGGATCCGGCCAGGCGGATGGCGACCAGGATGGCGACCACCACGCCGATGGCGGCCAGGGCCAGGGCGGCATTGCGCCAGACGGCGGCGTTGGCGGTGATGTCGGCGGTGCGTTGGCGGGCGATCTCCTCGGCCTGCTCATGCAGGGCCTCGATCAGGGGCTCGATGCGGTGGGCGGCTGTGCGCATGCCCGCCTCGGCGGCGGCCAGGGCGGTGTCGGCGGCGACCAGGGCGTTGAACGCCGCGCGGTAGCGTTCGACCGCCGCCTCGGCCTCGCCCTTGCGTGCGCCGAGCAGGCCCAGGGAGGCACGCAGGGCGTCAAGGCGTTCGAGGGTGGCCTTGCGGTACTTCTCGCCCTCGCTGCGCACCCGCAGCATGTAGTCCTTCTCGCCCCGGCGCACCTGCAGCAGCTTCGCCAGCAGGGCGTCCTGGTTGTCGGCGGCGAGGGACTTTTCGAGCTGGTGGGCGGCTTCGCGGAAGTCCTTCTGCGCCCCCAGGTCATGGCTCAGGCCACGGGTGCGCTGGGCCGCCGCCAGTTCGGCGAAGCTGGCGGCATAGGCCTGGGCGGCGCCGTCGGCCTCGTCGAGCAGGGCGGTCACGGTCAGCCTGCGCGCCGCCTGTTCCGCCGCTGGCACCAGTTCGACCTCGAGGGTGGAGAACGGCAGCGCGCGCAGCTGGGACAGGTGTTCCCGCAATGCGGCCATCTGGCGGGCATGCTTGCCGATCTGCTGCTCCTCCAGGCGCAGCACGAAATCCTTCTCGGCCCGTCGCGCCTGCAGCATGGCGATGTAGAGGTCCATCGAGCCGAGGGCGAGCGCCTTCTCCTCGGCCAGCAGCCGGTTGTAGGAACTGGCGGTGTGGTTGAGCACCAGCGCCAGGGCGACCATCACCAGGGCGAGGCCGGTGACGATGCTGCCGATGGTGAGGAGCAGGCGGGTGCGGAGCTTCATGACAGTCGACCCTTCATGACTTCATAACGCTATCCCCATAGCAAACGGTGAATTCCCGGCCAAGCACGATTTATGAGCATTTGCCAGGCGTATAGGGAACTTCCCTGACCGGCCTTCCAGGCAGCGAGAGTGGGGGATCAGCGGTTTCCCAGGGGCTAGCGCTCAGGGCTGTTGCCCGGCGGCGGCATGCGCTCGCGGTGCAGCTCCCACTGGCGGGCCTCGGTGAGCTGGTAGCCGCTGCGCTGCCGCCGCCATTCCTGCGGCGACAGGCCGAAGGCGAGGCGGAAGCAGCGCGCGGCGTAGGTCAGCGAGCTGAAGCCCTGCTCGGCCACCAGCTCGCCTACGCTGCTGCCGGGCCGGGCCAGCAGCGCCTGGGCCAGGCGCTGGGTGCGGCAGCGGTTGAGGAACTGGCTGGGGCTGAGCCCGAGATGGCGGCGCAGGCTGCGCGCCAGGTGCTCGCGGCTGACCCCGGCCAGGCGGCGCAGGCCGGCGAGGTCGGGCAGCGGCTGCTGGTGGTCGTGGAGCAGGGCCTGGAGCGGCGCCAGCCAGGCCGGCGCCGGCGGCGCCTCGGCGCCGGCGCGGTGGCGGTGGGCGTGGCAGGCAAGCAGCGCCTCGGCCAGCACCGCGAGCAGGCAGGGCATCTCCTCGGTCCCGCCGATGGCGGCGGCGAGGCGGTCGAGGCGGGCCTCCCAGCGCGGGCGTTCCGCGGCCGGCAGCCGGCACCACAGCGGCTCGGCCGACTCCAGCGCCCAGGCGAGCACATCCCCGTCCCGCCGCGGCAGGCGGGCGAGCGCCGTCAGCACCGCGCTGGTGAACTGCAGGTTGACCAGTTCCACCCCCTGCCCGGCGAGGGCATGGCGGTCGCGCTCGCGCAGCACGGTCAGGCTGCCGGCCGGCTGCTCCAGCGCCTGGCCGTCGACGGTGTGGTGGAGCAGGCCGTGGCGCACCAGGGTCAGCTCCCACAACCCGGCGTGGGTGTGCTCGGGGTAGCTCCAGGCCAGCGGGCTGCCGTGGTATTCCAGGCGGATGGGGTCGCGTTCGTCGCCCGGCCAGCGGATGGTCTTCACCCTGGGCAAGATCACATGTGTACGCATAGGGTCAATCCGCTTGCCGCAGCCAACCCAGGAGGTGCTAGGATCACCACCTGGAGGACCAGCCATGGCCACCACCCGCCAGAACGGATTCACCCTGGTCGAGCTGCTGGTGGTGATCGCCATCGTGGCGGTGCTGGCGGGCATGCTGCTGCCGGCGGTCAACCAGGTGCGGGCGGCGGCACGTTCGATCAACTGCGCCAGCAATCTGCATCAGCTGTCGCTGGCCGGCCACATGTACGCGGTCGATAACGACCAGTACCAGGTGCCGGTGGCCTTCCATCCCACCTGGCTGACCAGCGAGACCTCTGCCTTCGACCCCGCCCAGATCAGCTGGCTCGCCCACCTGACCCAGTACCTCGGGGCCAGCTTCCCCGGCGGCTTCACCAGCAGCGCGAATCTCAAGGTGGCGGTGTGCCCGGAGTCGCCCAAACGCTGGGGTTATGGCCACAATTACTCTGGCAATGGCTACTGGGCGAGCTGGGGCAAGAAGCTGGTGCCGCTGTCGACCATCGCGCGCCACGCGGACAAGGTGTTCCTGGGCGAGGTGGAGGCCACCCCGGCCGCGGTCGCGGCCAAGGGAGCGACGTCGGCGGGCGATTTCGTCGCCTGGTCGGCCTACCTGCGCACCGGGGCCGAGGACACCTTCCTGGACTACATGGTCGGCTTCCCCCATGCCAGGAAGAGCAACGTGGCCTGGGTCGACGGCCACGTGTCGGCGCGCAAGGTGGGTGACGGCTTCGTCAGCCCGGGCTCCAAGGTCGGCTCGACCAGCTGCCTCGCCACCTACTGGTCGATCAATTGACCGCTGCCGGCGGTCACCAGGAACTAGCCATGCTTCGCATCCTGCTCCTGGCCGCGGCGGTCGCCGCCGGCCACGCCGCTGAACCGTGGCCCGGCACCGTCCGCGACCTGGTGCCCGACGGCAGCCTCGAATGCGGCCACGACTGGTGGGCGCTGGAGCGCGCGGTCTACCTCGACGCCGGCAAGGGCTCCGACTGGCTGCCGGCGGTCGACGATCCCGCGCAACCCTGGCATGGCGCCCTCAGCCTGCGCATCGACAACCCGCGTGGCGATTCCTGGTCGCTGACCTCGGGCGATGTCGCGCTCGAACCCGGGGTCGAGTATGTGCTGTCCTTCAGCGCGCGCGCCGCGGTCGCCGGCACCGCCCTGGGGCTGGGCACGGTCGGACGCGAGAACGACCACTGGGGCCGCGCCGGCAACGGCGGCTGGAAGCTGGGCACCGCCTGGGAGCGCCGCAGCGTCGCGCTCAAGGCTCCGGCCGGCCACCGCTGGTTCACCCTGCGCTTCACCCACGACGGCCAGGGCGGGCGCGTCCCCACCGGGGCGGTGTGGCTGGACGCCGTCCAGCTGCGCCGCGCCGGCGCCGGCGACTACCAGCCGCCGGCGGTCGAGGCCGGGGTGCGCGAACCGGTGCGCTTCCACGCCACCGACAGCACCGCGCCCTGGCCGGTGGACCTGCGCCTGCGCAACCACGCCGATGCCGCGCGCACGGTGGCGGTGGCGTGGGAGGTGGTGCCGGTGGGCGGTGGCGCCGTGCTGCGCCAGGGCCGCAGCGAGCCCCTGGCGCTGCCCGCCTCCACCACCGTGCCGCTGGCGCTGGAGGTGTCGCCGCGCCGGCGCGGCAGTTTCGACCTGCGCTGGCAGGTGCTCGACGCCGCCGACGGCGCGCCCCTGGCCTGGGGCGTGCACGGCTTCGCCCTGGTCGATCCCGCCCCCGCCGGCGGCGCCGGCTTCGCCATCGGCGCCCAGTTCAGCATCCGCGGCGACTGGGCGGCGGGCGAATGGGCCACCCGCCAGGTGCTGATGCAGCGCGGCTGCGGCCTCGACGAGCAGATCCGCTACCGCATCGACACCGGCGAGACCTGGCTGCGCGCCTGGGATTTCCGCTGGGCGGCGATCGAGCCGCGCCCCGGCGAGTACGACTGGAGCGTCACCGACCTGCTGGTCGACGCCTGCCAGGCGCGCGGGCTGCGGGTGGTGGGCAGCACCGACACCCTGATGGTCGAGGGCGAGGGCCAGAAGCGCGTGTCGCGGGTGCCGGAATGGGCGCAGCAGCGCTGGGGCGTGCGCAAGGGCAGCCGGCATGCCTCGGCCATCGTCAGCGCGGTGCCGGCCGAGGACTGGGCGCGCCACCTGGGCGCGGCGGTGGCGCGCTACCGCGGCCGGGTCGCGGCGTGGGAGATCATGAACGAGCCCAACCTGTGGCTCGAGCCCGAGCAGTACCTGGCCTATGTGAAGGCCGCGGCGGCGGCGATCCGCGCCGCCGATCCCGCCGCCAAGGTGGTGGGCATCTGCGCCACCGGCGACCTCGGCGGGCGGCTGGTGCCGTTCCTGGAGACCTGCGCCAGCGGCGGCGCCCTCGACCTGCTCGACGGAGTGACCTTCCATCCCTATGACACCCGCCAGGACAGCAGCCCGCGTCCGGCCGACCGCCAGATCGCCGAGCTGCGCGCCATCCTCGCCCGCCACGGCAAGCCGGATCTGGCGCTGTGGAACAGCGAGCTGTTCTACCTCCACCCGCGCCCGGTGGCGCACGAGTACTGGGACTTCCTCTGGCAGCGCGGGCCCGAGGTGGCGCGCCGCCACCTCACCGACCTCGCCGGCGGGGTGCTGCACAGCGCCTGCGTCGAGAGCAGCAGCTACTGCCAGCGCACCCTGGCCCCGCGCAGCTGGGACGACCGCAGCCGCAAGCAGGTGCCCAACCGCCACTTCGTGGTGCTGAACACGCTCGCGCGCATGGCCGGCGGGGCGCTGCCGGCCGCGGGCGGGATCACCAGCGGCCCCGGCCGCCTGCACCGCTTCACCCGCGCCGACGGCAGCCCCGGTGTCGCCGCCTGGAGCGCCGACCCCGGCGAGGCGCCGCTGCTGCTGCGCCTGCCCGGCGGGAATGGCGCGGTGGCGGCCTTCGATGCAGATGGCAACCCGGCGGCCCTGCGCCGCGAGGGCGGCGACCTGGTGGCCGAGCTGGGCATCGATCCGCTCTACCTGCTGCCCGCCGGCGCGGCCCCGGCCTTCGCCGCCGCCCTCGACCGCGCCGCCATCGCCTTCCGTGATCCCTGGCAGGTCGCGGTGCGCGCCAGCGCCGGCGCTGACGGCAGCCCCTGCTTGGCAC
>JAKLKR010000326.1 GCA_023150565.1 Planctomycetota bacterium
GTCGCTGGTGCCGCAGGGGGCCATGCCGCAGGGGCCGGGGGCGGCGGTGGACTTGTCGGCCAGGCCGATGAAGCCCAGGCCGCCGCTGATCACCCGCCGGATCGCCTCGCCGGTCTCCGGGTGCACGGTCAGGGCGGCGGCGCTCATGCGCTGCTCGATCTCGTAGCTCTTCACCGGCTTGGCCGGGTCGGTGGTCTCGTAGACGTAGGTCGGCATGGCCTCAGCGGTCCTCTTCCAGGAAGAAGTCGCCAGCCACGCGCCTGGTGCGGCCGTCCCAGCGCGCCAGGAACTGGGCCTGGGTGGCGGCGTAGCGCGGGCTGATCTCGATGTGGGCGTTGGCCGGCAGCGCCACCTCGACCCCGGCGGCGCGCAGCCACGAGGCGTAGAGGTCGCTGGCCAGGCGGTTGGCGGTGGCCGGGCTGTCGGCGCCGTCCTTGTTCTTCACCGGGGCGAACTCGCCATCGCGGTCGATGGCCAGGCCGACCGAGACCTTGGCCTCGGGGATGAGGTCGAAGATGAAGCGCTCGTTCTTCCAGCCCTTGACCTCGGCGATGCCGCCGGCCGGCGTCCACGCCTTGAGCGGCTTGGAGCTGCGGTGGAGCGGGATCTTGTAGCCGGCATCGGCGAGGCGGGCGAGGAAGGCCACGCTCCAGCAGTGCATCGCCGGGCTGCCCCAGCGGTACACCAGCTCGCCCAGGGCGTTCTTCTGGCGGGTCTGCTCCGGGGTCAGCTCGGTGTACTCGATGATGTGGTCGCGGCTGCCGATCTTGACCAGGTGGCCGACCTTCTCGTCGGGGTGGGCCTTCTCGAGCACCTTGGTGATGACGTCGGTGCCCTCGGCGGCGGCCAGCCCGACCAGCAGCGGGTCGTCGACCGGCACCAGGATGTTGTCGACCTGGATGTAGACGATCTGGGTCACGCCCTCGGCGCGCAGGCGCGCCAGGTTGCCGGACTTGACCAGGGCGGTGAAGCAGCCGCCGTGGCCGTCGGGGTTCTCGAGCAGGCGGCCGTTGCCGGCGAGCAGGGCGCGGCCCTGCTGGTCGAGGCTGGGCACGGTGCCCTGGCTGAAGAAGCGCACCTGGCCCTCGGCCAGGCCGAACCAGGCGTTGGCGGCGAAGAACTCGCGCGTCTCGGCGTCGGTCATCGGGCTGGTCATGACCAGGAAGGGCACCGCCCGGCCGACCCGGCGCGACAGCGCCAGCACCTTCTCGGCCTGCAGCTGGTAGATGCTCTTGTGGCCGAGGGGCGAGAGGGTGAAGCAGCCCTTGGGGGCGCTCGAGCCCAGGCGGGTGCCCTGGCCGCCGGCGACCATCAGCACGCCGACCTTGCCGGCGCGGTATTCGGCCTCGCCCAGGGCGGCGAACTCGGCGGCGCGGCGGCTGCGCTCCTCGGGCGCCACCACCCGGCTCGACGCCACCTCGCCGGCGGTGTGGGTGCTGAGGTGGTGGTGCAGTTCGGCCCAGTCGATGTCGTGCAGGCGCGCCAGGTAGGCGGTGCGCGCGGCCGGATCGAGCTGGTCGAGGCCGGCGAGCAGGTGGCTCTGCCCGTGCTTGGCGAGGTGGTCGGCGAGGGCGAAGGCGTCGGACATGGTTTTTACCGGCGTTCGGGGGGTCAGTGGTGGTCGTGGCCGTGGGCGTCGTCGCCATCGCGCGAGCAGTGGTCGCCGCTGCACGAGCCGTCGCGCATGCCGCAGCCCACGCCGCCGTGGATGTGGCCGTGCTCGAGCTCCTCGGCGGTGGCTTCGCGCACCGCCACCACGTCGACCACGAAGGACAGGGTCTTGCCCGCCATCGGATGGTTGCCGCTGGCGCGGGCCTTGCCGTCGTCGACCGACGAGACGGTGAACACCACCATCTGGCCGTCCTTGCTCGGGTGCTCGGCCTGGAAGCGGAAGCCCGGCATGATGCGTTCGCGGAACTGCTCGGGGAAGGCGTCGACCGGCACCCCGACCTCGAGGTCCTGGTCGAACACGCCATAGCCCTTCTCCGGCGGCACGCTGAACTCGTGGTGGCTGCCGGCCTCGCTGCCCTCGATGCGCTCCTCCAGCCCAGCCACCATCTGCGACCGCCCGTGGATGTAGATCAGGGGGTTGGCGGGGTCGCTGCGGTCGACCTCCTTGCCCTCGGTGCTGACCACGTAGTTGAAGGTGACGACGGCGTCCTTGGCGATGCGCATGGGGCGGGAGGGTATTTGCCCTGACCGGGGGGCAATGGCCTGGAAGGGCTCAGCCGGTGAACGGCCCGGACCCCTTGACCGTCGGCAGCAGTTCGCCGTCCTTGCCGAAGTGGCCCTCGACCTCGCTGAAGCGCACCGAGATCTTGGTCGACACGCCGGGCTCGTTCTGGGTGATGCCGTAGAGCGCGTCGGCGCGCATCATGGTGCGCTTGCGGTGGGTGATGACGATGAACTGGCTGCCCGGCCGGTCCTCGGTGCCCTGGGTGAATTCGCGCACCATGTCGATGTAGCGGTCGACGTTGGCCTCGTCGAGCGGGGCGTCGACCTCGTCGAGGATGCAGAACGGGCTGGGCTTGGTCTTGTAGACCGCGAACACCAGGGCGATGGCGGTGAGGGCCTTCTCGCCGCCGGACAGCTGGGTGATGATCTTGGGGTTCTTGCCTGGCGGGCAGGCCATGATCTCGAGCCCGGCCTCGAGCGGGTCGAGGGGGTTGCCCTCCTCGTCCTTGAGCTCGAGTTGGAGGTCGGCGCGGCCGCCGCCGAAGAGCTTGCGGAACAGCTCCTGGAAGTTCCGGCGCACCTCGCGGTAGGTCTCCTCGAAGCGCATCCCGCTGACCTGGTTGAGGTCGGCGATGACCTCCTCGAGCTTGGTCTTGGCGTTGGTCAGGTCGGTGAACTGCTGGTCGAGGAACTTCTCGCGCTCCTGCGCCTCTTCCAGCTCGTCGATCGCCGCCAGGTTGACCGGACCGAGCTGCGCCATCTCGCGCTCGCTGGCGGTCAGGCGCTCGCGCAGGCTGGGCAGGTCGAGATCCTCCGGGCGCACGTAGTTGGTGAAGGCCTCGGCGAGGACGATCTGGTGGTCGTCCATGATGCGGGTCGACAGCGACTCGATGCGCAGGCGCGCCTCGTTGGCCTTGAGCTCGGCCTCGCCCCGCTCCTGGTCGGTGACCTTGGCGCGCGCCTGCAGCACGCGCGCCTCCTGGCGCGCCTCCTCGTGCTCGTCGCGGCGGCGGTCGCGCTCCTTGATCAGGGTGTCCAGCGCCTCGGCGGCGGCGTCGAAGCGCACCGCCTCGCGCTCGCGCGCGGCGCCGTTGGCCGCCACCGCCTCGCGCAGCTCGGCGCGCTTGGCATCGATCCCGGCCAGGCGGCGGCCGCGCTCCTCGCGCTGGTCCTCGAGCTCCTGCTGGGCGCGGGTCAGGTGGGCGAGGTGGTTGCGCGAGGCCTCGACCCGCTCGTGGCTGGTGGCGAGGGTGACGCGCAGGTTGGCGACCTCCTCCTGGACCTTGTCGCGCAGCGCGGCCTTGGCCGCGGTCTGGCCCTGCAGGCCCTCGATGTCGCCCACCAGCTTGCGTTCGAGGGCGGTGAACCATTCGTGCTGGCCGGCGAGGTCGCGGCCCTCGGCCTCGAGCTTGCCCATCTCGGCGGCGATCTCCTCGAGCTCGGCGCCGAAGCCGCTGGCGTTGGATTCCAGGTGCAGGCGGTCGCGCTCGGTCTTCATCAGGTTGGCCTTGGCCTCGCCCACCTGGTGGTCGCCCTCCTTGATCGCCCGCCGCGCCTCCTCGACCCCCAGCGACAGCTCGATGCCGCGCTTGCGCGCCTCGTCGCGCTTCTGCGCCAGCTCGGCCTTGCGCTGGGTCAGCTCGGCGAGCTGGTCTCCCAGCCGCCCGATCTCGTTGCGCCGCGACACCACCCCGCCGCCTTCGTGGCCGCCGGCGGCGCGCCCGCCGGTCATGGCGCCGCCGGCGTTGACCACCTCGCCGTCGAGGGTCACCAGGCGGCAGCCGACGCGCTGGCGGCGGCGCAGGGCGATGGCGTGGTCGAGGGTCTCGACCACCAGGATGTTGCCCAGCAGGTAGTCGAAGGCCTCGCGGAAGCGCGGCTCGTAGTCGACCAGGCGCGAGGCCACGTCGACCACCCCCGGCTCGCGCAGCAGGTTGCCGTCGACGCGCTCGCGCCCGCGGATGTCGTCGAGCGGCAGGAAGGTGGCGCGGCCGCGCTTCTCGCGTTTGAGGAACTCGATCGCGTCCTTGGCCGCGGCCTGGGTCTCGGCGATGATGTTCTGCGCCTGCTGGCCGAGCGCGACCTCGATGGCGGTGACGTACTGCTCCGGCACCCGGCACAGCTCGGCGACCATGCCGATGATGCCTGGCATGCGGTCCATCTCGGCCAGCACGTCGCGCACGCCGCGGCTGACGCCCTCGGCGCGGCGCTCTGCCTCCTGGTGCAGGCGCAGGCCGGTCTCGATGCGCGCCTCGTTGTGGCGCAGGTCGCCCAGCTCCTGCTCCAGGCGGTTGGCCTCGGCCTGGGCCTCCTCGCGGGCGCGGATGCGCTCGTCGAGGCGGGTGTGGGCGTCGGCGGCCGAGCGCAGGCTGTCGTCCAGCGCCTGGCGCGCCTGGGTCTCGGCCCCGATCGCGGCCATGAGCTGGCCGTTGGAGCCGCCGGAGCGGTCCTCGGTGCGCTGGCGGCGGTCGGCGAGGGCGTGGCGGGCGTTCTCCAGCCGTCCCTGCTCGGCCTCGATGCGCGCCAGCTCGCGCATGCATTCGACCTGCTTGGCCTTGGCGTCCTCGACCAGCGCCACCAGGGCGTCGACCGCGGCCAGGCAGCCGTCGAGCTCGGCGCGCTTGGCGCGCATCGCCTGGGCGCCCTCGCTGTCGCCCTCGCCGGCGGCGGCGGCGGTGGCGAGGGCGAGGTCGGCCTCGGCGCGCTTGCGCTCGGCGTCGAGGGCGGCGATGCGCCCGTCGACGCCGTCGAGCAGGGTGCGGTCCTCCTGCTCCTGCAGGTCGAGCTCGGCCAGGCGGGTGGCGGCGGTGCGGCCGCGGTCCTCGGCCAGGTCGCGCGCGCTCTGGGCCGCGCCCTTCTCATCGGCGGCGGCGCGGATGCGCTCCTCCAGGCCGACCAGCTCGAGGTCGGCGGCGGAGAGCGCCGCCTCGAGGGTGCCCAGGCGGGCGGCGATCTCGGCCCCGCCCGACTTGAGCGCGTCCACCGTCTGCATCGCCTCGGTGAGGTCGACGCTCAGGCGCGCGAACTCCTCGAGCGCCAGCGCCAGGCGCATCTCGCGCACCAGGTTGGCG
>JAKLKR010000327.1:0-4529 GCA_023150565.1 Planctomycetota bacterium
TGAAGCCGGGATGCATGCGCGGCACCTCGATCGCGTGCCAGGACTTCCAGGCCTGGTCGCGCTCGAAGGTCGCGGCCAGGGTGGTGCGGTAGTCGGCGCCCTCGAGGCGGTAGGCCTCGGCGCCCTGGTAGATGGCGCAGAACTCGGTGTACAGCGGCTCGCTCACCACCGCCTCGCCGTAGCCGCGGCGGCCGCGGTGGAAGCTGGTGAACAGCGGGGTGCCGAATTCGACCATCAGCACCGGCAGGTCGCCATCGGCGGCCCAGCGGCTGGGCCATTCCTCGCGTTCCTGCAGCGGGGTCAGGCACAGGTAGTTGTTGGCGGTGAAGACGTCGCCCACCGCCGCCCCGGCATGCATGAACACCGGCCGGGTAGGGTCGACCTGCTTGATGCGGGCGATGGCGTCGCGCCCGAAGCCGGCCACCCGGCGGTAGGGCTGGTCGGCGGGGTCGCCCCTGCGCCCGATCACCGCCGGGCTCTGGTCCTGGCTGTGGCCGAAGCGGTTGGCGCCGGTCACCCACATCACCGTGGCGGGGTGGTTGCGCAGCCGGCGCAGCTCGCCCGCCATGGCGCGCTCCCAGGTCGACGCCACCCCCGGCTTGTCCCACTCGCCGGCCAGGCGGGTCATGTCCAGGGCCGGGGTGATGAGCAGGATGCCGCGCTGGTCGGCCTCGCGGCACCACAGCTCGTCGAAGGCCCAGGCACCGCGCTCATGGCGGTCCCACGGCCACATCTCGTAGGTGTTGAAGCCGGCCCAGCGCAGCCCGTCGAGGGTGCCGGCGATGTGCTCGCGCACCCCGGCGGTGCCGGACTCGGCGTGGATCGGCGCCGGGCGCAGGCGGATCTCGCGCTCGTTGAGCAGGAAGCGCTTGCCGTCGATGCGGAATTCGCGGAAGCCGAAGCGTTCGACCAGGCAGTCGTTGAGCCCGGCGCCGCGCGCCGCCAGTTCGAGGGTGTAGAGGTTGGGCTGGTCGATGTCCCACAGCAGGGGATCGTCCCAGCCCCAGGCGGCCTGGACGGCGCCGTCGCCGGCCGCGGCCGGCAGCCTGGCGGTGAAGCGCTTGACCTCGCGCCCGCTTGTGGCCTCGCGCACCACCGCGGTCAGCTCGAGCGCGCCGGCGGCGGCCAGGCCGGCGTACTCGGCGCTGACCGTCAGGGTGCGCTCGCGCACCGAGGTGGCGATGGCGCAGCCGCTGAGGTGGGCGCCGCGCGGCCGGCTGGTCAGCAGCACGTCGCCGATCAGGCCGCGGGTGGCGAGCACGGCCTTTTCCTTCAGCACCTGGCCCTCGCCCATGCCCATGAAGCGGGTGACCTCGCCGGCCTCGGCCACCGCCACCACTTTGATGCGCAGGCGGTGGGTGGCGCCGGGCCTGACCGCGGCGGTGAGGTCGACTTCGCCGTCCGGCCACGACACCCGGCCGGCCTCCTTGCCGTCGATGAACACCGCGGCATCGGTCGAGACGCGCTGCAGGTCGAGCACGATCGCGCGCCCGGCCCAGGCCGCCGGCACCGCCAGCTCGCGCTCGTACCACGCCGCCGGGCGGTCGCCGTTCCAGCCCTCCCAGGCCGGACCGCTGCCGTCGGCGAGCTTGCCGGGCAGCGAGCCCGGCCGCCACGATCCCGGCACCCGCTGCCAGCCCCAGCCGGTGGCCTGGGGGGCCTCGGCCGCCGGCCCGTGCGCGGGCATGAAGCGCCACACCCCGTTCAGGCACACCGCGCCGCGGGCGGGGCCGTGGGCCTCGACCGGCTCCTGGCCCCATTGCGGGCGCTGGTCGGCGGGCGGCTGCACGTCGACGCCCTCGCCGCGCCGCGCCGCCAGCTCGACCACCAGGTCGTCGAGGCGCATCTCGCCGGCGGCGTTGAAGATCGCCGGCGAGACCTTGACCGAGGCGGCGCCCTCGGGCAGCACGATCAGCTTCTCGGCCGCGACCCAGCCGGTGGTGGGCTGCGACCACTCTCCGGCGGCGAGGTGGTGGACCTTGCCGGCGCGGTCGGTCACGGTCAGGGCGATGCGGGCGTTGTGCCACCCTTCCTTGCCGGGGGTGATGGCGCTGACGTTGACCCGGTAGCGGAAGCGCAGCACGCCCCAGGCGGGTTCGCAGGCCAGCTCCTGCACCGCGCTCACCCCTTTGGCGGGATCGCCGCGCAGCACCAGCACCGGGTTGCCGCTGTCGGCTTCGATGGCGGCGCCGCCGCCCAGGTTCCAACCGGTCGCCAGGGCGAAATCGCCGCTCTTCAGGAGGGGAGGGGCGGGTTCGGCGGCGGCCAGGGAGGCGAGGGCGAGCAGGCTGGGGAGCAGGGGGAGGCGGCGCATGGTGATGGATGTTTACCTATGAGCGCGCGCCGGCGTTGAGTCCCCGGTCCCGGCCGGATGGGCTGAGTCACTGGCCGGAAGCGGCAAGCCAGGCGAGGTCGATGAGGTTGGTCGATGAGGTGGGCAGGGCCGCCAGCACCGCCCGCTGCTCGGTCGCCGCCGCCGCCACCCGCGGATCGCGGTCCCCGGTCAGGCCGGTGTGGCGTTCGAGCTCGCGCAGGGCGATCACCGCCACCCCGCCGGCGGCCTGCTCGGCGCACAGCGAGGCCACCGCACGGTCGGCGGCGGCGGCGATGGCGCTGCGCTGGGGATGGTCCGCGGGCAGGGCGGCGAGCAGGTCGTGCAGGCCGCGCAGCAGGATGAGGTGGTAGACATCGCGGGCGTTGTGCGGATCCATCCAGCGCCCGGCGCGCGGACCCTCAGTGAGCTGGCCGGGCAGCACCCCCAGGCGGGCCAGGCGCAGGGCGCCGGCGAGGTGCGCCGGGTCGCCGCCGACGCGGTAGGCGTCGGCGCACAGCCCGGTGGCGAAGGCGTTGTAGTTCCAGTTGGTGGACAGCGCGCCCTGGGCGCAGAACGAGGCCGCGCGCATCCCGGCGGCGGTCCAGGCGGGCTGCTGGCGCGCTTGGCCGGCGAGGATCAGGGCCTGGCCGGCGAGGGCGGTGTCGTAGTAGGAGGCACCGTTGGCGAGCACGCTCACCACCCAGCCGTCCTCGACCTGGGCGCCATTGGCGGCCATCTCCTGCTCGATCATGGCGCCGAAGCGCACGTGCCTGCTGCGCAGGTCCGGGAAGGGCAGGTGGCCGTCCGGGCGCTGCAGGGCGAGCAGGATGGCGGCGGCGCCGTCGCCCAGGCGGTCGAGCTCGGCGAGATCGTCGGGTTGCAGGCGCTGGGCGGCCGGGCGCAGCATGGTCAGGGTGGACAGCAGTCCGGCATACACCCGCACCATCATCCCGTCGGCCGGCCTGCCGTCGCGCAGGGCCCGGCGCAGGGGCGAGTTCCTGCCCAGCTCGGTGCGCAGGGCGGCATAGGCGTCGCGCGGGGTCATGGGCGCGCCTGCGGGATGGCGTCCGCGCCGGCGCATGTCCGGCAGGCCGGCGCGCTCACCGAACACCGCGCGCAGGTCGGCCGCCGCGGCATCGACCGCCGCCACCTCGCCGGAGTCGAGCGCGGCGCGCAGCCGGGCGGTGGCGGCGGCCAGCCGGGCGGCATCGTCGGCCTGGGGGCGGAACAGCGCGCCGCCGGCCATGGTCCAGCCTCCGGGCTCGACCCCCACCGCCTGCTCAAGCTCGCGCAGGCCGTCCTCGGCCGCCTCCCCGCCCTTGCCCGCTTCCTTGCCGAAGGCCTCGACCCGGGCGATGAGGTCGCGGTCGTTGCTCTCGCGCGCCAGCTGGCGCACCAGCGAGTAGCGCTGGCGCTGGTCGTCGGCGTCGCTGGCGGCGAGCGCGGCGCAGAGCGCCAGCGGGGCCAGGGAACGGGACAGCAGGCCGAGGAGAATAGCCATGCGCGATGGCATGATCGGCGGAACAGGCAGGCAAGGCGGGAGCGTCGGCGGCCATGCCGGTGGCGCAGTCACCCGGCCAGCGGCGCCGTCCACTGCCCGCACGCCACCAGCTGGCGCCAGGGGTCGAGCACGAAGGCGCGCTCATGTGCGCGTGGGTGGGGCAGGGTCAGCACCGGGCTGGCCACCACCAGGCCGTCGTCGCGCGCCAGCAGGTCGAGGTCGAGGGTGCGCGGGCCCCAGCGCACGCTGCGGCTGCGCCCGCAGGCGGTCTCGACCGTCTGCAGCAGGTGGAGCAGGCTGTGCGGCCCCAGCCCGCTGGCCAGCACCCACACCGCATTGAGGTAGGGGTTCTGGCCCGCCGGACCGCCCACCGGCGCGGTGGCGATGGCGGGCGAGCGCGCCACCACCCGCACCAGGCCGCTGGCGTCCAGCAGGTGCGCGGCGCGCTCCTGCCAGGCCGCGCTGTCGCCGCGGTTGCCGCCCACCCCGACCGCGTAGCGCCAGGGTTCAGGGGCCATGAGGTTCGGCAATCGCGCTAAGCGCAAGAGATGGCGGACGCGCCCCTGGGAGCGCCGGGCTCCAGCCCGGCAATTTGAGCCGTCCCAGCTGCCGGGCTGGAGCCCGGCGGTCCCAGGGAAGAACCAGACCGGGCCGGTGGCCCGGCCTCGCGCAGGGCTCAATCCCGGACGTCTGCACGGTGCCCTGGGGGCGCGG
>JAKLKR010000327.1:4539-5193 GCA_023150565.1 Planctomycetota bacterium
AAGTGCGGCCCGGAGGGCCGCGCCCCCAGAGGCGGGCACCACGCCGATCGGGGAAGAGGCTCCGACCAGAGGGTCGTTCCTCGTGGCTTCAGACATGCAGCGGCCCCAGGCCGTGATGGGCGCGCAGGCGATCGGCGGCGGTCTTCACCGCCGGGTCGCGCGCCAGCAGCTTGCCCAGCTGGCGGGTGGTGAGGCCCAGCCGCGCCGCCGCCGGCGCCAGCTGGCCGGCCTCGGCGGCCAGGGCGTCGCAGGCGCAGGCCACGATCAGGTGCCAGTCCTGGGCGTTGGGGCCGGCGGCGCAGCGGCCGCCGCGCACATAGGGGGCGAGCCAGGCGGGGTCGGCGCATCCGCGCAGGGTCAGCGCCAGGCGCAGGCGCAGCACGTGCAGGGCTGCGCTGCGGTTGACGCCCTGGCTGCGGTGGTCGCTGCAGGAGGCCTCGACCCCGCTGTCGCGGTGGATCAGGCGCACCCCGCTCTCGGTCTTGTTGGCATGCTGGCCACCGGGCCCGCCGGCGCGGCTGCGGTGCTCATCGCACTGCGCCAGCAGGGCGGCGTCGGGCAGGGCGTAGGGGGGCGGCACGGGGGGGAAGTGAAAGGCAGAAGGAGGAAGGAGGAAGGAGGAAGGAGTGGGAAAGGAGGAAGGCAGAAGGAGGA
>JAKLKR010000328.1:0-395 GCA_023150565.1 Planctomycetota bacterium
GCAGCAGAGAGGCGAGGCGGGGGGCCGGGTTGCATTGTGCGATGTGATAACCACGCGGGGCTGGATCTGAATTGGCTCGGTGAGAGCTTTGCAGGACCATGCGTTCTTGAGTTGCGCGGATACCAGGATGAGTGGGAGCCGTGGGAACTGGAGTTGTTGGTCGGTGGTGGCTCCAGGTGTATCTTCAGCCCCTGCGCAGAGCTGTCAGGCGCTAATTATCCAGGGATGGAATACCTAGAAGGGCCTTCTTTCATCCGCGAATTGATGAATGCAGGGATATCCGAGATTGGTTCGGCTGAGCGCTATTTTCAGGATTGGAACATGACCACGAATGGCAAGACCTGTGCATATGGTTTGAACGGACGTGCCTATGAAGGTGACCTGGCTGCCTATGG
>JAKLKR010000328.1:405-5147 GCA_023150565.1 Planctomycetota bacterium
GATCTATTTGAACGCCTTGGGTATCCGGAGCCGATTCAGCCCTGGTTGGGCTTGCTGAGATAAAGGTGTATAAAGGGGCCACACCCCCTTAAGTAAGGTGGTGTTGTATAAAGGGGCCACACCACCTTAACTAAGGTGGTGTCCCCCCTTAAGTAAGGTGGTGTGGCCCCTTTGGTGCCACAGCGAGATTGGCCTTCCACGTAATTCGAAATGTGTTCCCAAACAAGAGTATGACAGCAATCGATGCATAGAGTGTAGACGTCTCGATCCTGTGTACATCCCTTCCCTCCGATCGATTGTGGTGGAGGGTTATAAGGATCGATACGAACTCATTCAGTGGACATCGGACGGGTATTTGGTGTGTAACGAAGATTTTGTTGGCATACTCAAGGATGTGGGCATTCAAGGGGTTCGCCTTACTCCCATCCAAGACCATGAAGGCTCCTTTGTGGTGTTTCCAGAGTATTATCTCAATTGTCAGACAGATCGAATTATGCGACGGGAATCATGCAAAACATGTGGTCGTCCGTCGTCGTCCTTCGGTCCAATACCGAAAGTTTCCAGGCCCCCAAAGGATATGATTTACGGTTTATCTTTTGTGTATGAGACCGGCTACGCACAAAAGCGGATTTTAGTTTTTAATGGCACTGTTGCGGCCATGCTAGAGCATCATGGTGCAAGCAGCATAGTGTCCAAAATGGATGACTTTGAGGGATTCCTGTGACGTTCGTGTTTGTTGGAGTGCTATCAGCATGTCGATCTGCACTCTCTCCTCTCTTTTCTCTCCCTGACCCACGACGCTTCCTCATCCCGCACCACCGACGACGCGATTGGCGTAGGCTGGGGGAGGCTGTATAAAGGGGCCACACCACTATAAATTAATAAGTTTGGCCCCGACCTCATCGCGCGGCTGTATAAAGGGGCCACACCACTATAAATTAATAAGTTTGGCCCCGACCTCATCGCGCTGCATAGGGTCAGGGTAGATGTTCCCGACCGACGTGGAAGCGGCGGCTGGCCACGCCGATCACGGTGCGGCCGCTTCAGGGCAGCATTTTAGGATCGCAGAATGCGATCGGGGCGGTGGCTACCGGCAGGCTGGCGGCATGGCCGTCCATGAAGACGTAGTTGGAGCGGCCACCATGGCGGACGCCGTTGCGGGTGTCGACGAAGGTCTTGGTCGGCAGGTCGGCCCAGACGTTCCAGTCCACCGCATCTCCATACAGCACGCGCTGGGCGGGATAGGTGATGATCTGTACCGGGAAGTCGCGCGGCGTGCCACCCGCATTGAGCCAATCCGAGGTGATCAGCCACCAGGATGCCGCAGGGTCGGGAGCGAGCGGGGTTATGTTCGTCCCATATCCGGGTTTGGTCAGGTTGGTGATCGGCCAGAGCTTGCGGTATTCGCTCTGCCGCCACACCGGGCAGCCCCACAGCGGATTGGCGGTGAGCGACAGGGTGGCCAGCGAGCTGTTGTTTCCCCCGACACCATCTGCTTTCACATCGAGCTGGGGTCCGAGCAGCTGGAACCAGTAGACCGGCGTGGTCCCGTCGCTGGCATAGATGCGGGTCGATGGCAGCAGGCCATCCTGCTCCATGGCGTACCCCTGGGCCGCCAGCCCCTGCTGGCGCAGGGCGGACAGGCAGGTGGTGCTGTGGGCGGCCTTCTTCACCGCCGACACCGCGGGCAGCAGCATGCCGGCCAGGATCGCCACGATGGCGATCACCACCAGGAGTTCGATCAGGGTGAAGCCGGCCAAAGCCCGACGCCGAGGATAGGGCATGACCGAGCATACCCGATACCGGCCTGCAGTTCCACCGCGGGCGTCGAGGATCCGATCCGACCAGGCGATGATCCGCCGCGGCCAGGCCAGAGCCGCGGCGCCACCGCAGCGATGATCCCGTCTCGCCGCGCGCGGGCTCGTGCCAGGCGTAGCACCGCCTCTACCGCCGCACCACCGTAGCGATGCGCGCGCGCACCGGGATGTTGGTTGCGTGCAGGTCGGGGGTCTGGCCGTGCAGGTCGAAATCCAGCTTCACCTGCGGGCGGAAGACCAGGCAGTGGGTCGAGCCGCCGAAGTGGAACATGCCGAGCTGGTCGCCCTTGCGGATGCGCTGGCCGGGGAACACCGTGACCTCGTTGGAGGAGACCTCGGCCATGCCCACGAACACCACGCACATCAGGCCGATGTCCGGGTTGTCGGCCTGGATGAACACCAGGGCGCGGGTGGCGACCTGGGTGATGTAGGCCTGCGACTCGTTGGGCCCGGCGGGGTCGAAGCCGGCCGACAGCGCCTCGGCGTAGTAGCTGCCGTCGATCAGCCGGGTCTTCACCACCGTCCCGCTCACCGGGCTGTGCCAGCGGTGGTAGCTCAGCGCGCTGAGGAAGGCCTGGTAGACGGTGCCGCCCTCGAACGCCACCGACAGGGGATCGCCCGCCAGCATGTGGTAGAGCGAATAGGGCTGGGCCTTGATCCAGAACCGGTCGTTCTGCTTCACATCCTTGGCCAGGCGGAAGGGCGCCGACTCGCAGGCGTTGGCGATGACCGCGTCGTCCTCGGGGCTGGCCACCGGCCGGCGGCCGTCGCGGAAGCGGCGGGTGAAGAAGTCGTCCCACGAGGCGAAGCCGTAGTGGGGCTTGGCCGGGTCGCAGACGAAGTCCTCGGCGAAGGTCGGCATGGCCTGCTTGGCGTCGCGGCCGAACCAGCCGTTCTCGGGGTGGTCGTTCAGCACCGCGCAGGATTCGCGCGACGACAGGAACACCGCCCACTGGGCGAGGATCCTTTTGAGCTGGCGGTTGACCCGCGGGTCGAGGAAGGCGGCGGAGCCGGCCGGCGTCCCCATCGGCCAGTTGAGCACGGCGTTGATCGGGAAGCCGACCATGTCGGTCTTGTCGAAGCCCGGCGCTCGGGTCAGCACCTGGTTGATCAGGCGCAGCATCTGGCGGTAGTCGCGGATCTGCTGCTGGCCGGAGGGGTCGAGGCGGAACTCGGGGCGGTCGGGGATCTGCTCGAACATCTGGTGGAAGAGCATGAACAGGGTCGGGTCGTCCTCGATCAGCTCCTGGAACTCCTGCACCACCGGCAGCAGCGGCCGCTTGTCGGCGTCGGCCTCCTGGATCAGGGCCTTCACCCAGCGATCGACCGCCTGCTGGTCGGAGGGCAGCCAGCGCCCCACCCGGAAGGGCGCCGGTGCGGTGGCGGCGGCCGCCGCCGGCTCGGCGCCCCAGGCCAGCCCGCCGGCCAGGGCCAGCGCGGCCAACCAACCCAGTGAACGCCGGCGTGCGTGCGTGGTCATGGCCCTGCCTCGGTGCTGCTGGACGGTTCATGCCCGTCCCCGGTGGTCAGCCGCCTGTATCAGCGATGGGGCTCGCAGTCAAGCCCGGCCGCAGGAGTGGCCCTCCTGTCACACCCGCGGGTCAGCGCCGTTCAGGCAATACGCAGCCAACCTGCATCAGGACGGGCGGCCATCGTCCTCCTGTCCTCCCACCAACCCGCCTACCACCAGGCGGCCAAGGAATGACCCCCATGCGCATCGCAGCCCTGCTCATCACCGGCCTGTTCACCGTTGCCGTCACCGCGGCCGACACTCCGCTCATCGATGGCGGGGTCGAGGCCTTTGCCGAGGTGTGGGCCGGTGGGCTGGACAAATCGCTGGTCGAGGCTCCGACCCAGGGCGGCAAGGCGCTCAAGCTGGTGGTCAGCGAGAAGCCCGAGCAGCCGTGGGGCGCCCAGACCTGGGTCACTCCGATCAAGGCGGACATCGCCACGGGCGACACCGTCCAGATCAAGCTCAGCGCCCGCTGCCTCGCTCCGGCCGGCCAGAGCGGCCAGCTCAGCGTGTCGATCGGGCTGAATGCCGAACCGTGGACCCAGACCGTGGCCGAGAAGCTGGAGATCGGCAACGAATGGAAGGAGTACACCGTCACCGGTGTCGCCGCCGCCTCCCTGTCAGCCGCCGCCGGCCGCGTCGGCTTCCTGGCCGGCTACCAGATCCAGACCATCGAGATCGCCAAGATCACCGTTCTCGACCTCGGCAAGAAGTAGGCGAGCAAAGGGGCCGCACCACCTCGTTCAGCGAGGTGTTCTTGTCGGCCCCTTCAGCGCCACTCCACCCGCCCGTACTGCCCGGGATCGGTCTCGCCGCCGATGCCGCCGCCCCATTCCAGCCAGCCCAGGCGGCCGTCGCCGTCGTTGTCGTTGACCAGCAGCGACAGGCGCAGGGGCTGGGCGGGGTCGAAGCGCCAGGGGTAGAGCTCGCTGCCGGCGATGGAGATGCGGTAGACCAGCCCGCCGCCGTCGGGCAGGGGCTCGATCGCCACCGCGCCGTTGGCCACCGGCTTGCGCGCCGGGGTCCAGCCCTGGGGCAGGTCGCCGCCGATGTAGGGCGTGCCCTCCTTCCACAGCACCGGGCCGGCGGGGGTGAGCGCGACCTGGAGCTGCACCTGCTCGTTGGGCACCCCGTCGCCGAGGGCGTCGAGGCCGACCTGCACGCTGTCGCCCTGCCAGTAGTCGTTGGGCTTGTCGTGGGCGCGGTGGACGCGGTCGTGGACCTCGACCGTCAGTTCCAGCCGGCCGTCGCGCCAGGCGCAGGCGAAGCGGGCGTCGAAGCCGGCCGGGCGCTGGGCGCCGCCCAGGCCGACGAAGCGCCAGCCCTGCTCGTTCCACTGCGGCGGGGCGGCGTCGCGGGTGGCGGCGCCGGTGGTGGGCGCGGCGGCGGCCAGGCGGCGGGCGCGGTCGCTG
>JAKLKR010000329.1:0-361 GCA_023150565.1 Planctomycetota bacterium
GAAGTTCGCCTGCAGATCGATGCCGATCCCCAGGTCATTCTTGGGCTGGATCGAACCGTTGTCGATCGAGGCGCTGTTCTGGCCGTCCTTGGTCCGCCAATAGCCGTTGGTCAGGCCCACCAGCGCGGTGAGGTTGCCGCCCTCGTCGCTCCAGGCCAGGGTGGTGCCGATGGGATCGTTGGCGCCATAGAAGGTGCCGGTGATGATGCCGTAGTTGACCCGGTACAGTCCGGTGGGTTCCCCCGCCACCCAGCCCAGGTGGTTGGCGAACTTGCCCATGGTCCAGTTCAGCCCGCTGCCGGCGTCCACGCTCAGGAAGGCCTCCTTGAGATAGACGTTGTCGCCGGCGGTGACCAGCCCG
>JAKLKR010000329.1:371-5140 GCA_023150565.1 Planctomycetota bacterium
CAGGTTGATCTTGGTCTTGACCCGGTCGGTGACCTGCCAGCCGACCTTGAGGCTGGCCTTGGCGCTGAAGTCGACCGAGGCGGCCTGCTGGCTGAAGGGGGTCGCGAACGGCACGTAGCGCGGGGTGTCCACCACCGTCAGCACGGTGTCGACCCAGCCGTCGATGAAGAGGCCCTTGGCGATCTCCTGGGCGGGCAGGGTGGCGCTGGCGAGCAGGGCGAGGGCGGGGACGAGGGCAGTGCGCATGAAAGGGGTTCCGGACGGTGGGTGAAGGAGGTGACTGAGGTTGGTAGATTAAATAATGATTAGCGATTATCAATAACGGCGGCAGAGGTGGGGTGAATGACCTATGCTGGTATAAGAGAAATAATGATAATGAAAACTGTTTGCAAGTGCAAAGTTGCCCAGGTAGGGTTCCGCCCATGCCAGGAGACGCTGCTGATACCCCCCACCCTGCTGGCGGCGCCTGCATCCGCAGCGACGACCTGCTCAAGGGCCGCGACGAGGTCCTGCTGGTCCATGATGGGCAGATCTATCGCCTGCGCCGCACCCGCTCCGGCAAGCTCATCCTCACCAAGTAACCGGCGGTCCTGACCGCCTCAACCACCCCCCCAGCCAGCCGCAGCCAGCCAGGGGACCCCCCACGGGAGTCCCATGTCCTGTCTGCCTCGTCATTCCTTCATCCGTTCCGCCATGCGCGCCGCGCCGGGCGTGGCCCTCGCCGCCGGCCTGTTCGCCGAGGACGCTCCTCCTGCCGCCACGCCGCCGCCAGGCGAACGGGTGACGGTGGCGGCCGAGCGCGAGCGCGACTTCAAGGCCGACGAGAGCCAGATCGGCAAGCTCGGCCTGGGCAGCCAGGACACCCCCCAGAGCACCACCGTGCTGCCGGCCGACCTGCTGCAGTCGGCGGGGGCGTTCTCGCTGCGCGACGCCCTGCGCCTGGCCCCGGGGGTGACCCTGGCCGCGGGCGAGGGCGGCCGCACCGGCGATTCGCTGACGATCCGCGGCTTTGCCGCCAACAGCGACACCTACCTCGACGGGCTCAAGGACAACGGCCAGTACGCCCGCGACACCTTCTTCGTCGAGCAGGTCGAGGTGGTGAAGGGCCCCTCGGCGGTGCTGTTCGGCCGCGGCGCCACCGGCGGCGCGGTCAACCTGGTGTCGCGCCGGCCGGGCAAGGCATGGGAAGGCTCGGCGGCCGTCACCGTCGGCAGCGAGCAGTTGCAGCGCTTCCAGGCAGGTGCCGGCGGGCCCCTTGCGGGCAGCGGGGTGGGGGTGCGGCTGGACGCCTTCTGGCAGGACGCCGGCAGCTTCCGCGACCGCCAGGAGACGCGCAGCTGGGGGGTGGCGCCGCTGGTCGAGGCCACGGTCGGCGAACGCGCCACGGTGTGGGCCCAGCTGCTGCGCCAGGAGCAGTCGGGGAGCATGGATTACGGCGTGCCGTTCTGGTACGACCGCCCGGCCGACGTGCCCATCGGCCAGTTCTACGGCTTCGCCGACGACGACTTCCTCGACACCGTCACCACGGTGTGGACCGGCGGCATCCGCTACCGGCTCGATGGCGGCTGGGAATGGCGCGACACCGTGCGCGTGGGCGACTACCAGCGCGACTACCGCTCCGGCCCGCTGGGGGCGGTGAACAAGGCCACCGGGGTGATGACGCGCAGCCAGGCCCTGCGCGAGAACACCCAGGACACCCTGGTGAACCAGGCCGAGATCAGCTACCAGAGCCCCAAGGGCGCACGCAAGGTCGCCTTCACCGGCGGGGTCGAGGTCGGGCGCGAGCACTACGAGTTCCGCTCCAGGAGCAGCACCGCGGTGCCCACCATCGGGGTGTTCGCCTACGATCCGCGCCTGACCTGGACCACCGGCCGCGGCCGCGCCAACGACCTCGAGGGCGCGCTCGACGCCTGGAACCGCACCGACACCACCTGGTTCGGGGTCTACGGCCATCTCGCGGTGGAGCTGGTGCCGACCCTGACCGCGGTCGCCGGCCTGCGTCTGGACCGCTTCGACGCCAACTACGTGGCGGGACCGGTGGCCGGGTCGAAGACCGAGACCCGCCTGACCCGCGACGACAGCATGGCCAGCCCGCGCGCCGGGCTGGTCTACGAGCCGATCCCGGCGCTGAGCCTGTACGCCAGCTACGGCACCTCCTTCAACCCCTCGGCCGAGACCTTCAGCCTGAGCACCGCCTCGGCCCTGGTCGGGCCGGAGAAGGCGCGCAGCTACGAGGTGGGCGCCAAGGGCGCGCTGTTCGACGACGCCCTGCAGCTCACCGCCGCGGCCTTCCGCATCGACAAGACCAACGTGCGCCAGGTCGATCCCTACAACACCGCGCTGCAGACCATCGACGGCCGCCAGGTGGTGGACGGGCTCGAATTCGGCGCCGCCGGCAGCCCGACTGCCTGGTGGAGCGTGCACGGCGGCCTGGCGCTGATGCAGGGCGAGGTGGTGGCATCGACCACCACCGCCACCGACATCTATGGTCGCACGGTGTGGACCGAGGGCATGGACCTGACCAACCTGCCCAGCGCCAGCGGCAGCCTGTGGACGGTGTTCAGGCTCGGCCTCGGCTTCGAGATCGGCGGCGGCATCTTCGCCAGCGCACGGCGCTGGTCCGACGCCGCCAACAGCGCCTACCTGCCCGGCTACCTGCGCGCCGACGCCATGGCCGGCTGGGCCGCCAGGGCGGGCGGGGTCGACTGGCGCGCCCAGCTCAACCTCATGAACCTCACCGACGCGGTCTACTACAACAGCGCGAACTCAAACCGCTTCACCGACCCCGGTGCGCCCATCGGCGGCCAGCTCACCCTCTCGGCCGGATTCTGAGCCATGATGTTGCACATCCCCCAGGTCCTCGGACCTGCCGAGCTCGAACGTGCCCGTGCGCTGCTCGCCGACGCCGCCTGGGTGGACGGGCGCATCACCGCCGGCCACCAGGGCGCGCTGGTCAAGTGCAACCGCCAGCTGCCCCAGGACGCGCCGGCGGCGCGCGAGCTGTCGGCGCTGGTGCTGGCGGCGTTGGCGCGCTGCGAGGCCTTCAACGCCGCGGTGCTGCCGCTGCGCATCCTGCCGCCGCTGTTCAACCGCTATGGCGTGGGCGAGGGCTTCGGCGACCACATCGACAACGCCATCCGCCGCGCCGCCGATGGCACGGTGGTGCGCACCGACGTGTCCTGCACCCTGTTCCTGGCCGGCCCCGACGAGTACGACGGCGGCGAGCTGGTGGTCGAGGACACCTTCGGCGACCACCGCGCCCGCCTGCCCGCCGGGGACCTGCTGGTCTACCCCGCCGGCAGCATCCACCGCGTCGAGCCGGTGACGCGCGGGACGCGCCTGGCCTCGTTCTTCTGGGTCCAGAGCCTGGTGCGCGAGGAGGCCGCGCGCACCCTGCTCCACGATCTGGACCGTGCCCTCGGCCTGCTGCGCCGGCGCGGCCTCGCCGGCGAGCCCGAGATGGTGGTGCTCACCGGCGCCTGGCACAACCTGCTCAAGCGCTGGGCCGAGACCTGATGCGCCGGATCGTGCTCGCCGTCCACCGCTGGCTGGGCCTGGGCGCCGGCCTGCTGCTGGGGGTGGTGGCGCTCACCGGCACCCTCGCCGCCTTCCGCCCGGAACTGGAGTCGCTGGTGGCGGCGCCGCCATCGGGCGCCGCCGGCCGCGCCGATCCCGATGCGGTGGTGGCGGCCCTGAGCGAGCGCTGGCCGGGGGCGCGGGTGGCCGCGCTCACCGGCCCCGGGGCCTGGGGTGCGGACGCCCTGGTGTGGAACCTGCAGCTGCCCGATCCCGCCGCCGCCCCCGGCGAGCGCCGGCCGCCGCTGGAGAGCTGGAAGGCCTGGAGCGATCCCGCCACCGGCGCGCTGCTCGGCCACGGCCGCGGCTCGGCCTGGTGCGCCGGCCTGGCGTGGGTGGCGCGCTTCCACCACACCCTCACCGCCGGCCAGGTCGGCGCGGTGGTGGTGGGCGCGACCGGCTTCCTCGCCGCGCTGTTCGCCCTCACCGGGCTGTGGCTGTGGTGGCCGCGGCGCGGCGGCTGGCACCTCGCCCTGCGCGTGCGCTGGAGCGCCGGGCGCTTCCTGCGCTGGTGGGACCTGCACCGGGTGGTGGGGGTGGTGGCGGTGCCGCTGCTGCTGCTCACCGGGCTCAGCGGCGCCCTGCTCGAGTTCCGCTGGCTGCGCGCGGGCGCCCACCGCTGGCTGGGCGGCGGCGCCGCCGACCTGCCTGTTCCCCTGCGCGCCAAGGCCGACCAGCCGCGTTCCGCCCCCGGCCGGGCGCAGGGCTGGGGCCAGGCCCTGGCCGCGGCCGAGGCCGCCGCCCCCGGCCGGCCGCTCAGCCTGCTGCTGCCGCCGCGCGGACCCGAGGGCACCTGGACCGCGGTGCTGGCCTCGCCCGCCGGCGGCGGGGCGCTCAGCGGGCTGGTGCTGGTCATCGACCGCACCCAGCCGGCGGTGCTCGAACGCCTGGATCCCGCCCAGGCCAGTGTCGGCGGCTGGCTCGCCGGCCAGGCCTGGGGCCTGCACGTGGGCGCCTATGCCGGGCTGCCGACCCGCATCCTGCACGCGCTGGCCGGGCTGGTGCCGGCGTTCCTGCTCATCACCGGCTGGTGGCTGTGGTGGCGCCGCCGCCGTCCCGCCGCATCGGAGTCGCCATGATCCGCCTGTCCCTCCTGCTGATCGCCGGCACCGCCGCCGCCGCCGATTCCGCCGGCGCCGTCATCGAGCAGCTGCGCGCCGCCAACCAGGCGCGCGCCGAGCTGGCGCGCGAGA
>JAKLKR010000032.1 GCA_023150565.1 Planctomycetota bacterium
GCCTGCTGGCGGTGCTGCGCCGCGACGGCCACGCCCCGGCGGCGGTCCCCGGCAACTTCGCCGGCGACGCCCTCGCCGGCCTGGGCGCGGGCGCGGCCGAGCTGGGGGTCGAGCTGGGCCATCTCGCCTGCGACGACGCCCTGGTCCGGCGCCTGGCCGGCGACCCCGCCCACCTCGCCGCCCGCCTGGGCCGGCGGCCCGACGGCCTGGTGCTGTGGGGCTGGGGCGAGGAGCCCGCGCTGCCGGTGCTGGCGGTGGAGTGGCCGTGCGCGTCGCTGTCGCCCCTGCCGCGTCCGCTGCCGGTGGTGCAGCTGAACATCGACCACGCCCAGGCGGTGGGGGTGCTGCTCGACCACCTGCTCGAACTCGGCCACCGCGACATCGGCTTCCTGTGCCGCAACCACCCGGATGGGCGCGGCTCCGAGCGCCTGGGCGCCTACGTCGGCGCCTGCCACCTGCGCGGCTGCGCCTGGGACCAGCGCCGGCTGGTGACCTGCGCCGGCGATGGCGGCGACGGGGCGCGCCTGGCCGCCGCCACCCGCGCCGGGGTGCGGGCGTGGATCGCCGACAGCCAGTTCCTGGGCGAGGACGCCTGGCGCTGGCTCACCGCCGCCGGCCTGGCGGTGCCGGGCGACTGCTCGCTGGCCAGCTTCACCGCCGCGCCGCCCTCGCCCGGCTGCCCGCTGATGACGCGGGTGCGCGGCCCCTTCGCCGCCATCGGCCGGCTGGCGGTCGGCCTGCTGCTGTCGCCCTGGGACCGCTCCCGCCCCGCCTGCCGGGTGCAGCTGGCGGTCGAGCTGGAGCCCGGCACCACCACCGCGCCGCCGCCGGCGCGCTGACGCTTCAGGGCGCTTCGAGCACCAGGGCGCCCCAGCCGGCGCCGTCGCGGTGGGCGTCCGACCGGCCGCTCCACGCCAGCTGGACCTTGCGCCCCTGCGGGGTGTCGGCGTCGTCGAGCAGCACCTCGCCGGCCAGCACCTGCCCGGCGTGCAGGCGTTCGAGGCCCAGCGCCTGGGCAGGGATGTCGAGCCGGAAACGGTAGCCATCCGCGGTCGCCTCCACCGCCAGGCGCCGCTGCAGGCCCTTGGCCTGGCGCAGCGGGGTGTCGAGCCCGGGCCGGGCGGGGATGACCAGGTGGCGGGCGTCGGCGCCGAGGCCGTGGCGCAGCAGCGCGGCGAGGGGATCGGGGTCGATGAGGATCTCGACCGCGTCGCCGTTCCACGCCGCGCGGTCCTGCGGGTTGGCCCACACCCGGTCGTCGCGCACCGCGCCGGCGAGGTGGAGCGCGGCCGGTTCCCACCAGGCGGACAGGCGCAGCGAGGCGTCCGCGGCGCCGGTCCAGGGACGGAACTCGTCGGTGTTCACCACCACCTGGTCGGCGCGGCCGATGACCAGGGCCGGGCCGCCGGGACGGGCCGGAACCCCGAGGTAGCGCAGCCGGTGGGTGCGGGCGGGATGCCCCTGCTGCAGGTCCAGCTCCACCGCCAGCTCGCCGCCGCCGGGTTCGAGCCGCACCGGCAGGGTGAGCGCGGCGGTGGCCGCGCCGGCGAGATCGGCGACGGCCGCGCCGCCGGCGCAGCGCATCGCCACCGGCCCCGCCTGCGGCGCCAGGCGCTGGATGCCCGCCACCACCCGGTGCCCGTCCTCCGCCTCGGCCAGACGCACGCCTACCGTCTCAGCCGTGGGCAGACCCTGTGCCGGCAGGCGGTGCCAGGCCGCGATCCACGCCGCCGGGTCGCCCACCCCCGGGGCCGGCTCGACGTAAATGGGATCGCTGCCGAGCGTCAGCCCCCCGCCATCGTCCGCCACCCGCCGCCCCCAGGTGTCGTGAACCAGCAGCGGGCCCGTCCCGGACGGTGGCGCCAGGCGCACCGGTTCGGGACGCACCCCGGGCCGGCACTCGTCGCGGCTCCAGCGCCACAGCACCAGCAGCGGGGCGCCGGCGCGCACGAAGGCGGCACCGCGCAGCGCCTGGGGCAGCTCCAGCCGGCCGACCGGGCGGGCCCAGGCCAGGCGCTCGGTCATCGCCGCATAGGCGACCAGGGCCGGGCGCGGGCTGAGATCGGCATCGGTGAGGGTGTAGAAGCCGCCGTCCCACGGCCAGTAGCGGCTCTGCATGCGCAGGCTGGTGGGGTAGTTGAACCAGTAGAAGGATTCCACCCCGGCCAGGCGCTGGAGCACGTGCGCGCGCACCAGCTGGGCGCCGTCGGCGCGCGCGTCGGGGGCCTCGTGCGCGGCGGTGCGCCCGGCGGCGCGCACCGCGGGATGGACGCCCCAGGTGGGCGAGCGCCGGCCCTTCTCGGAGATGATCAGCGGCTTGCGCCCGCCGTGCCGGTCCATGAGCGCGAGCAAGCCGCGCACCCAGCCGTCCTCGCCAGCGCCGTCGTAGCCGTGCTCGGGCACCTCGCCGGCGTCATAGGGGTGGATCGACCAGGCGTCGCAGCAGGCCAGGGCGCCGGCGGCGAAGGCCTCCTCGTACCAGCCGTACGGCCGGCTCGCCAGGGTCGACCAGGAGGGCGGCGAGGCGCCGCCCACCACCCGCCGGGCGGGATCGACCGCCTTGACCGCCTGGTAGACGGTGCGCAGCAGGGGCACGTAGTCCTCGGCCGGCATGTAGTGCAGCGGCTCGTTGATCACCTCGAGGTCGCCGTCCAGGCCGCGCACCGCCGCCGCCGCGCGGCGCGCGTAGTCGGCCAGGGCCTCTGGCCGCGGCATCATGGCATCGCCCGACAGGCCCTTCACCACCCGCCCCGATGCCGCCCACAGGGGGATGTCGCCGTAGTCGACCGTGCCCCAGGTCGCCTGCTCCCACGGCTGGTGGTGGTTGCCGGGATGCTCGCCCACCAGGGTGAAGAGGAAGCGCTGGCCGGAGCCGCGCATGGCGGCGAGCAGGTCGGCGGGCGGATCGATCCAGGAGGCGGGATCCGGCTGGATGCGGCTCCAGGTGAGCAGGCGCATGTCGCGCACCGCGCCGGCACCCAGGTGGGGGATGAGCGGGTTCCAGTGCGGGTGCAGGCCGAAGAACGGGTCGGCCCGCCCCTGGCGCGGCCGGATGCGGCCCAGCTGCACCGCGCCGCTGTCGCCCAGCAGGCGGCCGCCGGGGTCGCGCGCCAGCACGCGCACGCGCCAGATGCCAACCTCGCCCAGCGGCAGCGCCACCGGGCGCTCGCCGCCGCCGGCCGCCAGCGGCTCGAGGGTGATGGTGCGCGTGCCGCCGTCGACCTCCTCGATGACCGCCTCGACCGCCGCACCGGCCTCGCCGTGCCAGCGCAGGGTGCAGGCCAGGTCGGGCGAGCCGTCGGCGATGGCGAGGAGCGGCAGCGGCCCGGGCCGGGCGGGCTCCAGCGCCAGGGCCAGGGGCAGCGGCGGGAGGTAGCCGGCCTCGTCCCCGGCGCGCAGGGCGAGATCGTCGAGCTGCACCCGGCGGCCGGCGTCCAGCAGTTCGACGGTGGCGACGTAGGCGCCGGCGGTGGGCACCACCAGGCTGGCGGAGCCGCGCTGCCAGTCCCGTCCGACCGCGATCCGGCCGCTGGCGACGCGGGCGCGGTTGGCGCGTCCCGGCCCGCAGGCGCACAGGGACAGCAGCAGGGTGCAGGGGGCGTCGGCGCGGGCATCGAGCGAGAAGCGGCAGGTCCCCGCCGGCAGCGGGGCGGTGCGCACCTGGAGCAGCGCGGTCCACTCGTCCCCGGCATCCGCCGGCTTGGCCAGCGCCAGGCAGGTCCGCCCGGCGGCGGCCTCTCCGCTCTCCACCGCCACCAGGCCGGGCATGGTGGGCAGGCCCCGACCGGTCCACAGCGCCGCCTGGTCGCCGCCGTGGGACCAGGGCGACGACTGGGCGAGCAGCCCCGCCCCGCCCACCACCAGGCCGGTGTCGCCGAGCAGCAGGTTGGGGGCGTCAGCCGCGTGGACTGGGTGCAGGGACAGCAGCAGGCTGGCGAGGGCGATGCGGATGGGATGCACGGGAGCGCCTCCGGGGACGGTGGGCGGCGGGATGCGGTCGGAACATGATACGGTGCATCCTGCGCCGGCGGGCGCCCGGTTGCGCAACAGCCGGCAACGGCGGTCCTGGCACCCGCCGGGCCCAGCGGCACCCCGCTGTTGCCGGCTGTTGCCGCCGCGCCCTCCCCCGCCTGCGGCGAACCGCTAGGCTGGCCGGCGAGGCCCCGCCCATGACCCGCCGCCCGCACCTGGTGATCATCAATCCCGACTCCTGGCGCGGCGACCACTGCGGCTTCGCCGGCCATCCCGCCCCGGTGACCCCGGTGCTCGACCGTTGGGTGGGAAACCAGGCGGTGGGCTTCACCCGCGCCTTCTGCCAGAACCCGGTGTGCACCCCCAGCCGCTGCTCGTTCATGACCGGCTGGTACCCGCACGTGCGCGGCCACCGCACCATGTACCACATGCTGCGCCCGGACGAGCCCTGCCTGCTGCGCGACCTCAAGGACGCCGGCTGGCACGTGTGGTGGGGGGGCAAGAACGACCTGGTGCCGGGCCAGCACCCGGTCGATGCGTACTGCACGGTGCGCCACCGCTGGGGACCCGAGGTGCAGTGGGTGGGCAACCTGCCCGAGGTCGCGCAGTGGCGGGGCGATCCCGCCGGCGACCGCTTCTATTCCTTCCTCTACGGCCGGCTGCCGCTGGCCGCGGGCGAGACGGAGTTCCCCGGCAACGACCTGGCCACCGTGCGCGCCGCCTGCGAGCAGATCCGCACCCGGCCCGCCGACCAGCCGCTGTGCCTGTACCTGGCCCTGTCCCATCCCCATCCGCCCTATGCGGTCGCCGACCCGTGGTATTCGCTGGTGGCGCGCGAGCGGGTGCCGCCGCGTGTGCCCACCCCCGCGCCTGGACAGCAGCCGCTGGTGCACGACCGCCTGCGCGAGCTGCAGCGCCTGGGCGGTTGGGACGAGGCGCGCTGGAACGAGCTGCGCGCGATCTACCTGGGGATGTGCGCCGAGACCGACCACTGGATCGGCATGATCGAGCAGGCCCTGCGCGCCGCCGGCATCTGGGAGGACACCGCGGTGCTGGTGTTCAGCGACCACGGCGACTTCACCGGCGACCATGGCCTGGTCGAGAAGACCCAGAACACCTTCAACGACTGCCTGGCGCGTGTGCCGCTGGTGGTCAAGCCGCCCGCCGGCGCCGCCCTGCGCGCGGGGGTGAACGACGCGCTGGTCGAGCTGGTGGACATCCCCGCCACCGTCTACGAGCTGGCCGGCATCGCCCCCCGCCACCGCCACTTCGGCCGTTCGCTGCTGCCGCTGGTGGCCGGCGGGCGGGGTGGGCGCGAGGCGGTGTTCTGCGAGGGCGGCCGGCTGGCGGGCGAGGACGAGGCCAAGGAGCTGGAGAGCCTGTCCTCGGACGACACCGCCGGGCTGTACTGGCCGCGCATGACCGTGCAGCGCGAGGGCGACGCCGCCCACGGCAAGGCGGTGATGGTGCGCACCGCCCGCCACAAGTACGTGCGCCGGCTGTACGAGCGCGACGAGCTCTACGACCTGGCGGCGGATCCCGGCGAGCGGGTGAACCGCATCGACGACCCCGCCCTGGCCGGCGAGCGCGAGCGCCTGCGCGCCCTGCTGCTCGACCACCTGCTCGCCACCGCCGACGTGGTGCCGTGGGGGGCGGACGGGCGCAACTGACCGCCCGGCCTGCCTGGTTGGGCGGCGCCGGCCGGGCGCTAGGTTGGGGGCGATGGACGCCGACACCCTGCCCGCCCTGCGTCGCGGCCTGCGCATCCTCCACCTGGCGGCGCAGCGGCCGGGCGGCATCGGCTTCGCCGACCTGGTGCGCATCACCGGGGTGGGTGGCGCCTCGCTCTCGCGGCTGCTCAAGGTGCTGGTCGACGAGGGCATGCTGCGCTGCGACGAGGCCAGCGGGCGCTACCGCCCCGGTCCCGGCTTCGAGGCGATGGTGGCGGCGGCGGGCGGGCTGGGCGCGCTGCCGGCGCTGGCGCAGCCGGTGCTGGCCCGGCTGGCGGCCGAGGCGGGGGCCTCGGCGGTGCTGGTGGCGGCGGCCGGTCCCGACTTCGTGATCGGCGCCAAGAGCGAGGTCGCCGGCGGCTGCGTGCATGTGCCGGTGGGCGCGCGCATGCCCGAGCCGCTGCGCAACGGCCTCGGCCAGTGCCTCGCCGCGCACCTGGGCGAGGCTGCGCGCGCCGGCCTGCTCGCCGCCTGGGGGCCGGCGCCGGGCGCTCCCGGCGACTGGGAGGCGGCCCTGGCGGCGGTGCGCGGCGGGCGGGCGGTGGTGCCCGACTGGCCCGATCTCGGCCACTTCGTGCGCGTGGCCTGGCCGGTGTTCCGCGCCGACGGGGGGGTGGTGGCGGTGGTGGGGGTGAGCCTGCCGGTGCACGAGGCCGTGCGCGCCGAGGCGCTGGCGGAGGCGGTGCGCGCGGCCGCCCAGGGGCTCACGGTCCGGTTGTCCGAGGCTTGAAGTTTCAATAATAAAATTATAAATATCAGAATTGAAACTAATTGTTGTCCAAGGGACACCCCGGAGGCCGTCATGCCGACCGACATCCTCTTCATCATGGCCGACCAGTGGGCGGCGCGGCAGCTCGGCTGCTACGGCTCGCCGGTGGCCGGGGTCTCGCCGGCGCTCGACGCCCTTGCCGCCGGTGGGACCCGTTTCGCGCGCTGCATCACCCCGTCGCCGGTGTGCTGCGCCGCCCGCGCCAGCATCCTCACCGGGCGCTCGCCGGCGGTGCACGGGGTGGTGTGCAACAACCTCGAACTGCGCCCCGACTGCCTGACCTACGCCCAGGTGCTGCGCCAGCGCGGCTACCGCACCATCGGGGTGGGCAAGTTCCACCACACCGCCATGCCCCTGCCGCCGCCCGCCGCCGGTGGGCTCGACCACCTCGGCTGGGACGAGGCGGTGGTGCACGAGGACCCGCGCTGGGGGCCGTGGCTCGACTGGGTCGGGAGCGCGCATCCCGCGCTCTACGACCGCGCCCTCGCCACCTGCTGGGGCATGCCCTACGCTGGCCGCTATGGCGCCGAGGGGCGCGACCTGCGCCCGCGCTGGCGCGCCGCGGTCGAGACCCATCTGCGCCCGCTCCAGGCCCCGCCCTGGGGCGAGGTGTTCCATCCCTCGCCGCTGCCGCTGGAGGCGCATCCCGCGCGCTGGATCACCGACACCGCGGTGGCCAGGCTCGAGGCCCTGGCGGCGGCGCGCGCGGCCGGCGACGCCCGGCCCTTCCACCTGTTCGTCTCCCACGTCGGTCCCCACGACCCCTACGACCCGCCCGCGCCCTACGACCGCTGGTTCGATCCCGCGGCGCTGCCGCCCCCGCTGCCGCGCGCCTGGGCCGACGACCAGGTGCCGCCGGCGATGGCGCGCTTCGCCCGCGACCATTTCGGCCTGGCCGGGCTCGATGCCGCCGGCTGGGCCCGCCTGCGCGCGCTCTATTTCGGCGCCTGCCGGCTGATCGACGACGAGATCGGCCGCCTGCTGGCGGCGGTGCGCCGGCTGGGACTGGAACGCGACCTGCTGGTGGTGTTCACCACCGACCATGGCGACATGGCGGGGGATCACGGCCTGCTGATGAAGGGCCCCTGGCACTACGACGGCTGCGTGCGGGTGCCGCTGATCGCCGCCGGCGCCGGGGTGGAGGCCGGGCGGGTCGAGGACCGCCTGGTGTCGCTGCTCGACCTCTTCCCCACCTTCGCCGCCGTCGCGGGCGCCGATCCCGCCGGGCTGCCGCTGGAGGGCCATCCGCTGCCGCTGGCCGCCGGCGCCCCCGGCGGGCACGCCGAGCTGGCGGTGGAGACCAACGGCACCTACGGCGACGACCGGGTGCAGGCGCGCAGCGTGCTCACCGCCGAGGGCGCGCGCCTCACCCTCTTCCCCGGCCTGCCCGGCACCGGCCAGCTGTTCGAACTCGCCGCCGATCCGCACGAGGCGCACGACCGCTTCCGTCATGCCGCCTGGCAGCCGGCGCGCTGCGCCCTGGGCGAGCGACTGGCGGCGGCGCAGGCCCGCCAGTGGCTGCCGCCGCCGGCGCGCAACCGCCACCCGGACGTTCTGCACCGGGACTTCGGTGCACCCCTGCACCTGGCGCGGGGCTGGCCGACCTGCTCGTGACCTCGTGATCAGCGCGCCAGGACCTCCGCCGCGCGCGCGAGCGCGGCGGCGCGCGCTGGATCATGGTCGGGGCGGCCGGGCAGGCAGCGCAGCACATCGGTCGAATACACCCCCAGCCAGCCGCCGCCGGCGCGCTGCGCCGCCGAGACCACCTCGTCGAGGCTGCCGGTGCCGCCGCCGGCGGCGTCCAGCATCTCGAAGTAGCACGGCCGGCGCGCGCCCCAGGCGAGGAAGGCCTGGCGGCGCGGCGAGTCGTCGCGGTAGCTGCCGCCGGTGAGGCCGTTCTGCCCGGTCATCATCCCGAGCGCGGCGGCGTGGTCGCCGATCTCCCGCAGGTGCCCGCCGCCGTCGAGGGCGCCGGTGTTGAGGGTGACCAGCAGCGGGGTGCGGCGGATGGCCGCGGCGGCGGCATCGAGCTGGGCGCGGACGGTGCCGAGCCACAGCTGATCGTCATAGCGCCGGCCGTCGCTGGCGGCGGCGGCGCGGAAGCGCTCGCGCAGGCCGGGATCGTTGCGGTCGAGGCGGCGGAAGCGGTAGGGGTTGGTCTCGGCGCCGGGGGTGATGTCGATGAACAGCAGGTCGGGGTCGCCGTCGAAGCGCTCCGCCACCTGGCGCAGGAAGCCCTCGGCATGCTGCCGCCAGACCGGGTCCCACACCAGGGGGATGCGGGTGCCCGAGGGCTGCGACACCACCACCGCCGCACCGCGCTGTTCGACCCAGGCCGGGGTGGGCGCACGGGCCGCGGGATCGGGCCAGGTCCCGCTCGCCGACCACATGATGCGCAGGGCCCAGCCCTTGCCCGCCTGGCGCCAGGCCCGCACCCGGCGTTCGAGGTCGTCCCAGGCGCAGCGTCCCGGCTCGGCCTCCACCGTGGACCAGTAGACGGTGAACAGCGCCCCGCGCAGGGCGGGCAGGGCGGCGGCGGCCTCGACCCGGTCGCGCTCCGGGTAGGAGACGAACAGCAGGGGGCCGCCGCGCGGGGCCTCGGCCGCCGCCGCCATGGCGGTCAGCGCGAGCAGGGCGAGCAGCCGCGTCGCGCGCATCAGGGCACCAGGCCGTGCTCGGCGAACCAGGCGCGCAGGGTGGTGGCGACCTCGACGGGCCTCTCCTGGAGCAGGTTGTGGCCGGCGCCCGCCAGGATGGTGCGCCGGCAGGGGGTGCCCGACTGGCCCAGGACGCGCTCCAGCAGCAGGCTGCGCTCGGGCGGCACCACCCGGTCGCCGTCGCCATGCAGCATCAGCACGGGGATGCGGATGCCTGCCGCCGCCGCCGCGGTGGGGGCGGGGAACCCCTCGCCCGCCGCCAGCCCGCTGCCGGTGACCGCCGCCGCGCGCAGGGCGCCGCCGGCACGTGCCGCCAGGGCGATGGTGACGAAGCCGCCCATGCTGTGGCCGTAGGCGGCGATGCGCGCGGGATCGACCTCCGGCAGCGCGGCCAGGGCCGCCAGGGTCGCCTGGGCGCGGTGCAGGTTCTCGGTGCTGGCGCCGTCGCCGCCGGGCGAGCCGTTCCCGGCATGGGTGTAATCGCAGGCCATCACCGCCATGCCCCAGCCCAGGGCGTGCGTCGCCACCTGGCGGCCGAAGCCGGCCGCCGCCCCGCCCTTGCCGTGGCTGACCAGCAGGGCGGGGAAGGGGCCCCGGCCGGGCGGCAGGGCGATGAATCCGCCGATGCGACCGCCGGGGGCATCCAGCGACCAGCGTTCGCCGTCGCGTTCGAGCCGGCGCGCCGGCGCGCCGGCGGAGGGTGCGGCGGTGGCGGACGTCGCAGCCGGTTGTGCAGCGGGTGCCGTGGCCGGAGCGGCGGCAGCCGGCGGACGGCCGGCGAAGGCGGCATCGAGCAGGCGCGCGGCGCGGTCGAGGACCGCCGCGTCGGTGAAGGCCGGGCCGCCGTGGCCGCCGCCTGGCACCTCGACCAGCTCGCTGACGGCCCCGGCGGCGGCGAGCGCGGCGTTCAGGGAGCGGCTCTGCGCCACCGGCACCACCGGGTCGGCGTCGCCATGGATGATCAGGAAGGGGGGATCGCCGCGGTCCACGAAGCGCACCGGGCTGGCGGCGCGGGCCGCCTCGGGGCGCTCCTGCGGGGTGCCGCCGAGCAGGGCGTGGATCGGCTGGCCGGGGCGGACGGCGCGCTGCACCGCCGGATCGTCGCTGGGGGTGGCGAGGTCGGCGGGGCCGAACCAGTCGACCACCGCCACCACCGGCAGGCCGGCCTCGGCGGCGGTGGTGCCGAGCATCGCTGCCAGATGACCGCCGGCCGACGAGCCCATCACCGCGATGCGCGTGCCGTCCACCCCATGCTCGGCACCGTGCTCGCGCAGCCAGCGCAGGGCGGCGCGGCAGTCGTCGAGCTGCGCCGGCCACAGCGCCTCACCGGTCAGGCGGTAGTCGAGGCTGGCCACCGCATAGCGGGGATGGCGGGCGATGAGCTGGAGGGCCGGCCGGCAGTCGCGCCGGGCGCCGCTGCGCCAGCCGCCGCCATGGATCCACACCGCCACCGGCAGGGGGCCGGTGGCGGCGGCCGGCCGGTGCAGATCGAGCTGCAGCTCGCGGCCGGCGGCGGTGGCGTAGGTGCAGGTGGTGGCGGGTTCGGCGGCGGCCAGGGCGGCGCAGGCGACGAGCAGCAGGCAGTGGCGCATCCGGGCATCCTAGCGCGCCGACCGAGCCAGGCGCTGTGGGGGAATCCTCCATGGTGGAGGTCCTGCGCCAGGGCGGCACCGCCGGCTCCCGCGCGTATCGTGCTACCTGTCTGCGTTCCCGGGCTAGCGCCGCCGCCGCCCGGTGCGCAGGATGCCCGGCATGTCCGACCCGATCCTCCGTACCGCCCTGGCGCTGGCCGCCGTCCTGCTGTCAGCCGGGTGCGGGCGCAGCGCCGATGTGCCCGTCCCTGCCACGCCCCCGTCCCCGGCCCAGGAGCAACACCCCGTGATCACCCGCGGCTTCAACTTCGGCCAACGCGACGCGGCGACCTTCGCCGACGCCGCCCGCTGGGGCGCCACCAACGCCCGCGTGCACCTGCGCATCCCCCACGACGCGCCGCCCGGCCGCTACTGGCAGCGCTTCGAGGAGACCACCCTCAAGGACGCCGAGGCGGCGGTGGCCGCCGCGCATGGCACCGGGGTCAAGGTGGTGCTGACCCTGGGCTCGTTCGTCCCCGGCGCCGACCGCGACCAGCACGAGTACTGGGCCCATCCCGACCTCGCCGAGCTGACCATCGGCGCCTGGCGGCGCCTGGCCCAGCGCCTCGCCCCCATGCGCGGCGACATCCTCGGCTACGACCTGCTCAATGAGCCCCTCGACCGCTCGGTGGCGCCGCGCGCGCCCGTGGAATGGCGGCAGCTCGCCATCAGGACCATCGCCGCGATCCGCGAGCACGATCCCGACACCTGGATCATCTTCGAGCCCGGCCCCGGCGGCACCTTCGCCGGCTTCTTCGACCTCGAACCGCTGCCCGACGCCCGGGTGATGTACAGCGCCCACTACTACTTCCCGCACCAGTTCACCCATCAGGGCATCCACAATGTGAAGGGCACCGAACTGACCAAGGCCCAGACCACGGTCGGCATCCGCTACCCGCTGGCGGTCGGCGAGCTGGGCGGCGACACCTGGGAGCTGGCCTTCCACCGCCTGCCCGACCTGGCGCAGTTCGACCGCGCCGCCATCGCGCGCATCGCCGCCCCGGCGCTGGCCTTCCAGGCCAGGCACCGCGTGCCGTTCTATCTCGGCGAGTTCAGCGCGGTGCGCTGGGCCCCGCATGACGACGCCCTGCGCTACCTGCGCGACCTCATCGGCTTCTGCGAGGAGCACGGCTGGTCGTGGAGCTACCACGGCTTCCGCGAGTTCAACGGCTGGAGCCTGGAATACGGCGATGATCTCGACTGGATCCAGGGCATGCGGATGCCGCCGCAGCCCGCCGTCCTCACCGATCGCGCCCGCCTGGTCCTCGACGCCCTGGCCGCCAACCGCCAGCCGCGCCGGGATGTGCCGGCGGTCGAGGCGCGCCAGGCCGCCCTCGGCGCGCCCAGGCGGGAGCAAGCCCGGCCCTGATTCCTTGCCTGGGCGGCGCCTCCAGCCCTGGCCAGCGGCACCTCCGGTCCTCCGGGACCAGGATGCGCCCGGGGCGCTCAGTCATCGCCGTTGGCCGGCCCGTCCGGCACCAGGGCGCGCAGCCGTTCCCAGTCCGGGTCGGGGGAGGGGATGATGGCTTCGACCTCGCGCTGCCAGGCGGCCAGGTCCCGGCGCAGCCCGGCGACGATGCCGGGATGCATGGCGGCGCGGTCGCAGGCCTCGCCCGGATCGGCCTCCAGGTCGAACAGTTCGTCGGACCCCGCTTCGTAGCGGTGCACCAGCTTCCAGCTGCCGCGCAGCGCCCACGCCGCCGGGCGCCCGCCCTGGTTGCCGTAATGGGGGAAGTGCCAGCACAGGGTGCGCGCGGCGGGCGATCCCATGCCGGTGAGCAGCGGCAGCAGGTCGACGCCGTCGCGGTGCAGTTCCGGGCGGGGCGGCAGGCCTGCCGCCGCCAGGGCGGTGGGGAACCAGTCGCAGCTCCACACCGGCTGGTCGCAGCGCGCGCCGGCGGCCACCTGCCCCGGCCAGCGCGCGATCTGGCATACCCGCACCCCGCCTTCGCGGTCCCAGCCCTTGCCTTCGGACAGCGGCGCGTTGCAGGTCGGGCTGCCCTCGGCGGTGGCCAGGCCGCCATTGTCGCTGGTGAACAGCACCAGGGTGTCGCGCGCGAGCCCGAGCCGGTCCAGTTCGCCGAGCAGCCGGCCGACCGCGGCATCCAGGTGCTCGACCAGGGCGGCGTAGGCCGGATCCGACTGCACCACCCGCCGGCGGATCCGCCCCATCGGCCGGCCGGGTTCCTGCGGCAGCACCGGCATCTCGCCGCCGTCGGCGAAGGCCGGCACGCGGTCGAGGCCGCTGGCGGCCGCCTTGCGCCGGTACTTCTCCACCAGCGCCGGCGGCGCCTGGATGGGCGTGTGCACGGCGTAGTGCCAGAGGTTGAGCAGGAACGGCCGGCCGGGGTCGCGTGCGCGCAGCAGGGCGATGGCGCGCTCGGTGAGGTGGTCTGTGAGGTGGATCCCGGGGGCCGCGTCCTCCAGGCCGGGGATGGCGAAGGGCGCCCAGTAGCTGGGAGGATGGCCGAGGTGGCAGCCGCCGTGGTTGACCTGGAAGCCATGCTCGCGGGGCGAGAACGGCGCGTCGCCCAGGTGCCATTTGCCCACGTGCCAGGTCTGGTAGCCGTGTGCGGCCAATTCGGCGGCGAGCGACCGCTCGGTGCGCGGGAGCCAGTGCAGGTTGGGGGCCTCGCGCAGCCGGCCGCGGCGGTCGCCGCCCGGGATCCAGTTGGTGATGCCCACGCGCGCCGGGGCGCGGCCGGTCATCAGGCTGGCGCGCGTCGGGCTGCACACCGGGCTGCTGGCGTAGGCGCGGGTGAAGCGCATGCCCTGCGCCGCCAGGGCGTCGAGGTGCGGCGTCTGGTGGAACCGGGACCCGTAGCAGCCGAGATCCATCCAGCCGAGATCGTCGATCAGGATGAGGATGAGATTGGGCTGCTGCATGTCCGGGTTCTACCGTCCGTTGCCCGCCTCGGCAGGCCGGACATGATCGCAACCTGTGCCGGATGAGACGATCCATGCCGAGCGCCTGGGGCGCGGCCGCGAGGCCGCCCTGCGCTGCGGCGAAGGCGGCGGGCCGGCGGGGAGCGTCGAGCGCGCCTTCGTCACCGGCCAGTGGGCGCTGGTATGGATCGCCGCCGGGCGGGCCGAGCTGCGCGATGCCGAGGGCCGACGCTGGCGGCTGGGACCCGGGCAGGCGTTCCAGCGCCTGCCCGGCCAGGCCCTCGACCTGGTGCGGCTGACCGACCTGCGCACCTGCTACCTGGCGCTGCCCGCCGCCTGCCTGCAGGCGGTGCAGGCCGCCGGCCTGCCCGGGGCGGGCGAGCAGGTGCTAACCGCGGGCGCCGGCCGGGACTGGCGCCCGCGCTTCCGCCGCTGCGCCCGCGCCCTGCGCGCGGCCCCGCCCGGCCGCCTGGCGGGCTGCCTGGCCGAGCTGCTGGCGCTGGCGGTCGACCTGCACCTCGCGGCGCAGGCCGACGAGGGTCGGCATGGGGCCGCCGTCGACCGCGCCTGCGCCCTGCTGGCCGAGGATCCCCTGCGCCCCTGGACGCCCGCCGGCCTGGCGCGGGCGGTCGGGCTCGGCCACCACACCTTCCGCAAGGCCTTCGCCCGCCGCACCGGCTGCGCCCCGGCGGCCTACCGCCTGCGCCTGCGCCTGGAGCTGGCCCAGCGGCTGCTGACCGAGGAACGGCTGCCGGTGGCGGCCACCGCCGAGCGTTGCGGCTGGACCGATCCCCTGCAGTTCGGCGCGGTGTTCCGCCGCCATGTCGGCGCGCCGCCGGGGCGGTGGCGGTCGCGCCACCGGTGAACCGGCCCGCCAGGACGTCCATCCCGGCCGGGCTGTTGCGCAGTGTTGCCTGGCAATGCCCCCATGGCGCCAGGCATGGGGTATCCTGCCCGCGGAGAATGCCCCATGCTCAAGCCGCTCCTGCTCGCCGCCGCGGCTGCCGTCGGTGCTGCCGCCGAGCCGGCGGCGCGCACCAACGTGCTGCTGATCTGCGTCGACGACCTCAAGCCGGCGCTGGGCTGCTACGGCGACCCGCATGCGCGGACCCCGCAGATCGACCGCCTGGCCGCGCAGGGCACCCTGTTCCGCCACGCCTATGTGCAGCAGGCGGTGTGCGCGCCTTCGCGCAACACCCTGTTCACCGGCCTGCGCCCGGACCAGCTCGGCATCTACGATCTCGCCACCTTCTTCCGCCTCGCCAAGCCCGACTGCCAGACCCTGCCCCAGCGCTTCCAGGCCCGGGGGTGGCACACCGCCTGCGTCGGCAAGGGCTTCCATCCCTACCACGGCAACAGTGACGACCCCGCCGGCTGGAGCGTCAAGCCGTGGTACCCGCCCAGGCGCCCGGGGATGGAGGAGGTGCGCAAGCAGGCCGGCATCGAGGGCAAGCCCGCCGCCTGGGCGGCGCCCGACATCGCCGACGAGGAGATGGGCGACTACCAGATCGCCAGCGAGGCCGGCCGGCTGCTGGGCGGCTACGCCGAGGCGGGCACGCCCTTCTTCCTGGTGGTCGGCTTCCTCAAACCGCACCTGCCCTTCATCGCCCCCAAGCGCTGGTGGGATGCCTATGATCCCGCCACCCTGCCGATGGAACCCGTCGACGCCGCCCTGCCTGCTGGCGCCCCCGCCTGCGCCGGCACCGACAGCGGCGAGCTGACCAAGGGCTACGGCGGCATGCCCGCCCGGCCGCCGCTGCCCGCCGCCACCGCGCGCAGCCTGGTGCACGGCTACTACGCCTGCACCTCGTTCGTCGACGCCCAGGTCGGACGGGTGCTCGACGAGATCGACCGCCACCGCCTGCGCGAGCGCACCGTGGTGGTGCTGTGGGGCGACCACGGCTGGCACCTGGGCGACCACGGCCTGTGGTGCAAGCACACCAACTTCGAGCAGGCGGCGCGCAATCCGCTGATCATCAGCGCCCCCGGGCGCCGTCCCGGGGTGGCCGACGGCCTCGCCGCCACCACCGACCTCTACCCGACCCTGTGCGCGCTCGCCGGGCTGGACGCCCCCGCCGGCCTGCCCGGGCGCAGCCTGGTGCCGCTGCTCGACGATGCCGCCGCCAGCGTGCAGGATGCGGTGGTGCATGTCTATCCGCGCGGGCCGGTGCTCGGACGCGCGGTGCGCACCGCCGCCTGGCGCTACGTCGAGTGGCGGCGGTGGGAGGACGGCGCGGTGCAGGCGCGCGAGCTGTACGACCTCGCCGGCGATCCGCGCGAGACGCGCAACCTGGCCGACGATCCGGCCTGGGCCGCGGCCTGCGCCGACGGCGCCCGCCGGCTGGCGGCGCTCGGCGATCCCGTCCCCCAGGTCAAGGCTGCCGCCCGTCCCGGGAAGGGGTGACCGATGCGGGGGGTCCTGCTGCTGCTCCTGCTGGCGGTGCCGGTGGCCGGCGCCGACTGGCGCCCGGTCGCGCTCGACGACCCCTGCCTGCGCGTGGGCGGCGCCCTGGCCCTCGCGGTCGAGGATGGGGCGCTGGTGGCGCGGCGCTTCGATCCGGCGGTGGCCGCGGCCAGCCGGGCGACCCTGCGCGCCGACCACGCCGCCACCACCAGCGGGGTGGCGCTGCACCTGCGCAGCGACGGGGCGGCGGTGCGCCTGACCTTCGCCGCCCGCCCCGGTATCGACCGCGGCCAGGACTACGCCTGGCTGCGCGACGGCCAGCCCGCCGGCGAGCGCAGCCTGGGGCGCGGCGCCGCCAGCGCCGTCATCGACCTGCCTGCCACCGGTCAGGCAACGACGTGGACGGTGGCCTGGCCGAGCTGGGCCACGGTGGCCCTGGCGCGGGTCGAGGTCGACGGCGGCGCCCTGCTCGAGCCCCCGCCGGCCCGCCCGCGCCTGCTCGCGGTGGGCGACTCCATCAGCCACGGCACCGGCCAGGGTTCCGCCAGCGCGCGCACCTGGCCGTGGCTGTGCGCCCAGGCCCTCGGCCTCGAGCTGCACAACGTGGCGGTGGGAGGATCGCTGACCACGCCGGCGGTGGCGGCGATGGTGGCCGGGCTGGAGGCCGAGGTCATCACCGTGCTCTACGGCTTCAACGACTGGAACCGCGACGGCGCGGTGGAGCCCTTCCGCGCGCGCTATCGTGCCCTGGTATCCGCCCTGGCCGCCGACCATCCGCAGGCGCGCGTGTTGTGCATCACCCCCATCACCGCCACCCGCGTCCAGCCTGGGCACCACCTGGGCACCACCCTCGACCAGTACCGCGCCGCGGTGCAGGAGGTGGTGGCCGCCCTGCGCGCCGCCGGCCAGCAGCGGGTGGAGGTCATGGACGGTGCCGCCGCCACCACCGCCGCCGATCTCGCCGACGGCGTCCACCTCACCCCGGCCGGGGCGGAGCGCCTGGCCCGGGCGGTGGCGGCACGCCTGGAGCGGCGGGATGGACCGTAGCGCGTTGCCGGTTGTTGCCGAGCCGGGCCGGCAGCGGCCGCCGGCATGGACCATGATCGGTCCACCGGCGGCGCGTCCGCCGCCGGTGGAGTCCCGGTCGCCGATGGCTCGGTCCCAGGAGCACGCATGAACCCGCACCCATCCGCCCCCGTGACGCCGATCCACGCGCTGCGTGCCGCCGCCGCATGGATGCGGGACCGGCTGATGCCAGGCTTCCTGGCGGCCATCGCCGCCGGCGCCCTGGCCGCGGCCGAGCGGCCCAACATCCTGTGGATCGTCGTCGATGACCTCGGGTACCGCGATCTCGGCTGCCAGGGGGGCGAGGTGGACACCCCCGCCATCGATGGGCTGGCGGCCTCGGGGGTGCGCTGCACCCGGGGCTATGTGACCGCGCCGGTGTGCTGCCCCAGCCGAGCGGGCATGCTCAGCGGTCGCTACCAGCAGCGCTTCGGACACGAGTTCAACCTGCTCGAGGATCGTCCCGAGCACAGGACCTGCGGTTTGCCCGACGGGGTGGAGCTGGTGCCGGAGAAGCTGGGACAGGTGGGCTATGCCACCGGATTGTTCGGCAAGTGGCATCTAGGCGAGCAGCCGAACCACCATCCCCGGGCGCGTGGCTTCGATGCCTTCTATGGGTTCCTGCGCGGTCATCACGAATATGCGACCGATCGGCGGAAGGGGCAGGATGCGGCTCGACATCCATGGATGATCCTGCGTGGCTACGACCCCATACCCGCACCGCCGCCAGCCGAATACCTGACCGATACCCTCGCTGCGGAGGCGTGCTCCTTCATCGGTGCCAAGCGTGACCGGCCATGGATGGCCATGCTCTCGTTCAACGCTGTCCATACTCCCCTGCAATCAGCGTCTCGCAGCGTGGACCAAAAGGCTCCCTTCGAGGACCGGCGGGCCGTCCTCAAGGAGATGATCGGCGGCTTGGATCGGGCGGTGGGGCGGGTCCTGGAGGCGGTACGCGCAAGTGGAGGCGAGGGCCACACCCTGGTATTCCTGGTGAGCGACAACGGCGGGCCAGCAGTCACTGGAGCCGACAATCGGCCGCTGCGGGGCGAAAAGGGGACTCTGCTGGAAGGCGGCATCCGCGTCCCGTGCCTGATCGCCTGGCCGGGGACGATTCCGCACCGCGTCCATGAGCAACCGGTCATCACGCTCGATATGGCCGCCACCACCCTGGCCGCAGCAGGAGTTCCAGCCGATGGAACCGAAGGAATCGATCTCGTTCCTGTGCTGACAGGCCCCCGCACGGAGGATCCCAAGCGCGCCCTGTTCTGGCGAATTGGAGGGAGCCGGGCGGTCATCGCAGGCGGGCGCAAGCTCGTCAAGCAGTGGAACATCCCCTGGCAGCTCTACGACCTGGAGGCCGATCCGCACGAGGACCGCGACCTCGCCGGCGACCGTCCCCAGGAGGTTGCCGAACTGGCCCGGCGCTGGGAGGGGTGGAATGCAGGCAATCGGGAGCCGTTGTGGCGCTAGCGGCAGGGCGAGCCGCCATAGGAAGGGGCCCGCCCCGGCCCTGTTGCCGGGTGTTGCCGTCGTCGTTCCCCGCCCCTGCGCGAGCAGGCTATGTTCGGCACGGGAGCCGGACCGCCATGCCGAGGACCCAACGCGCCTTCACCCTCATCGAACTGCTCGTGGTCATCGCCATCGTGGCGATCCTCGCCGCCATGCTGCTGCCGGTGATCTCGATGGTGAAGGCGAGCGCCCTGTCCAGCCGCTGCTCGGCCCAGTTCCGCCAGGTCGGGATGGCCGCCCTGTGCTATGCCGGTGACTGGGATGGGTTCATACCCTGGTCGTTCATGCAGGGGTGCGCCATGACGGAGGCCGGCTACGCGGCGGGAGCCGATGGCGCCTGGTGCGACGACCTCATGGCGGGAAGCTACCTTGACGGCAATGGCCAGTCGGTCATGGGCGGGGTCATCGCCGCATCCTCGCCGCTGCATGGCGGCATCTGGCGGTGCCCGGTCGATCGCACGCGCAAGGGCAGTTCGAAGGCGAGGGGGACCAGCTACGGCCTGAACGCCCAGTTCGCTCCCTTCACCTTGGGGCCGGTGACCCCCGGCTTCTTCGCCGGCTGCCGCTCCCTCGGCAGGTTGAAGCAATCATCCGCGACGGTGCTGGGAGCGGAGAGCCTGGAATCCAGGTGGGCCTGGTACGTGGATGCTCCGATCGACTGGCCGGTGGTTCCCTTCCGCGACCAGGCGACGGAAACCCCCGTCTGGTCGCTGGGGATGGCGAAACCCTACCAAACCTGGGCCCGCCATCGGCGGGGCACCAACGCCCTGTTCGCGGACGGGCATCTGGAATGGCGTGGCGAGATGACCGCCGCGGTCAGCGCCGGCTCCCTGTTCATCCGCCTGTCGGATTGGCCATAACATGCTGCGGAACAACCCAGCCTTCTACGTCTGGATGGGATAGCATCGGCCTACCGCTTGCGATCCGGTCCCAGGAGCGCCCATGACCGCCATCAGCGTCCGAGCTTTCGCTCCCACCGAACTGCTGGTGGTGATCGCCATCGTGGCGGTGCTGGCCGGGATGCTGATGCCGGTGCTGGGGCGGTGAGGAAGTCGGCGCAGGGCGTGCGCCGCCGGTCCCGGCTGCGCCGGCTCGGCCTGGCGGCCACTGTGTTCATGGATGGCCGCATCGCCGCGCTCATCCCGCCGGCGGCGGTGCTGGCGATCGTCGACCCCAAGCTGGCGCACTGACCATGACCCCACCCCGCATCGCCGCCCTGATTCTGGCCGTCTCGCTGCTGGCCGCGGCCGAACCGTGGTTTGCCGCCGAATGCGACCACACCCTCGAGGCGCGCTGCGCCGGACGGTCGCAGGCGGCCGAGAGTGCCGGCCGCCTGCCTTTCCTCGACCTGCCGGCGGGCGCGGCGGTGGCGGTGCGGCGGGTCGCCTACGACCAGAAGGGGGCGGCGCTGTGGCGCATCCCGGGCGGGCTGCCGGCCGCCGGCACCCTGGCCCTGGCCTTCCGGCCGGATGCCGGCGCGAGCGGCGAACGTCCGCTGCTGCGCCTTGCGGGCATCGACCTGGTGCTGGATGGCGTCGGCCGCCCGCAGGTGCGTGCGGCGGGCGCCGCGGCCGCGCTGGTCGGCGGGGCGGAGGCCCTGGAGGCGGGGATCTGGCACCGCCTGGCGCTGCAGTGGGATGGCGGGCGCGGCACGCTCGCCCTGGTGGCCGACGGCCGGCGCGCCGATGGCGCGCTGCCCGCCGGCAGCCTGGGCGGCGGCCCCGGGGAGCTGTGGCTGGGCGCCACCTCGCTCGACAACTTCACCGGCGCCGCCGCCGAGGGCGCCTTCGACTGGGTGCGGGTGGTGGCAGGGGCCGACCCGGCCGCGCTCACCGCCGCCACCACCGCCGCCCAGACTGCGGCAACCATCGCCGCCAACGCCGAGGGCGGCCCGCTTGCGCCCCAGCCACCCTCCGCCAAGGAGGCCAGGCGCTGGGACACCGCCGGCGCCGCGCGCATCAGCACCGCGGTCAGCGACCGCCTGTGCCTGAACGGCACCTGGCGCTTCCTGCCCGCCGCCGGGCCGCGCCAGCGCCCCGATCCCGCCCAGGCCTGGCTGCACACCCGCATGCCCGGCCGTTGGCAGGAGACCCGCCTGTTCCCCACCTGGGATGCCGCCGGCAAGCCGGTGACGGCGGTGGCGGGCCAGCCCCTGGGCAAATCCTTCCACGGCTGGCTGGTGCGCCAGGTGCAGGTGCCGGCCGACTTCCGCGGCAGCCGCCTGGTGGTGGCCTGCGACCTGATCAACGCCGACCAGGCGCGCTTCTACCGCGACGGCCGGCTGGTGGGCGAGTTCATCAACGGCAGCACCGCCGAGCGCATCAGCACCCGCCGCCAGGAGGCCGACCTGGGGCCGGTGGTGCCCGGCGAGCATTTCGAGCTGGCGGTGGAGCTGGGCTTCCAGCCCTTCCAGAACCAGTGGACCAGCACCGAGGCGTCGCTGGTCGACCTCGCCCTGGAGGGCCGCGGCGCGCTGCGCACCACCGCCGCGGTGCTGCGCTCGACCGACGACGGCAATGCCGAGGTGCTGGCCCAGGTCGCCAACCCCGACGGCGCCGCCCGCACCGGCACCTGGGCGGTGCGCGTGCTGGGCGAGGACGGCGCCCTGCTGCGCGAGGTGCCGGGCGGCAGCCTGGCCTTCGCCGCCGGCGAACGCGGACGCGAGCTGCGCCTGGCGGTGCCCTGGCAGGGGCTGCCGCGCTGGTCGCCCGAGGCGCCGCAGCTGCAGCGCTTCCAGGTGGTGCTGCGCGACGCCGCCGGCGCCGCCAGCGACGAGACCGTGCCGCGCACCTGCGGCGTGCGCCGCTTCACCCAGGAGCGCGACGGCTTCCACCTCGACGGGGTGCGCCGGCGCCTCCTCTACGACAGCAGCAGCCATATCCTGCTCGAACGCTACGCCATGCTGCACAGCGATCCGGCGGTGGCGCGCGCCGCGGTGCGCGAGCTGAAGCAGGCCGGCTACAACACCATCGGGGTCAACCCGGGCTGGAACGCCGGATCGCTCGGCCGCCCCCCCTACGCCGTCGAGGTGGTGCTCGATGCCGCCGACCGCGAGGGCCTGCTGGTGATCCTGTCGTCGCCCGAGCTGGCCCGCGGCGACGATCCCGCCGCCCACCGCCAGCTGGTGCGCGACTACGTGCGCGCGTGGGGCTCGCACCCCTCGGTGGCGATGCACCTCGCCACCTTCAACGACTGCTGGTACCACATCGGCCAGCATCCCCAGGCGCCGCTGATGGCCGACTACCGCCCGGCGGGCAAGGACGCCACCCGCGCCCGCGCCCTTGGCTGGGAGCAGACCCTGCGCGCCGAGGACCCCGGCCGCCCGGTCTACCACAACGCCTCCGGCAACCTCACCGCGCTGTTCACCACCATGCACTACCTCTCCTTCGGCATGCCGCTGCAGGAGCGCGAGGACTGGCCGTCGGCATGGAGCACCACCAAACCCAACCTGCTCTTCCCGTCCGAGATCGGCCTGCCCTATTTCGAGCAGTTCAAGGATTTCAACTTCCCCGAGCGCAACCACGGCCCGCTGCTCACGGTCGAGCACGCGGCGCGCTACCTGGGCGACCGCGCCTATGCCCTGACCCGCAGCCCGTCGATGCAGGACACGGTGATGAACCGCATCCACGACGACGACGGCGCCCGCCCCGAGGTGATGGCGATCAAGGAGCTGTTCGCCCGCCGCTGCCTGACCGCCTGGCGGGCCTGGGACCTGCCCGGCATCGGCCTGTTCGGCGAGGCCACCTTCGCCTACCGCCACGACCACAGCAACCGCGCCCTGCCCCAGACCTACGGCGACGACCGCACCTGGGGCATCAAGCCGGCGGTGGTGCACGTCGAGCACCGCCGCGCGCTCTACGACCAGCCCACCCCCTACCGCGACGCCCTGCGCGCGGCCCTGGCGCCGGTGACCGCCTCCCTGGGCGGGCCGGACTCGCCCAGCGCCAAGACCCACGCCTGGTTCGCCGGCGAGGCCATCGCCAAGGAGGCGGTGCTGGTCAACGACGGCGCCACCGCCCTGGAGCTGGCCGTGACCGCCGAGCTGCGCGGCCCCGCCGGGGTGGCGGCGCGCTGGGAAGGCCGACGCACGGTGGCGCCCGGCGAGGTAGCGCGCCTGCCATTCACCCTCGCTGCACCAGCGGTGACGGAGCGCACGGCCATGACCCTGGTGCTGGCAGCCAGCGCCGGCGAGCGGCGCTGGGGCGATGAACTGCCGGTCGCGGTGTGGCCGGCCCACCGCCCGCCCGGCGACCTGGGCGCAGCGGTGGCGGTGGTCGACCCCGGCGGCGCCACCAGCGCGCTGCTGGCCAAGGCCGGCATCGCCGCCACCCCCGCCACCACCCTCGACGCGGTGCGCGCGGCCAAGGTGCTGGTGGTGGGCCGCGCCGCCCTCGGCGACCAGCCGGTGCCGCTGCTGGCCGAGGTCGAACGCGCCGGGTTGATCGAGGCCGGCCTCACCGTGCTGGTGTTCGAGCAGGCCCCGGGCCTGTGCGGCAACCTGGTCCACGCCCAGACCCGCCACCGCACCGCCTTCGTGCGTGCGGCCGGCCATCCCGCCCTGGCCGGGCTGGCGGACGCCGACCTGCACGACTGGCGCGGCGCCTCGACCCTGGTGCCCGCCACCACCCCGGTCACCGCCTCGTTCGAGAACACCCCGCACTACCCGCACGAGAAGTACGCCATCAACGCCGACGGCATGGTCGCCGGCTGGTCGGTGCGGCGGCCCGACCGCGGCGGCTGGACGGTGCTGGCCGACGCCGGCTTCGACCTGCGCGACGCCTGCCTGCTCGAGCAGCGCCGCGGGCGCGGACGCGTCCTGCTCTGCCAGCTCGAGGTCACCGGGCGCTACGGCGCCGACCCCGCCGCCACCCGCCTGGCCGACAACCTGCTGCGCTGGGCCGCCACCCCCGCCCCCGCCACCCCGGCGGAGCGCAGCGGCGCCATCCTGGGCAGCGGACCCTATGCCGCTGCGCTGGCGGAGGCCTTCCCCGCCCTGGCCACAGCCGGCGATCCCGCCGCCAGCGACCTGCTGGTGCTGGCGCCCGCCGCCAGCGCCGAGGGCCCGGCCTGGGCCGCCAGCGCCACAGCGGTGCTGGCGCGCGGCGGCACGGTGGTGTGGCTGCACCCGGGCGGCGCCGCCGACCTCTCGTGGCTGGGGGCGCCGCTCGCCGCCGAGGCGGTGACCGCCTGGCGCGCCCAGCCCGCCGCCGCCCTGCCCGCCGGGCTGGGGGCCGCCGACCTGCACTGGCGCTATCCACGCGCCCTCGCCCGCTTCACCGGCGCCACCCCCTGGTGCGATCCCGGCGTGCTCGCCGAGGCGCGGGTGGGCGCCGGCCGGGTGCTGCTGGTGGGCCTGCCGCTCGACGCCTTCGCGCCCAAGCCCTACCAGCTCGGCAAGCAGGCCTACACCTCGTTCATCGATGTCGAAATGAAGCGCAAGGCCCTGGCCCTGGTCGGCCGGGTGCTGGGCGAGGCCGGGGCGGCGCCGCTGCCCATCCCGCTCTTCGCCGCCGGCCTGGGCGAGGACAACACGGTGGGCGGCCTGCGCGCGCACATCGACCTGCCGACCTGGCGCTTCGGCACCGATCCCGATGACCAGGGGGTGAAGGGCGGCTGGGCCAAGCCGGGCTTCGACGACAGCGCTTGGCGCGACATGATCGCCGGCCGTTCCTGGGAGGCCCAGGGCGTGACCGGGCCCGGCCCGGCCTCGCACCGCTACCACGCCCCGCTGTTCGCCCCCGGCGGCAGCCACTACGCCCCCTACGACGGCTGCGCCTGGTACCGCACCCGCGTCACCATCCCGGCGGGCTGGAAGGACGGCGACGTGCGCCTGGTGATGGGCACCGTCGACGACACCGACACCACCTTCCTCGACGGCGAACAGATCGGCGCCACCGGCTCCGAAACGCCCAAGCACTGGGAGGCACGCCGCGAATACCTCATCCCGCCCAGCCGCATCCGCTACGACCAGCCGCAGGTGATCGCCATCCGCGTGTTCGACCAGCACGGCGGCGGCGGCCTCACCACCCTGCCGGTGCGCCTGGAGCTGACCCCGCGCACCGCCGCCGGCGCCACCCCGTACGTGTCGTGGAAGACCGCCTACGACGTCGACGCCTTCCATAACTGGTGAGGCGGACCGCTCTTCCCTGGGACCGCCGGGCTCCAGCCCGGCTCTTCGAGCCGAACCCCAGCCGAGTCTGACGCGAGTCCTGAACACCTGTGCCACCACACGAGGACAGATCCATGCAAAACCCCTCCCCCGACGGCAGCTCAGCATCCCTGGCCCAGGTGTGGATGGTGCAGGACGTGCCCGGTTACAACTCGTGGCCGATGATCCAGGCGATCGGGGACCGGCTGGTCTGCGCCTACAGCCGCGGCGCCGCGCACGACATCGGCGAAGTGGTGCGCGGCGTCTACACGCGCACCTCCACCGACGGCGGCAGGACGTGGACGGCGGAAGTCTGCGTCAGCAACGATCCCGCTTTCGGCGAGGTGACGATCGGCAAGGGGCTCGATGAGACCGGCGCGATGCTCCTGTGGGTGCGCTGCTGGAGCGCGCATCCCCATCACGACCTCTATCGCACGGTCGACGGCGTGCATTTCGATCGCATTTCGACGCCCGGGCTTTCGCCGATACCCATGCAGATCACCGACATCTTCGCCGTGCCGGGCGTCGGCCTCATGTCGCTGTGGTTCGCGGGAGACTACCGCGCGGACTGCAGGAACTCCTGGGGAGTGATCACCAGCACGGATGGCGGCCGCGTGTGGAAGCAGCGGACGATCGAGGCGGGGCTGGAGAAAGGCGATTGGCCCACCGAGCAATCGGCAGCCTATCTCGGCAAGGGCAGGATCCTGGTCATCGCCCGGACGGAGAGGGGCGGGAAGTGCCAGTTCCAGATCACCTCCACGGACGGCGGCGCGACCTGGACGCGCACGACGACCAACATCGATGACGTCTGCGAATCGACCCCGAGTCTGATCTTCGATGCGCAGACGGGGCTCGTCGCCAATTACTACTACCAGCGGGGGCGGCGCCAGCTCAAGCGCCGCATGGTCAAGGCGGATTGGATATTCGACCATCCGCTCGCCTGGCCCGAGCCAGAGGTGCTCGCGGAGGGAAAAGAACCGCGAGACTACGATGCCGGGAACGTGAATACGACCGTGATCGGCAATACCCACTTCGCCGCCTATTACACCGGGAGCACGACGGACACCGCCGTCCTGGTGGCTGCCACCGCCGCTCCGGGGACATGACTCCCGGAAGCCGACCGCATATTACGCAGAGCGCTCAGTGGTGAGACAATACAGGGGCCACACCACCTTACGACAATACAGGGGCCACACCACCTTACGGATTCAATACCCTCATCCCGCACCCTCCACCCGCTCCTGATGCCGCGCGGTATTCCAGCGCACATGGAACCGCATGTGCGCTTCCGCGCGGGCCGGGTCGCGGGTGGCGATGGCGGCCACCAGGCCGGCGTGCCAGCCGGGGGGCAGGCCGCGGTCGGTGGCGGTGACCCAGGCCTGGTGCATCTGGCGGCGGAACCACAGGCGCTGCAGTTCGCGCTGCAGGCCGGGATGGCCGCCGCCGGCGGCGATGGCCAGGTGCAGGGCGCCGTGCGCCTGGTCGTGGGCGCGGTCGTCGGGGTCGGCGCCGGCGCGCATCACCGCGTCGATGCGCGCGGCCTCCTCGGCCAGAGCACGCAGGGTGGTTTCGCTGGCGTTGGCGGCGCATTCGCGCGCCGCCTGGCATTCGATCGCCTCGCGCAGCACCAGGTGGTCGAGCATGGTCGCCGCGCTCACCGCCGCCACCCGCGCCCCGTACATCGGCGCGCTCTCGACCAGGCCATCGGATTCCAGCCGCAGCAACGCCTCGGTCACCGGGATCGGGCTGACCTCCAGGCGCTTGGCCAGTTCACGCCGGACCAGCCGGGTCCCCGGCGCCAGGCGGCCGGCCAGGATGTCGGCCTGGAGCGTGGCATAGACCCGCTCGTTGAGGGTGGCGAAGCCGTCGCTGGGATTGGTGTCCATTGCTGGTCTTGCGATATCTCCCACTTTTGATATATCAATTATATCATGCCCACTGACAATAAAGGTAACGTTAGCCTTCTAGGCCGGGTCCACGCCCCGGTGGTGGTCGGGATCCCCCCCACCAACGCCATCCACGATCTCATGCGCCTGCCCGATGGCGAGCTGCGCCATTACGGCTTCACCGGCGATTTCCGCACCGGCATCCGCATGGTCTACCTGTGCAGCCGCGACCACGGCCTGAGCTGGAGCGAGCATCCCGCCCCCGCCGGTTCGCCCGGGGCCACGGTGGAGAGCCCGTGGTCGGGCGACTGGCTCACCGTGCTGCCCAGCCATGGCAAGCCGTCCCTGGAGGAGTTCCAGGACGCCCATCGCCTGCTACCGGGGCCGGGCATCTGGCTGTTCCGCTCGCGTACCGGTCCTGATGGCCCCTTCGCCGCCAGCAAGGTCATGGACCTGCCCCCGCGCACTCTGCTGCCGCGCCAGCCGCTGGCTCTGCGTCAGCGCCAGCGCTGGGTGCTGCCGGGCCATGCCGCTGCCGCCGATGGCGGCCAGCGCCCGGTGGTGCTGCTGTCGGATGACGATGGAGCGACCTGGCGGCTGGTGTGGCTGGCGGCTGTGCCGCGTCCGCTGGTGGCCTGGCCGCACGCCGGGCCGCGCTGGTGGAACTGCGGCGATGAGCCGACGGTGGCCGAGCTGGGCGACGGGCGCCTGTACATGCTCATCCGCACCGCCCACGACCAGTTCTGGGAATCGTGGTCGCGCGATGGAGGCGACAGCTGGGACACGCCCGCCCCCTCGCGCTTCTGGGGCACCATCACCACCCCGCTGCTGCACCGCCTGTCCGATGGCCGCCTGCTGGCGGTGTGGAACAGCACCACCCCCCTGCCCGAGGTCGACCACGCCACCCAGGCCGGGCTGAGCGACGACGAGCGCGCCGGGGTGTGGGAGGACGTCTTCACCAACCGCGACGCCCTGCATGCCGCGATCTCGGTCGACGACGGGGCGAACTGGCGCGGCTTCCGCGAACTGCTGCTCAACGAGCGGCGCAACGACGGCGACTTCCGCAGCAGCGGCGGCAACGACGCCACCGTCGACAAGAGCATCCACCAGTCGCAGGCGGTCGAACTGCCTGGCGGCAAGGTGCTGCTCGCCGTCGGGCAGCATCCCCAATGCCGGCGTCTGGTGGTGTTCGACCCCGACTGGCTGCTGGAGGAGGAGCGCTGCGAGGACTTCCGCCATGGCCTGGGCGGCTGGTCGGTGCAGCAGTACCTGCGCAGCGTGGTGGGCAACTACCGGGGCCACAGCGGCCACTGCGCGCTCAACCGCCGCGCCGGCGCCGCCCTGGTGCCGGACCCGGATGGGCGCATGCGCGAGGTGCTGCGCATCGCCCGCCATCCCGATCCGCGCCTGCTCGACGAGCGCGAGGGCGCGGTGTGGAACTTCCCCGCCGGCCGCCGCGGCCGACTGCACCTGCGCCTGCAGCTGCCCGCCGGCAGCGCCGGGGCGCGCATCGCCCTGCTCGACCATTGGCTCAACCCCACCGATCCGGTGGTCGGGCACTACGCCCAGGTTCTGCTGGAGCTGGACGGGGCCGGCCGCTGCGACGGCATCGCCCGCCTGGTCCCTGGCCGCTGGCACAACCTGGTGCTGGGCTGGGATCTGGACGGCGCCGGCATCACCGCCCAGGTCGACGCCGGAGAGTCCTGGCTGCTGCCCTGCCGCACCTCCTGCCGCGACGGGCTCAGCTACCTGCACCTGCAGAGCAGCGCCAAGAGCGCGGATTTCCACGGCCTGCTGCTGGAGTCGGTGGCCAAGAGCGCCGGCCCCTGAGCGTCCGACCCAGCGCTCCAGAAATCCGCCCGGTGGACTTCCCCCGCATGCCCCCCAGGCCCCATTCGTCCATGGCCTGAGGCCATGCATGAGTGTAGTATTGCGGCCATGTTCCGCCTTGGCTCAGCGCTGCTGCTGCTGGTCTGCGCCTGGCTAACCGCCGGCGAGGCGGTCGAGGTGCTGGCGCTGTCGCCCGAGGAGCAGGCCTGGGTCGCCGCCCATCCGGTGGTGCGCATCCAGATGAGCGATTCCTCGCCGCCGTTCGAGTTCCGCGAGAACGGTCGATGGCAGGGTCTGGCCTACGACTGCCTGCTGGAGGCCAGTGCCCGCATCGGCCTGAAGGTCGAGGTCACCGGCCTGTCGTGGGAGGACAGCCTGCAACGCATCTCAAGCGGCGACGGCGTCGACCTGCTGCTGGCGGTCACCCGCAGCCCCGAGCGCGAACGCCAGATGCTGCTCACCGCCGGCTATCTCGCCTTCCCCCAGGTGATCATCGCCGACCACCACCGCCACTTCATCTCTGGCCTGGCCGACCTGCGCCAGTCGACCATCGCGGTCGAACGCGACTACGTGATGGAAGCGTGGCTGCGCCGCGACCTGCCGGGAGCCCACCTGCTGCTGTCCGCTGACACCCTGCCGGCGTTGACGGCGGTGTCCGAAGGGCGTGCCGACGCCTATGTCGGCAACCTCGCCCTGGCCAGCTGGCTGATCGAGCGCAAGGGGCTGATGAATCTCGGGGTGGTGGCTCCCTCGGGCTACGGCGACGAGGTCTTCGCCATGGGCGTGCGCCAGGACTGGCCGATGCTGGTGCGGCTGCTCGACCGCGCGCTGGCGGGCATCCCCGAGACGCGCACCCACGAGCTGCGCCAGCGCTGGCTGGCGGTGCGCTATGACCACGGCCTGCGCTACCGGGATGTGCTGCTGTGGGTGCTGGCGGCGGTGGGGGTGTCGCTGCTGTTCATCATCCAGCTGCGCCGCATGGTGCGCCAGCGCACCGCCGAACTGGCGCGCGAGGTCGAGCGCCGACGCGAGGGCGAGGCGCGCTTCCGCCTGCTCATCGACCGCGCCCCCGAGGCGATCGTGCTGCTCGATCCCCATTCCAGCCGCTTCATCGAGGCCAACCCGCGGGCGGAAGCCATCTATGGCGTACCGCGCGCACGCATCCTGGGGGGAAGGCCGGCAGACTTCAGCCCCGCCATCCAGCCCGATGGCGAGCCCTCCGAGACCAAGGCGGCCCGCCACATGGCCGAGGCGATGGCCGGCCACGACCAGGTGTTCCCGTGGCTGCACCGCCATCCTGACGGCACCGAAGTACCCTGCGAGGTGCGCCTGACCTCGCTGCCGTGGGAAGGGCGGCAGATCCTCCGCTGCAGCGTGCTCGACCTCAGCGACCGCCGCGGCTACGAATCGCGCCTGCGCCGGGCCGAGACCCTGGCCAACCTCGGCCAGCTCGCCGGCAGCGTGGCCCACGACTTCAACAACATGCTCAGCGGCATCCTCGGCTACGCCGAGCTGCTGGGGCTGCGCCTGCGCGACGACAAGGAGCGCCAGTACGTCACCGGCATCGCCGACGCCGTGCTCCAGGCCCGCACCCAGACCGCCCGCCTGCTCGCCTTCGCCCGCCAGGGCGTGCCCACCTCGCAGCCCTTTAATGCCCAGGCGGCCATCACCGCCGCCCTCGACCTTTTCGCCGCCTCGCGGCCCAAAGGCATCCTGGTGGTGCGCGATCTGGCTGCCCCGGGGCTCCTTGTGCAGGGCTATGCCGGCCTGCTGCAGAACGCGGTCC
>JAKLKR010000330.1 GCA_023150565.1 Planctomycetota bacterium
GGCGGTGTCTTCCCTGGCACCGCCAGGCACCCGCCCGGCAGCTTCCTGGCTGCCATCAGGTCCAGGTCGGGACGGTCGAACCAGTCCGCCAGCTCGGCCGTGTCCAGCCCGGGCGGGCCCAGGCGCAGGCCGAGCTCCGGGTGGGCGGCCTGCACCGCCGCCACTTCGTCGCGCCAGCCGGCGCCGAAGCCGGGCGGGAAGGAGGCCTCCCAGCTGGCGCCGTCGGTGCTGGGGCAGCCCTGGCCGGCCTGGAAGGCGGCATAGGCGTCGGTGCGGGCGCGGCTGAGGAACATCTGCGGCGACAGCAGCCAGCCGTCCACTCCCCAACTGGCGATGATGCCCGCCAGCTCGGACAGGTGCCCGCGGTTCTCGGCCACCAGGGTGGTCATCACGCAGATGCGCTGCCCCGGGCAGTCGCGGCGCAGGCGGCGGATGCCGGCCTCGATGCGGGCGAAGGTGCCGTCGCGCCCGCGCAGGCGGTCGTGGACTTCCGCCGGGCCGTCGATCGAGATGTAGATCCAGGAGAACAGCCCGGCCATCGCCGGCGCCACCTGGGCCAGGCGGGTGCCGTTGGTGACGATCAGCACCTCCAGCCCCAGATCGCGGGCGCGGCGCGCCACCACCGGCCATTCCGGAGCCAGCAGCGGCTCGCCGCCCCACAGGGTCACGCGCGGGCGCTGGGGCGCCGCCGCCTCCAGCACCGCCAGCCAGTCGCCCAGGGCCATCGCCGGCCCGGCGCTGCGCCCGGCCTCCTTCTGGTAACCGCGTTCGCCCCACTGGCCGCACATCCGGCAGCGCAGGTCGCAGGCGCGGGTGAGCTGCAGATGCAGCGCTTCCAAACCGACTGCGTGGTCCATGCCCCCATCCTGGCGGAAGGGAGGGGCTCTCTTCCACCCGCTGGCGTGAGCGGCTGGTGTAAAGGGGGGGCGCCACTTGTATGACACACCGGGCCGGGTGGCCCGACGCAGCGACCGGATGCCGGAGGCCGGCCCCGCTCGATAGGGGTGTGGCGACCCCGGACGACGACCATACCATCCAGCGCCTGCTTGCGGACGAGGATCCGCGGGCCCTGGACCTGCTCTATGACCGCCATGCCGGCGGCCTTTACGCCTATGCCGCCACTCTGGTCGGCCGGGATGGGGCTGAGGAGGTGATCCAGGACCTGTTCGCCGCCGTCGCCCGCCAGCGCCAGGCAGTGGCCCGGGCCGAGCGCCTGGCGCCCTACCTGACGGTGATGGTGCGCCACCTCGCCGGCGCCTGGATCCGCCGTCGTCCTGTTGGCGGTGAATTGCTGGCGGAGCCCGCCGCCCCGGCCGCACCGCCGCCGGCGGGGGCGGACGAGGCGGCGCAGATCCAGGCCGCGATCGCCCGCCTGCCCGTCGCCCAGCGCGAGGTGGTGGTGCTGCACACCTGGCAGGGCTGCACCTTCGCCGAGATCGCCGACCAGCTCGGCATCGCCACCGCGACCGCCGGCGAGCGCTGGCAGGCCGCCCTGGGTTCGCTGCGACGTTGGCTGGGAGATCACCACCATGACTGAACTGGATCCCTTCGTCGCCCGCCTGGCCGCCGCCCGCCCCGCCCCGCCGCCCGGGCTGCGGGCGCAGGCCCTTGCCGCCGGCCGCGCGGCCTGGACGCCCTGGTGGCGCCGACTGTCGACCTGGAGCGCGGTGGCCGCCGCGGTGGTCGCGCTCGATGTCGCAGTGCTGGCGGCGGGTTCAACCCCGCCCACCGCTGCCGCCCCACCCGCGGCGGTGGCGGCCCTGACCGACGATCCCGCCCTCGACGCCCTGTTCGCCCGCCGCCTGGCCCATGCGCCGGTGCAGGCCCCGGTCGCCGCTCGCCATTCCCTCCTCATCACCCGCACCTGTGCCGAGAACCCGCTATGACCACTCCCATCGCCGTCAAAACCCGTCGTCTGCTGCGTGTGCTGGCCTGGTGCTCGGTCGCCACCGTGCTGGTACTGGCCCTGGGCTGGCTGGGCTGGCTGCTCGCCGCCACCGCGGCCCGTGATGCCGCGGTCGCCGCGGTCGCCGCCAGCGGTGCGCCGGCCTCGTTTTCGGCCTGCATCCCGCCCGAGGTCCCTGCCGAACGCAATGCCGCCCTCCCCATCTCCCAGGCGGCAGGCCTGCTGCAGCAGGCCGGTGAACCCATCCTGGCGGAATGGATGAACCCGAAGTCGGGCCGCCGGCGGGTCACCACCCCGGGTTCCGAAGCGGCGATGGACAAGTCCCTGGGGGTGGCGGCGCTGGAAGCGGACCCGGGGACCCGCCGTGCCACCCTGGCCCAGATCGAGCAGACGCCCTGGTTCCCCCTGCTGGAGCAGGCCGCCACCCTGCCCGACTGCCGATTCCCGCTCGACTATGCCACCCGCATGCCGATCGCCCTGCCCATGCCGCACCTCACCCAGGTGCGCGGGATGGTGCGGCTGGTGGTGCTGGCTGCGGTCCTGCGCGCCGCCGAGGGCGAGGGGGGCCTCGCCGTCCGGCGCCTGATCCTGGCCGCCCGTCTGGTCCAGCTGTTCGCCGGCAGCGATCGCCTGCTGATCACCCAGCTGGTGGTCGCCGGCCTGGATGCGGTGGTGGCGCAGGGGGTCGAAGAGTGTCTACGCTGCGGCGCCGTGGCCGGCGATGCGGACTGGCGCGCCCTGTCCGATCTGCTGATCCGCAGCCAGACGCCCGGTGCAGTGCTGGTGGCGGGGCTCGACACCGATCGCGCCGCGTTCATCACTTCGATGCAGGCTTTCGACCAGGATCTCGTGCTGTGGTCGAACAGCGCCCTGCTCCCGGAGATGGATCATCCCGGTCTGCGTACCTCCCTCGGCCGGCCCTGGCTGCGACGCCTGGCCGCGGAAACCCTTGTCCTGGCAGACCGCACCCGGGCGCAGCTGCTTGCGGATCCGGGCTGGGAGGCGGTGGCCACCAACGAGAAGCAGCTGCGCAGCACGGCTTCGGCGGGCGCAAGCCTGTTCCTGCCGGCGGTGACCCTGATGACCGCCGCCCTCGAACGCAGCCGGCACCTGCTCGACCTTGCCCGCGCCGCCATCGCCTGCGAACGCCACCGGCTGACCCACCAGACCCTGCCGGCACGGCTGGAGGACCTTGATCCGGTCCTGCGCCCGGCGGGTCTGGGGCCGGTGCAGGTCGGTGCCGAGGCCGGCAGCCTGCGCCTGGAGGTGCCGGGCGCGGCGGGCATGGGCATCTACCAGAACCAGGACCACCTGCTGCTGTCCCGCATGACGGTGCCGGCCCGCGGGGCCGCCAGCGCCGGGGCGCTGCGCTGACTTCACCCTTCGGCGGCGGCGCCACCATGCCGCCATGACCGACCTGCCTCCGCCGGTATGGCTGGCACGCGAGCTCGACCCGACGCCGCTGGCCGGGTTCCCCCACCTCGATGGCCTGGGCTGCGCCCGCTTCCACCGCGGCCAGAGCGCGCGCGAACCGCACCGGCATCGCGGCATCGAGATCCATTTCGTGTGGCGGGGGCACTACCACTGGACGGTCGAGGGCACCACCTTCACCGCCTGCGCCGGCGACGCCTTCGTGACCTGCCCCTGGCATCTGCACGGCAGCCCCAGCGGCACCCAGGAGCCGGGCTGGTATTCCTGGGCGATCATCGCCCCCGAGCGCTTCGCCCGTGGTGGCGCCCTGCGCCTGGGCCGCTGGAGCTGGCTGGGCGCGGAACTGGCCGCCAGCGTCGGCCGCCAGCTGGCGGGGGCCCACCTGCTGCCCAAGGCCGCCGAGGTGGGCGCGGCCATGCATCGCCTGGCGGGCGAATTCGCCGCCAGGCCCGAAGGCTGGCAGGTGCGCGCCGACGCCCTGCTGGCGGACCTGCTGCTGGTGACCGCGCGCGCCGCCGGCAGCGCGCGGGCGCGGGCCGAGGATCCCCTTGCCAGCGGGCTGGCGGCGGCGGTGCGCGCCGAGCTGGCCCGCCCCTGGCCGCTGCCGGCGCTGTGCCGGGAATCCGGTCTGGCCCCCGCCACCCTGCGCCGCCACCTGGTGGCGGCCAGCGGGCTGTCGCCGCGCGACTTCGTCGCCGCCCAGCGCATCGCCGCCGCCGAGGAGCGCCTGCGCGCCGGCGAGGACCTGGCGGCGGTGGCCTTCGCCTGCGGCTTCGCCTCGCAGCAGCACCTCACCACCCGCTTCCGCCTCGCCACCGGCTACACCCCGGGGGAATACCGCGCTGCCTGGCGTTGACCACCGTTGCCATTGCTGATCGGCGATGTGATTCATTAATCGTTGTCCTGCAGTTGGTTGCATATCGTTTTGCGGATAGTCTGGGAGTCTGGATCTTGACTTGAGGTCATGGTCTTATATCTTTGATCAAAGATCACAGATGCTCAGCTCCAACACAGCCCCCATCAGTCACAGCTCGATCCAGGAACAGACCGTGGATCGCATCCGTGACGACATCATCAACGGAGTCCTGCCGCCGGGCGAGCCGTTGCGCATCGACGCCCTCGCCACCCGCCTGGGGGTCAGCCACATGCCGGTGCGCGAGGCGCTGCACATCCTGGCCATGGAGGGCCTGGCGGAGCGCAACCCGCGCCGCGGAGTGGTGGTCAGCGACCTTACCGCCGACGCGGTGGTGCAGGCCTACCGCACCCTCGCCGCGCTCGAGGCCCAGGTGGCGGGCGAGGCGGCGGTGATGCTGTCCGAGGCGGACCTGACGGTGCTCGACGCCATTCAGCAGGAATGGCTGGCGCTGCCCGCCGACGCCCCGCGCGAGCAGTACCTGGCGCTCAACCGCCGCTTCCACAACCGCATCGAGCTGGCCTCGCCCAACCGCTGGCGTGACGAGTTCAGCCGCCAGCTGCGCAACTACATCTACCGCCTGCGGCGCAGCTACCCGCAGGCGCCGCGCCGCCTGGCGGCGATGGCGGGCGAGCATGCCGGGCTGATCGCCGCGCTGCGCGCGCGCGATGTCGAACGCGCCGCCCGCCTGGCCCAGGCCCACTGCCTGGCCTCGCAGGAGGACCTGCTGGCGCGTCTGGCCGAGGGGGGGACGCAGGCATGAGACGAGGCGGCGCACCAGGTGATACCGGCGGCGTCAGCGCGGTGCCCCGGGAGCGCGGCCCTCTGGGCCGCTCTTCTCCATCCATCAAGAGC
>JAKLKR010000331.1 GCA_023150565.1 Planctomycetota bacterium
GAACGAGGTCCCCATGCCAACCGCCTCCATCCCCCGCAGCGCCCAGGTGCTGGTCGGTTCCGAGCGCCCGACCCTCGCCCAGGTCCGCGTGCTGCGCCGCATCGCCGCCCAGGACGTCGAGGAGCGCGGCCGGCTGGCGGCGCTGTTCCAGGACGGCATCCCCGGGGTGAAGGACAAGGCCCGCGCCGCCGCCCTCGCGTTCGCCCTCGGCCGCTTCGCCGACGCCGAGGAGCTGCTCGACCCCAAGGACGCCTGGAGCCAGGGCGTGCTCGGCCTGGTGTACGCCGAACTGGGCGACCTGGCGGAAGCCAAGGGGCTCCTCGCCGCCGCCGCCAAGTCCTTGGCCGACGCCAAGATCGAACTCGCCCGCGTGCTCGTCGCAGCAGGCTCATGGGATGAGGCGGAAAAGGCCGCCGGCGCCCTCACCGACGCCGCCGAACGCGAGTTCGTGCTCGGCCAGGCGCACGAAGGCCGCGGCAACGTCGAAGCCGCGATCAAGTCCTACGAGGCCGCGCTCGAAGCCCTGCCCGAGCACGTCGAATCCGCCTTCAAGCTCGGCGTGCTGCTCGACCGCATCGGCGACGACGACCTGGCTGCGGAACAGTACCTGGTGTGCTCGGACGCCTGGCCCGCCTACCTGCCGGGCGTGACCAACCTCGGCATCCTGTTCGAGGAGCGCGGCGAACCCAACGGCGCGATCGACTGCTTCCGCCAGGTGCTCGCCTACAACCCGCGCGACCGCCGCGCCCTGAGCATGCTGCGCGACGCCCGCGCCAGCCGCTCGATGTACTACGACGAGCGCGAGGAGCGCGAACGCGAGCGCATGGAGAAGATCATGCGCACCAGCGTCAACGACTTCGAGCTGTCGGTGCGCTCGCGCAACTGCCTGGCCAAGATGAACATCTTCACCCTCGGCGACTTGCTCCGGATCACCGAGCAGGAGATGCTGTCGTACAAGAACTTCGGCGAAACCTCGCTGAAGGAGGTCAAGGAGATGCTGGCGGCGCGCGGCCTGCGTTTGGGCATGTACCGCGAAGGCGAGGAACGCACCCTCTCGCGCGCCGACCAGAAGGTGCTGAGCGAGCCGATCGACAAGCTCGAACTCTCGCCCAAGGCCGGCAAGGTGCTCGAAGACCTCGGCGTCTCGCGCCTGGGCGATCTCGCCCAGTACACCGACCTCGACCTCTACAAGGCCCCCGGCAGCGGCCAGAGCGTGGTCCAGGAGCTCTCCACCGCCCTCGGCGCCTTCGGCGTCGGCCTACGCAAGCCCGAGATCAGGCACTGACCTGATGAGCAACATCCCCCATCGGGTAACGGCGGGGGACGTTGCATGGCCGCGTCCAGCCATACAGTGCTGACACATGCATCAGGTCTATGAACTGAATGCCAGGACCTGGCGCACGGAGCGGTCTCGGGAACTCGGTCGACCGGCGACCCTCGACGATCTCAATTACGAGTACCTCGACCACCTGGTCGAGAATGGATTCACCTGGCTCTACCTGATGGGCGCCTGGACCACCGGGCCGCTGGCCCGCGCCCACGCCCTGGCCGACAGCCAGATGATCGACTTCCTGCGTTCATCGATCCCTGAATTCGTCGAGGCGGATGTGGCCGGACCGCCGATGGCGGTGGCCGGCTACGAGGTCGATCCTGAATTGGGCGGCGACGTGGCCCTGGCCGGCCTGCGCGCACGCGCACGGGAATGCGGCCTATCGCTGATGCTCGACGTGGTGCCCAACCACGTCGGCATCGATCATCCCTGGGCCAAGGAGCATCCCGAGTTCCTCATCCAGGGCGACGAGCACCGCCTGCGCCACCAGCCCGACGCCTTCTGCCGGCTGCACGGCCGCATCTTCGCCCACGGGCGCGACCCCTTCTTCGCCCCCTGGGCCTCGACCCTGCAGCTCGACTACAGCAACCCGGCCTGCCAGGAGGCGGTGATCGGCGAACTGGCGCGGGTCGCCGGCCGCTGCGACGGCCTGCGCGTCGACGAGGCCATGCTGGTGCTCGAGGACGTGTTCGAGAACACCTGGGGCCGGCGGCCGGAACCGTTCTGGCGCAAATGCCTGCACCGGGTGCGCGCCCAGCATCCCGGCACCATGTTCCTCGCCGAGGTGTACTGGAACCTGGAATACCGCCTGCAGCAGGAAGGCTTCGACTTCACCTACGACAAGATCCTCTACGACCGGCTGCTGACCGCCGACGCCGAGGCCATCCGCGCCCATCTGCGCGCCGCCGCCGACTACCAGAACCACAGCGTGCGCTTCCTCGAGAACGAGGACGAGCAGCGCGCCGCCGCCCGCTTCCCCGATCCCGCCCGCCACCGCGCCGCGCTGTTCATCACCGGCATGGTGCCGGGCATGCTGCTCTGCCACTACGGCCAGGAGGACGGCCGGCGCCTGCACAGCCCGGTCGACTGCTCGCGCCGACCGCCCGAGGACGGCTCCGAGGCCCATCGCCGCTCCTACCGCGAGCTGATGAGCCTGCTCGCCGAACCGGCACGCCACGACGGCACCTGGCGCCTGCTCGAACCCAAGGACGACGGCGGCCGCCACCTGATCGGCTGCCTGTGGTCGCTGCCCTCGTTCCATCAACTGCTGGTGGTGGTCAACGCCAGCCCGCACCAGATCACGGGCGCCGTCGATGCCGGCAACCTGGCGGCGCGCGACTGCCAGTTCCAGGACCGCCTGAACGGCGCCGGCAGCTTCTCGGTCTCGTCCGAGGACCTGCGCAACCAGGGCGTGCGTGTCACCCTGCCCCCCTGGGGCGCCGCGGCCTACCGCATCATCCATCTGCGCTGAATTCCGCCCTGGGCTGGGCGCAGGAATGCCCCGGCGATCGCCCTCCAGGCGCCTCTCCCCATTGTTCCACGCCACCACTCATTGGCGCACACAGCATTGAATGTCGCTGCCCATGGCCGATTGCCCCACGGCCGCCCAACCTGCCAGACCCTGCCAATGCCGCCTGCCCCGGAGGGGGGTCGTGTCGGCGATTTCACCCTGGACCCACGGTCCTCCACTCGCATCTCGCCCGCAGAACGAAGTGTGAAGTTTGATCCCGGCCAAGAAATAAACTTGCCACGAACCGGGATCAAACTTGAGAATATACTTGAGAATGATCTGAAGATACCTTAGACATACTTCAGATTCATACTTCACCCCCCCGAAAGGGATCCGCATGTCCTTCACCCAGCTCCTCAACGACAAGCTCGCCGCCTCGGGCAAGACCCTGATCGAGGTCGCCGAGGCGATCCAGGTCTCGCTGCCCTCGCTGCGCGGCGCGCTCAGCGGCAAGAGCCTGCCCAACAAGCGTTCGATCGACAAGTACGCCGCCTTCCTGGGGGTGTCGGTCGAGGAGGCCGCGACCCTGATCAAGACCGCCAAGGCGTCCGCGCCGGCCAAGCCCAAGGGCGAGCGCAAGGCCAAGGGCAAGCCCGGCCGCAAGGCCAAGGCCGCCGGTGCCAAGCCCGGCCGCAAGCCCGGCAAGGCTGGCAAGGCCAAGGGCGGCGGCCAGCTCACCGCTGCCCTCGACCAGATCGGCGAAGCCATCCGCCGCGCCGAGGCCATCCTCGCCGACCCGCTGGTGACCAAGCTCTACGCCCTCGACGGCGCCAAGCGCAAGGCCGCTGAAGCCATCCTCGGCTCGGTGATCTGAACCGATCGGATCGCGTTACGCGATCTTCCTGCACCCGCCGGCGACCCCCGGCGGGTGCTTCGTTTTCCGGATGCCGCCTCAGGGCGAGTCGCGCTTGCCAGCGACCCCCTCATCCAAGGATCCCGGCCCATGGCACTCGTCACCCAGGTCACCAGCTGGCCCTACGGCATCTCCAGCCAGGACCCCCTGCGCCTGCTCGAACAGGCCGGTTTCACCATCCGCCTGTCGCCGCATGCGCGCAAGCACACGCCGGCCGAGACCGCCGCCCTGCTCGGGGATGTCGATGTGCTGCTCGCCGGCACCGAGCCGCTGCCGGCCGAGGTGCTGGCCAAGGGTCTGCCCCGGCTCAAGCACGTGGCCCGGGTAGGCGTGGGCCTCGACGGCCTGGATGTGGAATTCTGCCAGCGCAACGGCATCGCGGTCACCTACACCCCCGAGGCGCCCGCGCGCAGCGTGGTCGAGGAGGTCTTCGCCCTGCTCATCGGCCTCAGCCGCCGGCTGGTCGAGGGCCATGAGAACATGAGGCAGGGGCGCTGGACCCGCCTGACCGGGGTGCTGTGGACCGGCAAGACCCTCGGCATCCTGGGTTGCGGCCGCATCGGCAGGCAGGTGGCCGAGATCGCCCGCGCCTTCCGCATGGAGGTGATCGCCCACGACCTGGTCGAGGACCACGCCTGGGCCGAGCGCCATGGCGTCACCTACGTGTCGCTCGACGAGGTGGTCAGCCGTCCGCTGGCGCTCACCGTGCACCTGCCGCTGACCCGCCTGACCGAGAACATCCTCGACGCCGGACGGCTGGCGCGCATGCGCAAGGGGTCCTATCTGATCAACACCTGCCGTGGCGAGGTGCTGGACGAGGACGCCCTGCTGCAGCTGCTCACCAGCGGCCACCTCGCCGGCGCCGGTCTGGACGTGTTCCGCAAGGAGCCCTACAGCGGCCCTCTGCGCACCCTGCCCAACGTCTTCCTGTGCGCCCACCAGGGCAGCTGCAGCTTCGATGGCCGCTATGCCATGGAGATGCAGTCGGCCGAGAACACCGTGGCCTTCGCCCGCGGCGAGCCGGTGCTGCCGGAGCGCGTGGTATGGCTGCCGGGGATGGCCCGGCCTGCGGTCGAACTGGCCTGAACTTGGCTCCCTCCTCTCAGACTGGGAACACCACCATGGCCACCACCGCCGACGCCGACCTCATCCTCAAGCTCTACGACCTGCGCCGCGAACCGCTGTGCCGCCAGGCGCGCGCCTGGCTCACCGCCTTCGATCCCGCCACCCCTGAACTGGCCAAGGCGATCTGCAGCGACCTTTCGCGCCAGGACAACGCCTGGCTGCGCCAGGTGACCAGCTACTGGGAGATGGCCTTCTCGATCGCCAACTGCGGAGCGGTCGATGAGACCCTGTTCGCCAAGAACTGCGGCGAAGGGGTGTTCTACTGCC
>JAKLKR010000332.1:0-282 GCA_023150565.1 Planctomycetota bacterium
GCCCGGCTGGCGGCGCTGCAGGCCGCCGGGGTGCGTCTGCTGGCGGTGGACGACCCCCATGAGCCGGCGCAGGTGGCGCTGGCGCTCGGCCGGCTGGGGCTCAACGAGCTGCTGGTCGAGGGCGGCGCCGCGCTGCACGGGGCCTGGCTGCGCGCCGGGCTCTACGACCGCCTCGAGATCTACCTCGCCCCGCTGGTGCTGGGCGGCGGCCTGCCGGCGGCGGCCGGGCCGGGGCTGGCGCGGGTAGCCGACGGCCTGGGCTACGAGGCCGAGGAGCCGCCA
>JAKLKR010000332.1:292-5049 GCA_023150565.1 Planctomycetota bacterium
CCTGCCCAGCATCCGCGCCATGCTCGACTGGCTGCGGCTGATCCGCGCCTCCGGTTTCGCCACCATCGCCGCCAACATCGCGGCGGTGACGTTCACGGCGTTCTATGCCAACGACGGCTTCAGCCTGTCGTGGCTGGCGGCGCACCTGTGGCGCAGCGGCTGGATCGCGCTGTGGGTACCGCTGGCCGGCTTCCTGCTCTATGCCACCGGCATGGTGTGGAACGACCTCTGCGACCTCGACCGCGACCGGGTGATCAATCCGCGCCGGCCGCTGCCCTCCGGGCGCATCGGCCTGGTGCCGGCCTATGTCGCCGGCCTGCTGCTGGCGGTGGGCGCCGTGCTGGCCGCGGCCCAGGTGCGCCACGGCCTGCCGGCGGCCGGGGTGGTGCTGATGCTCGCCCTGCTCTACGACCTCGGCGCCAAGCAGGTGCCCTGGCTGGGCAGCGCGGTGATGGCGCTGGTGCGGGTGGCGCACGCCTGCTTCGCCCTGCTGCTGCTCGGCCCCGACTACCTGCGCATGGCCCTGACCCCGTGGGAGACCCCGCCCGGGGCGCCGGTGGCCCTGCTCTATCCGCTCATGCTCGGCGTCTACGTCGGCGGGCTCAGCCTGATGGCCGAGCTGGAAAGCCGCCGCGGCCGCACCTGGGAGCTGCTGGCGGGCATGGCGCTGGTGCTGGGGGTGGTGGCGCTGGCGCTGGTGCGCCTGTTCACCGCCCCCTGGCTGGTGCCGATGGTGCGTTCCGGCGCCGGCGGCATGACCATGGCGGTGGCTGCCCTTGGCCTGGGGGTGGCGCTGGCGGGCTGGCTGCTCTGGTCGATCGCCCAGCCGGCCTGGCAGGCGGCGCGCAGCGGCCGCCGCGACGCGGTGCGCCCGGCGGTGGTGGCGGCGCTGGGCGGCATGATCCTGTTCGACGCGGTCGCCGCCGGCCACGCCCATCCCGCCGCCATCCCGCTCATCGCCCTGCTCTACCCGCTGTTCCGCGGGATGGCGCGGGCGGTACGGATGGATTAGCGGATCCGCCGTGGCGGGATCGGGCGGCGCTGGCTGACCGCCTTGGGCTGCTCAGCCTGCTGCGCGGCGGGTTTCGCCGATGCCGGCGCCGGTTCCGATGAGGGCAGCTCGACCTCCAGGCTTTCCGTCTGCATGCCGTCGAGGGCGGCGAAGGTGCGGTCCTCGCGCGCCTTGTCCTGGTCGCGCAGCACCATGCCGCCGCCGGGCAAGCTCTGCAGGTCGGGGCCGAGGCCTAGGTTCTTGCGCAGGGCGGAGATCTCGGCGTCGAGCAGCGACAGGCGGTCGCGCGCCGCGCGCCAGCCTTCCAGGGTCGGGCGGGACACCTCGCCGGGGGCGATGGTGACCTGGCGCCCGGCCAGGATCGCCGCCAGCGCGCTTTCCGGCAGGCCGAAGAGGTCGCCGAGCAGGGCGTGGCGGCCGCTCTCCATGAGCAGCACCTCGCGCTCGCGTTGCAGTTCGTCGAGGTGCTGGCGGTCGGCACGGCCCGAGAACACCGACTGCACCTTCTTGAGCAGGCTGCCGTTGCCACCGGCCGGCACGCTCGAGCTCTGCGAGGCCGAGATCTGCTTGCGCTGGCGGTTGGCGGCGCCGGCCGCGGCGGCCACGCCAGGGGCCTGGTAGGGGGCGGTCTCGGCCTTGTGCTCGGGCAGGCCGGAAACGTCCTCGGCCACCGGCTCGGCCGGCGCCGGGCTGGGTCGGCGGGGCTCGGCCATCGGCACCGGGCTGGGCCGGCGCGGGGCGAGGGCGGGGCCCTCCTCGGCCAGCGAGCGCGGGGTGTGACCCTTGGCGATGCAGTTGGCGCACAGGCCCAGTTCACCGTTGGACCAGCCGGTCTGGGGGTCGACCGCGGCGCCGCACACCGTGCAGCCATGGCCCTGGGGCTGGGGCGCATAACTGGTGTTGCCCGGCATCATCTGGGTGGCCATGCCCTCGTCGCGGTCGTCGCAGTGGACCAGGAAGGTGTCCTTGCCGATCGCCACCATGTCGCCGTTCACCAGCACGAAGCGGGCGCGCTCGATGCCGTTCACCAGCACCTGGCGGGGCGAGCGGTTGGTGATCACGCCCTGGCCGTCGTGCAGTTCGATCTCGACCGTGCCAGCCTCCTGGCCGGCGCGGAAGACGCGGAATACCTTCGATTTCCCCTCGCTGATCGGGAAGCGTTTGCCGGGCATCGCCCCGCCAGTGCATTCGAGTTCAAAGGGCATGGGGCCATGCTAGGCGGGGATACCCAGCGGGGGAAGGCCCAGGCTGGTCGCAGCACCCCCATCGCCAGCATGTCCGGCATGCCGGAACTACCCGAGGTCGAGACCGTGGCGCGCGGGCTGGCGCGCCTGCTGGAGGGGGCGGTGGTGGCCCGCATCGAGCCGCTGCGCGCCGATCTGCGCCAGCCCATCCCGGCCGCCCTGTCCACCGCCACGGGAGCGGTGCGGGCGGTGCGGCGTCGGGCCAAGTACCTGCTCATCGAGCTGCCGGGGGGCGCCATCCTCTGCCATCTGGGCATGACCGGGTCGTGGCGGCTGGCGCCGGCGGGCGACGAGCGCGGCCACGACCACTGCCTGGTCCACCTCGCCGATGGACGCCGGCTGGCCTACCGCGACCCCCGCCGCTTCGGACTGCTGGACTGGATCCCCGCCGGGGCCGCCCATCCCGCCCTGGCCGGGCTGGGGCCGGAGCCGCTGGACGAGGCAGCGTTCACCCCCGGTTACCTGGCCGCCGCCTGCCGGGGGCGGCGCTCGGCGATCAAGGCCCTGATCATGGACCAGGCCCAGGTGGTAGGGGTGGGCAACATCTACGCCCAGGAGGCCCTGTTCCGCGCCGGCATCCGTCCGGGGCGCGCCGCCGGGCGGGTGCCGCGCGCGCGCCTGGAGGTGCTGGTGGCCGAGATCCGCGCCGTGCTGACCGCGGCCATCGCCGCCGGCGGCAGCACCATCAGCGACTTCCGCCAGGCCGGCGGCGAGCACGGCTGGTTCCAGCAGCAGCACCTGGTCTATGGCCGCGGCGGCCAGCCCTGCGCAGGGTGCGGCAGCCGGCTCGCATCCGGGGTCATCGCGGGTCGTGGCACGACCTGGTGCGCTCGTTGCCAACGATGACGTGACAACGGCTTAGATGTTTAATGAAAAATTCTTGAAAACATTTCACAATTCACCATAACGCGGCGTCGGAGACCCGCATGAGCAAGCCCGCCCCCGCCGTCCGGTCTTTCGGCCACTTCAGCCCCGACGGGCGCGAGTTCGTCATCACCGATCCCCTCGCCCCGCCGCGCGCGCAGATCAACTTCCTGTGGAACGACACCCTCATCTCCGGGCTCAACCAGTTCGGCAGCGGCGACGGGGTGTTCAACAACCAGACCCTGATGTACAACCACGAGCAGGGGCGCGTGCGGCTGATCCGCGACGGCCGGCGCTACTGCTATGTGCGCGACTGCGCCAGCGGCGAGCTGTGGAACGCCGGCCTGTTCCCCATCAACACCCCGGGGCGCAGCTCACCACCCGGGTCGGCCTGGGCTACTCGGTGTTCACCCTCGAGCACGCCGGGATCACGGTCGAGAGCCGGGTCATGCTCGCGCCCGACGAGCCGGTCGAGATCTGGGAGTACCGCCTGGTGAACCGCAGCGGGCGCGCGCGCAGCCTGTGGCTGGCGCCCTATGTCGAGTGGCTGCTGGGCGGCTACGCCACCTTCAGCAGCCCGTATTCCTACCTGCGCTCGAAATACGATGCGGCGAGACGCGCGGTGCTGTCGTTCAACACCTCGGACGAGCGTCCGCACGCGCGCTACAACGCCTTCGTCGCCACCGATGGCGAGGTCGCCGGCTGGTGCGGCGGCCGGCGCGACTTCCTCGGCCCCTTCGGCAGCCCGACCGCGCCGCGCAGCCTGCTCGACGGCCGCCTGGCCGGGCGCGAGGCCTGGTGCGAGGAGCTGGCGGGCGCGCTCGCCATCGCGGTCGAGCTGCCCCCGGGCGGGGAGCGTAGCGTCACCGTGCTGCTCGGCTCCTTCGACACCCTGGAGGAGAAGGACCGCCTGATCGCCAAGGTCATGCCCGCCGCCTACCGCGCCGAGGCCTGGCGCCGGCTGTCGGCCGAAAAGACGGCGATGCTCGACCGCGTCCAGGTCGAGACCCCGGAGCCGGCCATCGACCGCCTGGTCAACACCTGGGCCAAGCAGCAGATCCAGCTGTGCGTGGAGTTCGGCCGCGACGGCGCCCGCGGCTTCCGCGACACCCTGCAGGACGCCTGGGGCATCCTGCCCTTCAACGCCCCGCTGGCGAAGGCCAAGATCGCGGAGACCCTCGCCCACCAGTACAGCGACGGCCATGGCGTGCGCGGCTGGCTGCCGCTCCAGCCCCACCACTATTCCGACGGGCCGGCCTGGATCACCCCCACCGTCGCCGCCTACCTCAAGGAGACCGGCGACCACGGCTTCCTCGACCAGCGGGTGCCCTACCTCGACCAGGGCGACGACACCGTGTTCGGGCACCTGCTGCGGGGGGTGCGCCACCTCAGCGACGACCTCGGCGCCCATGGCCTGGTGCTGGCGCATGAGGGCGACTGGAACGATTCGCTCAACTGGATGGGCCGCGCCGGCAAGGGCGAGAGCGTGTGGACCTCGATGGCGCTGTCCTACAGCCTGGGCATCCTCGCCGAGCTGGCGCGCGAGGTGCTGGGCGATGCCGCCCTCGAGCGCGAGATGGTCGAGCGCAAGCGGCGCATCGACGAGGCCATCCAGACGCACGGCTGGGATGGCGAGT
>JAKLKR010000333.1 GCA_023150565.1 Planctomycetota bacterium
CCCCCGCTACGCCCCCCGCCCGGGGCTGCCGCCCCTTGGGAACCCTGCGCTGTTCCCCGGCGGGATTCCGCGCGGGCAGGTTTCGGCTCAATCCGGGGCTGCCGCCCCTTGGGAACCCCGCCCGGGGCTGCCGCCCCTTGGGAACCCTGCGCTGTTCCCCGGCGGGATTTCGCGCGGGCAGATTTCGGCTCAATCCGGGGCCTTCGGCCCCTTGGGAACCTCGCCCGGGGCTGCCGCCCCTTGGGAACCCTGCGTTGTTCCCCTGCGGGATTCCACGTGGGCAGTTTTTGGCTCAATCCGGGGCTGCCGCCCCTTGGGAACCCCGCTCGGGCGTGTGGTGTTCGCCGGCTCTTTTCGAGCGTCGACGCCCACGTCGACGCCGCGGTGACGCTGCCATGGTCCCAAACGCCGCTTCTGCTCCCGCTTGGCGACAACGTCTCCCTCGACCGGGTCGCCCTCAGCGACGCTTCAGCTTCAGCCCCACCACCGCCAGCGGCGGCACCTCGTAGGTCGTGATCGCTGGGCGCGGGGTGGTGTCGGTGGTCTGGGTGATCTGCGCTTCATGCTGGGTGTTGCGCGCCTGCGGGCTGGCGGCGGTCAGGGTGGTGGCCTCGACCAGGTCGTAGGTCTCGCTGCCGAAGCTGAACGACACCAGGCGGCTGGTCTTGGGCAGTCGGTTGGCCAGCACCAGGCCGAGGCCGTCGCCGCGGCGGGTGGCGAGCACGGTCAGGCTGCAGTCGGCCTTGCGCGGGTCGGTCTGCTCGCCGCTCCACGTCGCCTGCACCACCTGGTCGCCCAGCACCCGGCCGTAGAGCGCGAACAGGTCGACCATGCCGGTGGTCCAGATGCGTCCGGTCTCCTTGCCGCGGTAGAGCAGGCCCCAGGGGCCGGCGGACAGGTTGTGGTAGGTCATCGGGCCGACGTCGGCGCGGTTGCCCATGCGGTTGAGGAACTGGGCGGTGGCCAGGCAGCCGGGGATGCCGTGGGTCTGCCACCACGAGGTCTCCCACTTCTGGCCCTCCGCCGCGTTCGGCCACAGGCCGTGCTCGCTGATGTAGAAGCGGATGCGCTCGGCGCCGGTGATGGAGCGGATGTCGGCCTGCACCTGGTCCATGTACGACTCCACCACGCTGGTGGGGTAGCCGTAGTAATAGGGATGGAAGGCGAGGTAGTCGATGTCCTGGTGCAGTTCCTTGAGCACCGCCCGGTGCCAGCTGCGCCAGTCCTTCTTGAAGCGGCCTTCCCACGCCCAGGGCGCGGTGGCCATGTGCGACGCGAAGCGCGCGTCCGGCTGCACCCGGCGGATGGCGGCGATCGCCACCTTGCAGCGGGCGATGTAGTCCTCGACCGACAGCGCGTGCTTGGGCCCGACCCACTCCACCTCGTTGCCGAGTTCCCACAGCACCACCGGGAAGGGCGCCGGGCGGCCGGCGGCGGCGCGCTTGCCGGCCCACACCTCGCCGCCGGTGGCCGGTCCGGTCAGGTACCGCGCCAGCGCCTCGTGGTCGTCGGCGCGCACATCCACCACCCACACCAGGCGGGTGGCGGGGTTGGCCTGCTCGCAGGCGCCCACCAGCTCGACCGGGCCGGCGGTGTTGGGGGCCAGCTTCTCCCACTGGTTGAAGCGCATCGGCGGGCGCTCGGCCATGGGGCCGATGCCCTTGGTCCAGGTGGCGCCGTGGATGCTGCCATCGGCGTACGGGATGATGCGCAGCAGGTGCAGCGGCAGGCGCGGCAGCAGGGCCTGGATCTCGGGGGTGAGCGTGGTGCCACCGCCCATGAAGTGGTCGTCGCATTCGCGCCCCGAGGTGCAGATGCCCAGGTGGTCGCTGGCGATCGGCCGCAGCAGGGTGCGGGCGTCGATGGCGAGGGCGGCAGGCAGGTGGGCGGCGCTGGCGGAGGGCGCGGTATCGACGGTGATGCCGTCGTATTCCGTGCCCGCCCCGAAGCGCGGCGCGGGCGGGGTGGGCTCGGCCGCCAGGGCGTGGAGCGCGAGGAGGAGGACGGCGGACAGGCCGAGGACACGCATGGGCGGCTCCGGAGGTAGACTGTCGATCCTAGGGATGCGCTGGCAGGCGGGAACCGGCAGGCCCGGCCTGCGGTGAAAACCGGGCGGCCGGGGTGCCGGTCTGGTCAGACCAGCCGGCTGCGCAGGAAGCTGAACAGGTGCCCGTAGCTGCGCCCGGCTCCGGCGCCGATCGCCAGCGCGCAGGTGGCGCTGGTGGTCACCCCGTGGCCGCTCTGGCCCTGCACCTCGGCCGCCTCGCGCGCGGTGGCGGCCCGGCTCAGCCCCGGCACCAGCCAGCCGCGGTCGCCGGCCATTCCGCAGCAGCCGGCGGCGCGCGGCACCACCGCCGCCGGCGATCCCGGCGGGCTGGCGGCGGCGCGCAGGTCGTCGACCCAGCCGAGCTTCTGCTCGGAGCAGGTGGGATGCACCACCGCCGGCTCGCCGCCGGCCTTCCAGCGTCCGGCCAGGCGGGGGAACAGCAGCTCGGTGGTGAAGCTGGCGGGGTGCCAGCGTTTGAGCGCCTTCCAGCGCTTGAGCAGCGCCTCGTCGACGGGTTCCTTGCCGTCGAGCGCGGCCAGGCACAGCGAGGTGTCGATCAGCACCCCGGCGGTGCCCTCGGCGGCACCCAGCACCGCGCCGATGAAGGCCTCGCGCGCGGCGCGGCCGTCGGCCGGGAAGCCCTTCGAGGTCCACGGCTGGCCGCAGCACTGGCTGGCGATGCCCGCCGGCACCACCAGGCCGATGCCGGCGGCGCGGCACAGCGCCGCCAGGTCGGCGGCCACCGGGTCGCCGCCCATCATGCGCGTCAGGCAGGTGGGGGCGTAGACCACGGTGGGCTGGCCGGCGGCGGCGGCGGGCCAGGTGCGCGGCAGCGCCGGCGCCGCCGGCGGCACCGGGATGGCGCGCCCGGGCAGGCGCCAGCCGCCGGTGACGCGCATGCCCAGCCGCGCCACCCCGATCACCAGCGACAGGTGCTTGCGGCTGATGGTGGCCAGGCCGTGCGCCAGGGCGCCGTTGCCGGCGGCGCGCTCGGCCTTGACCAGCACCCCGGTGTCGATGCCCACCGGGCAGGCGCCGCCGCACAGGCCGTCGGCGGCGCAGCCGTCGAGGATCCAGTCCTGGCGCACCCGCTGCACCGCCGCCACCGCCGCCGCGTCGCCGGAGCCGGCGGCGCGCAGCAGCACGATGCGCTGGCGCGGCGACACGCGGTGGTCGCGGCTGGGGCACACCGGCTCGCAGAAGCCGCATTCGATGCACTTGTCCACCAGCGGATCGGCGGGGCCGAGGGTCTTGAGGTGCTGGAGGTGGGCCTGGGGGTCGTCGCTCAGCAGCACCCCGGGGTTGAGGATGCCGTCGGGATCGAGCAGGGCCTTGATGCGGCGCATCAGCGCCACCGCCGGCGCCCCCCACTGCGCCTCGACGAAGGGCGCCATGTTGCGCCCGGTGCCGTGCTCGGCCTTGAGGTGGCCGTCCATGCCCAGCACCAGCCCCACCAGCGCGCGCATGAAGCCGTCGTAGCGCGTGCGCTCGGCCTCCTGGCCCAGGTCGGGGGTGAGGGTGAAGTGCAGGTTGCCGTCCTTGGCGTGGCCGAACACCACCGCGTCGTCGTAGCCGTGCGCGGCGAACAGGCTGCGCAGGGCGCGCACGCCCTCGGCCATGCGCGCCACCGGGAAGGTCACGTCCTCGATCACCACCGCGGTGCCGGCCTTGCGGATGGCGCCCACCGAGGGGAACAGGCCCTTGCGCGCCGCCCACAGCCGCGCCTGCTCGCCGCCGTCGCGGGTGAAGCTGGCCGGCGCCGCGAGGTCGAAGCCGCGCAGCACCGGGTCGGCCGCGGCCAGGCGGGCGTCGAGGGCGGCGGCCTCGGGATCCTGGTATTCCACCAGCAGCGCCGCCGGTTCGCCCGCCGGCAGGGCGTGCGGCAGCTTGTCCGCCACCCGGCGCAGGGCGACGTCGTCCATCAGTTCGATCGCCGCCGCGCCGCTCTGCTCCAGCGGCGCCACCGCCGCCCCCGCGCCCTCGACGTCGCGGAACAGCAGCAGGGCGGTGGCGCGGTGGCGCGGCAGGGGCAGGGTGCGGAAGGTGGCCTGGTTGATGAAGGCCAGGGTGCCCTCGGAACCCACCACCAGGCGCTGCAGGATGGCGGCCGGGCCGCCGCCATCGAGCAGGGCGTTGAGGCTGTAGCCGACGGTGTTCTTGGTGGCGAAGGCCCTGGCCACCTGCGCCGCCAGCGCCGGGTCGGCGGCGAGGTCGGCGGCCAGGCGCTCGAGCCCGGCGGCGATCTGCGGCCGTTCGCGGCGCAGGCGTTCGTCGGCGTCGGGCGCGCCGGTGTCGCAGCGGAAGCCGTCGGCGAGGATGAGGTCGAGGCCGGTGACGGTGCGGTAGCTGTTCTCGTGCACCCCGCAGCACATGCCGCTGGCGTTGTTGGCGACGATGCCGGCGACCTCGGCGGCCTGGATGCTGGCGGGGTCGGGGCCGATGCGGCGGCCGTGCGGGGCGAGGGCGGCGTTGACCCAGGCGCCCACCGCGCCGGGGCCGCAGGCCACGCTGGCGGCGTCGGCGGCGACCGCGATCGCGCGCAGGTGGCGGCTGACCACCAGCAGGATGCCGTCGGTGACCGCCTGGCCGGACAGGCTGGTGCCGCCGGCGCGGAAGCACACCGGCACCCTGGCCGCGCGCGCCACCGCCAGCACCGCCTGCACGTCCTCGGCGTGCCGCGGGAACACCACCACCTGCGGCACCAGGCGGTAGATGCTGGCGTCGTTGGCCCAGGCCAGGCGGGCGGCGAGGTCGTCGGTGAGGTCGGCCCCGGCGGGCAGGGCGGAACGCAGGCGGGCGGCGAGCATGGGCGGGGAGTGTCCGGGCTGGAGGGGGCGGCGGCAATGATCCCGGAGCGACCGGATGGATCCCGGATCAGCGCCGATGGTGGTTGGGAAGCGCCTGTAGCGCAGGATATGACGGAGGCGACCCTGGGAGCGCCGGGCTCCAGCCCGGCAATTCGAGCCGTCCCAGCTGCCGGGCTGGAGC
>JAKLKR010000334.1 GCA_023150565.1 Planctomycetota bacterium
CTACCAGGCCGCCCAGCACCTGCTCGCGCTCGGCCGCCGGCGCATCGCCTGGGCGGGCGGCGACTGCCCCTACCAGCGCGAGCGCCGCGCCGGGCTGCGCCAGGCCCTGCGCGACGCCGGCCTGGGCGGCGGCCATGCGCAGCTGCGCCCCGGGCGGGCGATGGAGCGCGCCCTCGCCGGAGCCGCCGCGCCCGACGCGGTGCTGGCCGGCGGCGACGACCTCGCCCCGGCGGTCTACCGCGCCGCCGCCCGCGCCGGGCGCACGGTGGGCCGCGACCTGGCGGTGGTGGGCTTCGACGACCTTGCGCTCGCCAGCGCCCTCGACCCCGCGCTCACCACCATGCGCGCCGAGGTCGAGCGGGTGGGCGCCGAGGCCCTGCGCCTGCTGCGCCGGCTGCTGGCCGGCGAGCCGCCCCAGGCCGTGCTGCTGCCGCGCCGGCTGGTGCGCCGGGGATCGGCCGGGCCGGCGCGGTAAGAGGCGCGGTGCGGGGCCGATTCGGAGCGTCGACGCCCACGTCGACGGAGGGTCTTGTACACCAGTCCGGGACCATGGCAGGGTCACCGCGGCGTCGACGCTCCGGAAGAGCTGCCCGCCGCCTCTCGACCTTATCGGCCGCCGCTCACGCCTTGAAGCGGCCCACCGCCTCGTTGAGCGCGGTGGACATGCGCGCCAGCTCGGCGGCGGCGCGCTGGGCCTGGGTCGCGGCCTCGCCGGTGGTGGCGGCGGCGTCGGCCACCGCGGTGGCGTTGGCGGCGATGTCCTTGGCGGCGTCGGCAGCCTGGCTCACCGCCACCCCCATCTCGCGGGTGGTGGCGGCCTGCTCCTCGACCGCGGCCGCGGTCGAATGCTGCATCTCGTCGACCTTGGCCATCAGCCCGGCCACGGTGGTGATCGCCTGGCTGTTGCTGGACACGTCGGCCTGGATCGCCGCCACCAGCTTGGCGACCTCGCCGGCGGCGTCCTGGGTGCGCTGGGCCAGGGCCTTGACCTCGCCCGCCACCACCGCGAAGCCGCGCCCGGCCTCGCCTGCGCTGGCGGCCTCGATGGCGGCGTTGAGCGAGAGCAGGTTGACCTGCTCGGCGATGCCGGTGATGAGCTGGAGGATGCCGCCGATCTGCTCGCTGGTGCGCGCCAGGCGCTGCATGCCCTCGGCGGCGCTGGTGGCGGCGCGGGTGCCCTCGGCGGCGGTGGCGGCGCTCTGCTGCGCGGCGGCGGCGATCTCGCCCACCGAGGCGTCGAGCTGCTGCACCGAGGCGGCGAGGGTGTTCATGCTCGCGGCGACCTCCTGGGCGGCGGCCGAGGCGCCCTGGGCGCGGCCGGCGGTATCCTTGGCCGATCCATCGAGGCGATGCGAGAGGGTGGTGATGCCGGCGGATTCGCGCTCGAGCTGGCCGGCCTGGCCGGCGATGGTGCGCACCGCCCCGGCCATGCCGTCGACCGAGCGGTTGAGCGCCTCGGCCATGCGTCCGACCTCGTCCGCCACCCCGGGCTCCAGGCGCACGGTGAGGTCGCCGCCGCCCATGCGCTCGGCCAGCACCACCGCCTTGCCCAGGCGGCCGGTGATGGCGCGCATCACGCCCACCGCCACCAGGATGAACAGCGCCAGCCCGGCAAGGCAGAGCGAGACCCACAGCAGCGCGGCGGTGGCCTGGGTGCGCGCGACCGCCTTGATCGCGTCATCCGTGGCCTGCTTGGCCAGGCCGCCGATGGCGGTGCCGGCCTCGTCGGCGGCCTTGGCGGCGGCGCGGCGGGCGGCCAGGCAGTCCTTGGCCTGCTGCGGCATCTTCGCCCAGCCCTCGACCTCGGCCTTGAAGGCCTTCACCAGCGGCGGCAGGTCGATGCCCTTGACCATCCCGGCGCTCAGGCTGAGGCCGTCGATGGCCTTGCCGAGGTCGCTCTTGCGCTCGACCCCCTGGGCGAAGGCGTCGAGCAGGGCGAGCTCCTCGCTGCGCAGGTAGCGCTGCCACAGCGCCGCCAGCCGGCTGACCCCGAGGTTGGCCACCCGGATGTTGGTCAGCACGCCCATCTCGTTGCTGCCGAAATCCTCGCCCTCGGTCTGCAGCCGGCCGCGCAGCTTCTCCATGTCGTTGAGCATCTTCGCCACCTGCTCGCCGACCTGGAGGGTCGAGGCGGTGAAGCTGCGTTCGAGTTCCATCTCCTTGTCGCGGGCGCTCTTGAGGGCGGCGAAACCCTTGCGGTAGGCGTCGAGCTTGGCCTGGGCCTCGCGCGCGGTGTCGCTGTCGATGCGGCCGGCGCCGGCCACCCCGGAGGCGGCATCGAGTGCGTCGCCCACCGCCTGGGCGTCGGCCGCCACCCCGAGGCGCAACCAGGCCTCCTGCCGCGCCCGCGCATCGCGCACCAGCAGGTCGAGCCGCTGGGCGTCGTCCTGACGGCCCTGGACGGCGGCGATGCGGGTCCAGGCCGCGAAGGCCAGGACCAGCGGCGCCACCACCAGGATGCCGCACAGGACCGCCAGCAGCACCAGCTGGGAACGCAGGCGCAGACGGGACAGGAGGCTGGTCATGACATCACTTTCCGGCGACCAGCTTCGCACCCTGCTCGGGGGTGAGGTCGTTGGTGCCGACGTTGAGCACGAAGGTCTCGCCGCCGTGCTTGACCGCCTTGATGAAGCCGACCTTGTACGACGGCTCCTTCTCGCCCGGCTTCGGCCACACGTAGTCGACCCAGCCCTCGCCCTTGTCCTTGGCCAGGTTCATGATGTCGACCATGAACTGCTTGCCGTTGGCGTCCTTGAGGTCGGCCAGGCACTTGCCCACCAGCTTGTACTTGATCGGCTGGAACAGCACCACGCCGTTGGTGTCATAGACCGAGACATAGGTGCCGCAGAACACGAACGGGCTGCTCTTGCCGCGGAACTTGGCGAAGGCGCCCTTGCCCTCCTTCTCGATCAGGGCGGCGGCCTCGAGGGTCTTGGCCTTGATCACCTCGGCGGTGGCCTTGGTGGTGGCGCTGGCGGCGCAGGCGGCCTCGGTCTCCTTGGCGATGGCGTCGAGGTCGACATCAGCGGCGGCGGCCCAGGCGCTGGCGGCGAGGACCAGGGCGGCGATGGAAGGGATGCGCATGGTTGAGGCTCCTGTTCGTTGGGGGACAACCGTGGGCCAGCAGACCCCGGCTGGCGGCTGAGCGAACCCAGGGCGGGTCAATCAAGTCAACTACGTAGGCCAATCCACTAGACGGTGCGCCGTCTTGCCGGATCGATTGCTGCGTGACACGGCGTTAGCCCCTCGGGGAAAGCCCCCTAGCATGGACGGCGATGAACGACCTCCCCGACCGCGAACGCACCCTGCTCATCACCGGCTCGGTCGGTGCCGGCAAGGCCGAGACCCTGGCGGCGCTGTTCGCCGACAGCTCCCTCGGGCGCTGGCAGGATGGCGATCCGCTCCGCCTCGATGCCGGCGGCCGGTGCTGGGTGGTGCGCTGCGCCCCCGGCAAGGTGCTGGTGTCGTCGGCGCGCAAGGCCCTGCTCGCCCAGGCCGACGCCGTGCTGCTGGTGCTCGACGTCCGCCGCCAGGCGATCGCCGCCGGCACCGTGGCGGTGGCCGAGCTGCGCGACCACCTCGCGGCGGTGGCGCCCCAGGGCCTGCCGGTGGCGCTGCTGTACACCCACGCCGCCGACCCCGAGGCGCTCACCGCCGAGGAGCTGGCGCGGCGCTACAACCAGGCCGGCCGGCCGGGCTTCACCGTGCCCGCTGATGCCCTGCGTGCGCTGCTGGCGCAGGCGCCGGCGGCCGGTCCCCGCCCCGTGTTCTCCGCCTGCGCCCGCTGCGGCACCCAGATCGAGCTGCCGCCCGGCGCCGCCACCGTGGTGTGCGGCGCCTGCGGCGCCGCCCTGGCGGTGGCCGGCGGGCGCACCCGCCTGGCCACCGCCGCCGCCGCCGGCGGCGAGGCGCTGGTGCCGCGCTATGCCCCGCCCGAGCCCAGCACCAGCGCCTACCGCCGCGCCGGCCTGGTCGAGGCCTCGACCAACACCCGGCCGCTGCCGCTGCCGCCGGGGGTCGAGATCATGGCGGTGCTCGACGACGCCCCGGTCGGCCTGCGCGTGCGCGCCCGCCTGGCCGGCATCGGTCCCGCGCGCATGCTGGTGGCCACCCCGGCGGTGGCGGCGGTGCCCGGCTATGCCGCCACCCTGCACCGGCGGGTCGCCGCCAGCGGCGCCATCCGCCATCCCAACCTGCTGCCCCTGCTGCGCTTCATCACCGCCGAGAACGCCCTGGTGTCGGCCGACGCGCCCGACCACGAGCCGCTCTCGACCCTGCTCGCGCGCCGGCGCGTGCTGGCGCCGCACCACTGCCTGGTGCTGGCCCGCCAGCTCGCGCTCGCGCTCGAGGCCGCCGCCCAGCACGGCTTCGCGCATGGCTGGCTGCGTCCCGACTCGGTGCTGGTCAGCCCCGCCGGCCAGGTCCTGCTCGACGACCTCTGCCTGGCCAAGCCCATCCCGCTGCTGCTCGACGCCCCTGGCGGCAGCATCGGCCACTGGCTGGCGCCGGAATGCGCGCGCGGGGCCGAGCCCGACCTGCACAGCGACATGTTCGGCCTGGGCGCGCTGATGTTCCGCATGGTCGCCGGGGTCGCGCCCCTGGCCGGCCCGAGCGCGCGCATCGCCGCCCAGCGCCTGCTGCGCGACGGGGCGCCCTCGGCCGCGCGCACCGGGCTGGAGCTGAGCGCGGAGTTCGCCGCCTTCCTCGAACGCCTGCTCGACCCCGACCCGGAGCGCCGTCCGGCCGACTGGGCGGCGGTGGTGGCCGAGATCGACAGCTTCGCCGCCCCCGCCCAGGGGCCGCAGTTCACCGCCGCGGTGCCGCGCCCGATCTCGCTGCGCCGGCCGGCGGTGCGCCCGGTCCAGCGCCGCCGCCACGACCTCGCCGCCGGCATGGCGGTGGGCGCGGCGGTGGTGCTGCTGACGGTGGTGGTGGCGGTGCTGGCGCTGTACCGCCCGGATTCCCGCCCGGCGCCGGTCGCGGCGGCGCCGGCGCCGGCCCCGGCGCCCGCCCCGCCGGCGCCGGCCGCGGCG
>JAKLKR010000335.1 GCA_023150565.1 Planctomycetota bacterium
GCCGCGCAGCGCCAGCTCGATGCTGCCGCGCAGGCGCCGGCCCGGACGCAGGCCGGGGATGGTCACCGCCAGCGGCGCCTCGGCGCCGGCCTCCAGCCGGGTCGCGGCCTGGAGGCGGGCGCCGTCCTCCAGCGCCACCGTCATCACCGCTTCCGGCCGGCCCGCCACCGGGCTGCGCACGCTGGCCGCCACCGCCAGGCTGGCGGCGTCGGCGGCCAGGGTGCGCTCCAGGCGCACCAGCTCGAGCGGCGCCGGCACCGTCACCGGCAGGGCCTGCCAGGCGGTGCCGGCGCGGCCGATGAGCAGGTACTCGCCCGGCCGGGCGGTGGGCGACAGCCGCGCCCGGCCGTCGGCGCAGGCGAACTCGGGGGTGGCGAGGAAGGGCGTCCACGGCAGCGCCAGCTCGCCCCCCGGCGCCACCCGCACCCCCGGGAGGGTGGCCATGTCGCGGAAGGCGCGGTCCGAGGGCAGGGCGGCAAACACCGGAAGGCCGTCCACCGCCAGGCGGTCGCCGTCGGCGGTGCGCGCCCGGCCCATGCCGTCCTGGCAGCGCGCCGGGGCCGCCGGCAGGCGCACCTGGCCGGGCGCGCCGGCGCTCCACGCCGCCGCCACCGCCTGGGTGCCGTCGTCGAACCACGCCAGGTGCAGGTCGGGCGAGAGGCGGAACCAGCGCCCGTCGCCGCGCCTGGTCCACGACAGCCACTGCAGGGCGGTGACGAAGGCGACGTAGGTCGGGGTCGGGGTGTGGTCGCGGTAGAGCAGCGAGTAGCCGGGCTTGTCCAGGTTGTCGCAGTACATGAAGCAGAAGTACTCGATCGCGTCGACCGCCTCGGTGGCCATCAGCGCCAGCGAGCGGGAGGCGAAGCGCAGGCGCTCGCCCTCGCCGATGGTCTTCTGCCAGTCGCCCACCCCGCTGCACCAGCCGTACTCGGTGATGTACAGCGGCCAGCCGCCGCGGCCCTGCTCCTGCAGCCAGGCGGTGAATGCGCGCATCCGCTCCATGAACTCGCCCTCGGGGGCGGTGCCGTTGACGTAGGCGTGCATGACCATGCCGTCGAGGGCGTCGAGCAGGCCGAGGGCGGCGTACTTCTTCATGTCGTCGAGGCGCAGCGAGTACAGGCAGGGGCCGTAGATCTTCATCGCCGGGTTGCCGCGCCGCACCCCGGCGGCGATGGCCTTGTGGAAGCGCACGAACTCCTCGGCATTGCCGCGCCAGTGGGCGTCGGGCTCGTTGAAGGGGCAGAAATGGGCGAGGTCGGGGTTGGCGCGCGCGAAGGCCTCGGCCAGGCGCTCCAGCTCGCCCCAGTCCTTGGGCGGGAACAGCCCGCTGCCGGACTGGCCGTGCAGCCACTTGGGGAACTGGTTGAAGGTCAGCACGGTGCGGTGGCCATCGGGCAGGCGGATGGGCCTGGCGTTGGCCGGCGGGGTGATGGTGCCGTCGGCGGTGCGCTGGTAGCCGGCGAGGTCGATGCCGCCGATGCCCCAGTCCCAGTTGGCGCCCGAGCGGCTCCACAGCTCGCCCGAGCCCCACACCCGCATCGAGCCGAAGCGCGACTGCCGCCGCACCTCCGCCGGCAGCGGCTCGCCCACCACCGCGGCGGTGGTGCGGGTGGCGATGGGCGCGCCCTCGCGGTAGTCCGCCACCGCCTCGACGGCGTAGAAGCCGCGCCCGGGCAGGTCGATGGCCAGGGTCGCGGCGCCGGCCGGCCCCTCGGCCCGGCCCAGGGCGCGCCCCTCCTCGTCCGCCAGCGCGATCCGGCAGGCGGCCAGGCGCCCGGGATCGGCGAACTCGACCACCACCCGGCCGCTGGCGGCGAACACGATGTTGCCGGCGGCGGCGGGATCGGCGGCGATGCGGTGGGCGATGGTGAAGCGCTCGTCCAGCTCGATGCCCGCCAGCTCGACCGCAGTGGCGGCGCCGCGCGGCACCTTGAGCCACACCTCGGGGACCAGGGTCTCGGTGCCGGCGCCGGCCGAGGAGGCCCCCTCCAGCGGCGCCCACTGCCGCCAGCGTTCGCCGGCGGTGAGCTCGGCGGTGGTCTCCCACAGGGCGTGGGGGGCGAGGTTGCGCGTCCAGTTGGCGCCGCTGCGGCCTTGGCGCAGGCGCACCTGCAGGCAATAGCCCTCGGCGCCCTCGGCGCGCGCCTGGGCGCGGAGGGAGAACACCCGGTCGCGGCAGAACCGCCCGCGCGCCGGCACCGCCAGCGCCGGCCCGTCCACCACCGTCCATTCGCCCGCGCCCGGCTGCACGGTGAAGCGCACCGCGCCCTCGCGCCCGCCGGCGGCGGCCACCGCCGCCAGCGCCGGCTCGCGCGGCGTCCACTGTCCCGGTGACAGGTCGAGGCCGCGCAGGGCCACGGGCTCGGCGGCGGCGAGGCCGGCGAGCAGGCAGAAGGCGATCAGCGGGCGGATGCTCATGCCCAGATGGTACCCCGCAGCGGCGGCGGCGTGGGCAGCGGCTTTGCGACAGCGGCGAACGGCCGGGCGACAGGCTGGAAGCGTGCCGGCCGCCCGCCACCATGGCCGGCGCCATGCGCACCCTCCTGGTGGTCGCCGACCAGACCAACCGCTACGGCCGCGACGCCCTCGCCGGCATCGACGAGGTCGCGCGCAGCGAACGCTGGCGGGTGGTGCTGGTGGACCGCGGCGGCCCGCCGCCCGGCCTGGTCCCCGACGGGGCGGTCGGCTTCATCGAGCGCAGCCTGCCCTGGCTGGCCACGGCGCGCCAGCGCGGCGTCCCCACCGTGGTGCTGGACGAGGATGTCACCATCGACCAGGCCGAGGTCGGCGCCTGCGCCGCCCGCCACCTGCGCGAAAGCGGGCTGGAGCGCGGCGCCACCGTCACCTTCGCCGACACCAACCCCTGCTTCGCCCCGCGCCTGGCCGGCTTCGCCGAGGCCATGGGCGGCGACTGCCCGGGCTACGTGCTGCAGGACCTGCCGTGGGAGCGCCAGCTCACCGCCTTCGGCCCGTGGTTGCGCGCCCTGCCGCGGCCGGTCGGCATCTTCGCCCCCAACGACCACATCGCCGGCATCGTGCTCAAGGGCTGCGTCGAGCTGGGGCTGGCGGTGCCGGGCGAGGTGGCGGTGGTGGGCGCCGACGACGACCTGCGCGTGTGCCTGGGCGCCGCCCTGCCGCTGTCGAGCGTACGCATGCCGCACCAGGCGCAGGGGCGCGAGGGCGCCCTGCGCCTGCGCCGGCTGTTCGCCGGCGAGGCGGCCGGGCCGCCGGCGGTGGTGCGCCCCGGTTCGGTCTGCCCGCGCCTGTCGAGCGATGTGCTGCACTGCGCCGACGAGGCGGTGGCGCGCGCCCTGGGCTGGATCCGCCGCTGCTACGCCGCCCCCCTCGGCATCGACGCCCTGGCGGCCGAGGCCGGGCTCAACCGCCGCACCCTGGAACGGCGCTTCCGCAGCGTGCTCGGGCGCAGCATCCACGACGAACTGCGCCGGGTGCGCATCGCCCAGGCCCAGGAGCTGCTGGGCCGCGAGGCCGACCTGCCGGTGGCGGCGGTGGCGGCGGCGGTGGGGTTGTCGGCGAGCGCGTTCACCACCGCCTTCCTGGTCGAGACCGGGCTCAGCCCGGGCGCCTGGCGCGGGGCGCGCGGCGGCGCGCTCACGGAGCGTTGAAGTAGGTCCCGCCCGGTCCGGCGCTGGCGTAGTCGCCCGGCTCGCGCGAGGCGTGGCCGTCGATCCAGGCCAGGTTGGCGCGGCCCTGGTGCCGGCGGCCGCCCGCCAGGGTGGTGTTCCAATAAGCCAGCAGGTCGCCGGTGGAGTCGCCGAAATAGATCTTGTCGCAGGGGCCGCGCACCGCCCCGCGGGTGGTATTGCCGCGGTCCCAGTAGTACTGGTCGCCCTTGCCCCACGGCCAGATGTTGTCGCCGCTGGTGCCGGGCCCGCCGCCGGCCCAGGGGATGGTCATGTTCTCGCCGTACACCACCCGGGCGGTGCCGCGATAGGCCGGGCACAGGAAGCTGGGGGCAGGGATCTCGTAGGAGACCAGCGTGTTGCCGTAGCGGGCGTGGGTGGCGGGCAGCACGGTGGCCCAGATCGCCGGCAACATCAGATCCTCATGCTCCTGACCCCACAGGGTGGCGGCGGTGACGATCTGGCGCAGGTTCGACAGGCACTTGGTCGACTTGGCCGCCTCGCGCACCATCCCCACCACCGGCATCAGCATGCCCGCCAGCACCGCCACGATGGTGATCACCACCAGCAGCTCGATCAGGGTGAAACCGCGGTGGCGCATGCTGGGCAAACCTACCACCAAGACGGCACCTCCGTCCACCCGCGCTTTGCGGCCGGCGGCACCGGGATCGCGACAGACCGGCTCAGTCGGCGCCGGTGCGGCTGCCGGCGACCTCGTCGAGGGCGCGGCTGCCCAGCTCCAGGTGGCCGGGGAACAGGCCGTCGGGGGCGTGGCGGAGGGCGGTGGCGGCCACCTGCGCGGGGGTGGCGGCACCGTCGCGCAGGCCGGCATAGGCCGCCACCAGCTCGGCCACCGCCGCCGGGGCGAGGTCGGCCAGCTCGAGCAGCCAGGCGTCGACCAGGGTGGCGGTGCGCTGGGCGTGGTCGGGGGCGCACAGCCGGCGCGCCTCCCACAGCACGGTGTCGGTGCGGCGGCGCTGCACCTGGTAGGGCAGGCCGCCGTCGTAGGCCGCCGCCTGCCAGCGCTGCACCGCCCCCGGCGCCAGGCCGTGGTCCTGGCGGGTGACCATCGCCGGCAGGCGCCCGTGCACGGTCAGCGCCAGCGCCGGCGCGGTGCGCGTGCCGTAGCGCGCCGCAACCTTGGCCGCCTCGCCGCCGGACAGCTCGAGCGACAGCACCACCGCCCCGGCGCCCTGGCCGGCGAGGGCGTCGGCGGTGGCCACCCCGTAGGCGTTGAGCGGGTGGTCGGCGGTGGCGGCCAGGCCGGCGGCGCGGGC
>JAKLKR010000336.1:0-238 GCA_023150565.1 Planctomycetota bacterium
GCCCTCCGGGCCGCTTTTCGCTGCGGTCAGAAGAGCGGCCCGGAGGGCCGCGCTCCCGGGGGCGCCGTCCGTCGGTCCTGTCCGCAACGCGGCTTCGCAGCCTGGGCAACGGTGCTCCTCCTGGTGCTGGCCGCCGAAATGCCGGCGGCGGTGGTGCATGTCGCCGCCGGCGCCGCCGGGGCCGGCGACGGCAGCTCGTGGGCGGCCGCCTGCCCGACCCTGCAGGCGGGCCTGGCGC
>JAKLKR010000336.1:248-4854 GCA_023150565.1 Planctomycetota bacterium
ACCAGGTGTGGGTGGCCCAGGGCACCTACGTGCCCGGCGGCGCACGCTCGTCGACCTTCACCATCCCGGTCGGGGTGGCGGTGTATGGCGGCTTCACCGGGGTCGAGACTGCGCTCGCGCAGCGGCGCGACGACCCCGCCCTGGTGGTGCTCAGCGGCGAGATCGGCGCCCCCGGCTACGCCGACAACGTCACCACCATCGTCGCCATGGCCGGCGACGGGCGGATCGACACCGTGACCGTGAGCGGGGCGAACTTCGTCGACGCCGTCTCGGGCAACAACTGGTACATGATCGGCGCCGGCGGGGTGTGGATCAGGGACGGCGCCGACCGGGTGGCGCTGGTGCGCTGCCGATTCACCGGCAACCGCGGCCATGGTCCGGCAGTGATCTTCGGTCAGCGGGCGGACCAGGTCGAGCTGACGCGCTGCGAGGTGCTCGACAGCCGCGAGGATGCCCCCACCGCCAGCCCCCGGCCCGAGGTCGCCACCATCAGCCTGATGAACTGCAACCAGGTGCTGGTGGACGGCTGCGTGGTGGCGGGGGTGCGCATCGCCATGCCGGCGTTCTTCCTGAGCAGCCGGACGGCGGCGATCCGCGCCAGCGTCGGCAGCTCCGAACGGATCCGCATCGAGAACACCGTGGTGGCGGACACCGACTGCGCGGTCGCGCTCGAAGGGGAAACCTTCGGTCCGCTGGTCCAGGGCTGCACCCTGGTCGGCAACGTGGGCGGGGTGTGGCCGTTCAACAGCACCCTGCGCGGCTGCCTGCTGGAGCCGCCAAGCTCCACCACGTACACCTTCGACTACACCGGCACCGTCGAAGGCTGCTGGTTCACCGCCACCCAGGGCGATCCGCTGTTCGCCGACCGCGCCGCCCCGGCGGGCGCCGACGGGGTGTGGTTCACCGCCGACGACGGCCTGCGCCTGCGCGCCGGCAGCCCCTGTATCGACCGCGCGCGCTTCATCACCGCCACCACCGCCACCGGCATGCCGGCGACGGATATCCTCGGCACCGCCCGGCCCCAGGGCCACGATCCCGACAGCGGGGCCTACGAGTTCCCCGTCGGCAACGCCGGTCCCACCGCCCTCGCCCAGGTCCTGACCATCCGCGAGGACGCCGACACGGTGCTGACCCTCGCCGGCAGCGACCCCGACGGCGACGACCTCGACGTGTTCGTCGCCAGCCTGCCCAACCGGGGCTGGCTGTTCCCCACCGTCGATGGCGCCACCATCGCCGGGCCGGCGCTGACCGCCGCCGACCTGCCGTGGCGGGTGGGCGACCCCCAGCACCGGGTGGTGTTCCGCCCGGCGCGCGATGACTTCGGCAGCAACCGTTCGCAGTTCACCTTCCAGGTCGACGACGGCGCGATCCGTTCCTATGCCGCCACCGTCACGGTCAGCGTCGAGTCGGTGAACGACGCCCCCGTCATCGACCCGGTGGCGGACCGCAGCGTGGCCGAGGATTCCGGCCAGGTCACCATCGTTCTGACCGGCATCGGCGCCGGCACCCCCGGCCTGCCGGTGGGCGATCCCAGCCGCGAGGTGCAGGTGCTGGCGGTCGCCGCCGCCAGCTCCGATCCCCTGCTGGTCACCCATCCGACGGTGTCCTACGTCAGCCCCGCCACCACCGCCGCGATCTCCTTCGCGCCGCTGCCGGACGCCACCGGCACCGCGCGCATCACCGTGACCGTGCGCGACGATGGCGGCACCGACCGCGGCGGATCCGACACCACCACCATCAGCTTCGCGGTCACCGTGCGCCCCGCCAACGACCCCCCGACCATGGATCCGCTCGCCGACCTGGTGGTGGCCGAGGACGCGGCCGGGGCGGTGGTGCAGGTCACCGGGCTCTCGCCCGGCTCCGCCGGCGAGTCCGGCCAGCGCCTGGCCATCAGCGCCACCGCCAGCGATCCCGCCCTGCTCGCCATCGCCGGGGTCGACTACGCGCCCGGCGCCTCCACCGCCGCGGTGCGGCTGCGCCTGGTGCCGGACGCCAACGGTCAGGCGCTGGTGTTCATCGCCGCCTTCGACGACGCCGGCGCCGCCGACGGCGGTGCGGCCTCGGTGGCGCGCGTCTGCACCGTGACCGTCACCCCGGTCGACGATCCGCCGGTGCTGGCGGCGCTCACCGGCCTGGTGGCGGTGGTCGGCCGGGACACCGCCATCGGCCCGGGCGTCCTGCGCATCACCGACCCCGACCGCACCCCCGCCGCCGAGCTGCGCTTCCGCGTCGAATCGGCCCCGGCCCACGGCCGTATCCTGCTCGGCGGCGCCGAGGTGGTGGCGGGCGGGCAGTTTGCGCAGGCCGACATCGACGCCGGCCTGGTGGCCTACGGCAGCAGTACCGCCGCCACGTCCGATGCCTGGTCGTTCACCTGGAGCGACGGCACCGCGCCGCGCCAGGGGCCAGCGACCATGGCGGTGGCGCTGGCCGGCGCCGGCCTGCCCGCGGTGACGGCGGCGACTGCCGCCCCGACCTGGACCGAAGGTGGCCCGGCGGTGACGGTGGCGGGGGATGCGCTGGTGCAGGATCCCGACGCGGTGGCGTGGGAAGGGGGCTCGGTCAGCGTCGACATCCTGGCCGGGGCGGTGGCGGGCGACCAGCTGGCGCTCGCCGACCAGGGGCTGGGGGCGGGCCAGGTCGCGCTCGCCGCCGACGGCGGCGTGCTGGTGGGCGGGCTGGCGGTGGGGACGCTGTCGGCGACCGCCGGGGCCACCCGCCTGGTGGTGGCGCTGGCCGGCGCCGCCGCCACCCCGGCCGCGGCGCAGGCGATCGTGCGCGCGGTGCGCTTCCGCCATGCCGGCCAGGATCCGGGGGCGGCGCCACGCACCCTCGCCATCGTGGTCAACGACGGCGCGGCGGGGGCCTCGGCCCCGGCCCTGGTGTCGGTGCCGGTGGCGCCGGTGAACGATCCCCCGGCGGTGGCCACCACCTGGTGCGCGGTGCCCGCCGGCGAGACCGTGCTGGTGCGGCTGGCGGCCAACGACCCCGATGGGCCAGCCGCGACCTGGAGCCTGCTCGCCGTCCCCGGCCAGGCCGAGGTCGAGCTGGTGGACGCCGCCGCCGGCCTGCTGCGGGTGAGCGGGCGCCCCGGCGCCGCCGGCAGCGGGACGCTGCGGGTGCAGGTCGCCGACGGCCTCGCCGCGCCGGTGGCCGCCGACATCCAGCTCAAGGTCAGCGCCAGCGGCGATCCCCGCCCAGAGCCGGCCGGCGAGCTGCCGCCGGACGCCTTCGCCGGGGGCGAGGTCGACGCCTGGGTGCGCTTCGACACCGCCGCGCTCGGCGGCGGCGCGGCGCTGACGTTCTCGGCCAGCGCCGACGCCCCCGCCGGACTGGTGCTGGAGGCCGGCGGCCCCGACACCGTGCGGGTGCGCTGGACCATCCCCGCCGCCACCGCGCCGGGGTACGTCCGCTTCGCGGTCATCGCCACCGATCCCGCCAGCCGCAGCGCCGGCGCCCTGCCGGTGGTGCTGCTGGTGCGTGCGCAGCCGAGAGGTGGCGGATGAGCCGGCTGCGCTGGGCGCTGTCGCTCCTGCTCCTGGCCGGCTGCAAGGGCGGCACCGGGGTTGGTGCGGGCGGAACGGTGACGGCATCCGGCCCGGTGCCGCAGGTCGACGCCACCCGCGCCACCTGGCAGCTGGTGGACCTCGCCAGCGGGACCTCGACCCCGCTTGCGGTCGCGCCCGATCCTGCCGATCCCGCCCTCACCGACCGCTACATGCTCTTCCGCTACCTGCCGCCCGGCCTGGCCGCCCAGCTCGGCCAGGCGCCCGGCAGCTTCGCCCGCCAGGAGGACGAGCCGCTGCGCCCGGCGGTGCTGCCGGCGGTCTACATCGCGGTGTGCGAGACCACCCGCGCGCAATGGCTGCGCATCGCCGGCAATGCGCCCTGGAGCTCGCCGGCGGTGGCGGCGGTCGATGGCGGCGGCGGGATGGACCTGCCCGCCACCGGCCTGGGGGCGGTGACGGTCGCCGCCGCGCTGGCGGCCTGGAACGCCGGCCACGCCGGGGCGCTCGCGCTGCCCTCCGACGAGGTGTGGGAGGTGGCCGCGCGCGCCGGCGCCGCCACCACCTATCCCTGGGGCGAGGACCGCAGCCTGGCGGTGGTGGCGCAGTACGCGGTGGTGCGGGATGGCGCCGCCGCCGGGCCGGCAGCGGTCGGCCGGCGGCGCGCCAACGCCCTGGGGCTGCACGACATGGTCGGCAACGCCTGGGAGCTGACCGCAGGCGGCTGGGCGCGCGGCGGCTCCTGGGCCGACGCCCTGGCCCTGGCGCGGCCGGCCAACCGCCGGGCGGTGCCCGACGACGGCTGGGCCACGGTCGGCGTCCGCCTGGTCTGGCGTCCCTGATTTCCACATCGCGCCGGGCGCGTGTAAGGAGGGCGGGAGGACCCTCCATGCTGCCCATCCACCGCATCCTGTGGCACGAGTCGGGCACCCCGGCCTGGAAGCGGCCGGCGCGGGTGCCGGAGCCGATGACCATGGAGGATCCCGACCAGGTGGGCTCCTACGTCGACGCCTATGCCTGGGGAGGCCCGGCCTCGGCGGTCCAGCTGCACCATCTCAAGGAGCTGTCGCGGCTGATCCGGCCCGGCGATCTGGTGGTGG
>JAKLKR010000337.1 GCA_023150565.1 Planctomycetota bacterium
GATGCCGTCTGGAGCGCCCTGCTCGCCGGGCAGGCGCTGACCATCCCGGCGGGCGGGCGCCGCCGGGTGCTGGTCGACCTCGGCACCTACGCCTGCGGCCGTCCCCTGGTGCAGGCCTCGGGCCTGGGGCGGATCACCCTGGCGGTGGGCGAGGCGCTGTCGGCGGAAGGGCGCAAGGGCGGGCGCGGCGCGATCGCCGGCAAGCGCCTGGCGGTGGCGGCGGACGCCCTGGTGGTGGCGCGCCCCTGCCGCTGGCAGCCGCTGTGGTGGCGGGCTGGGCGCTGGCTCGAGGTGGTGGCCGAGGCCGGCGCCGCGCCGCTGCGCCTGGAGGCCCTGGGCTTCACCACCACCGGCTATCCCTGGGAGGTCACCGGCGGCAGCCTCGGGACGGATGCCGGCACCGCCGCCATCCACGCCGCCTGCGAGCGCACCTGGCGCGCCTGCGCGCACGAGACCTTCATGGACTGCCCGCACTACGAGCAGCTCATGTACGTGGGCGACACCCGCGTGCAGGCCCTGCTCAGCTACGTGCTGAGCGCCGACGACGCCCTGCCGCGCAAGGCCCTGGCGCTGTTCGACAGCGGCCGCGCGGTCGGGCGCGGGCTGGTGCCCGACGCCTATCCCGCCGGCTGCTCCAAGCTCATCCCGCCCTTCGCCCTGTGGTGGGTGGCGATGGTGCACGACCACGCCTGGTGGCGGGGCGGCGCCACCGCCGCCCACCTGCCGGGGGTGCGCGCGGTGTGCCAGCGCTTCCGCGGCGAATGCGGCGCCGACGGCCTGTGGCGCAGCTCGGCGCACTGGAACTACCTCGACTGGTGCGGCGGCTGGACCCACGGGGTGCCGCCCGGCGGCGACGAGGGCGGGATCAACGCCTCCTTCAACTGGCAGCTGGTGCACGCCCTCGGCCAGTGGGCCGAGCTGGAGGACGCCGGCGGCGAGCCGGAGCAGGCCGCCCTCGCCCGGCGCTGGCGCGCCCACACCCTGGATGGCCTGCGCGCACGCTGCTGGGATGCCGCCCGCGGCGCCTTCGCCGAACAGCCCGGCGGCACGGTGTTCAGCGAGCACGCCCAGGCCCTGGCCCTGCTCAGCGGGGCGCTCGACGACGGCGAGCGTGCAGGGGTGGGAGCGGCGCTGACGGGCGGTGCGCTGGTGGCGGCCTCCTGCTACTTCTCGCACTACCTGTTCGACGCCCTCGCCGCCCTCGAGCGCAGCGACCTGCTGCTTGCCAGGCTCGAGGCCTGGCAGGCCAGTCTCGCCCTGGGCCTGCGCACCACCCCCGAGGGTTTCGGCGGTGAGGTGCGTTCCGACTGCCACGCCTGGAGCGCCCACCCGCTCTACCACCACCTCGCCACCCTGCTGGGGGTGCGCCCGGCCGCCGCCGGTTTCGCGCGGGTGCGCATCGCCCCCCGTCCGGGCCCGCTGCAACGGATCGAGGGCCGGGTGGCGCACCTGCGCGGGACCATCCACGTCCTGATCGAGCGCCGGGGCACCGGCATCACCGCCACCATCGATCTGCCGGCGGGGCTGGACGGCGACCTGGTGTGGGGCGGGCACAGCTGGGTGCTGGCACCTGGTCGCCAGTCGATTGCGTGTTGTCCTGATTGACAAACGAAGGGGGGCGGAGGTACGCTGACGGCACCCTTACTCATGAGGTGCCTCATGCTCAAGCAGTCTAGCCTCGTCGCCCTGTGCCTGGCCTTCATCATGACAGTCGCTGCCGGCCCGCTGGCGGCGGCGGTCAGCGATCGCGAATGGGCGAGCGCGATCAACGTCGCCGGCCGTCAGCGCATGCTCAGCCAGAAGATGATGAAGGAGCTGCTGCTGGTGCAGCTGGGGGTCGAGGCGGAGGCCAACCGCACCCAGCTCGCGGCCACCGCCAAGCTCTTCGCCGACAGCCATCGCCGGCTCAGCCAGGGCGACGGCGAGCAGGGCATCCCGGCCCCGCCCACCCCGGAGGTGAAGGCCGCGCTGGGCGCCATCGACGACCCCTGGAAGTCCTTCAGCGGCGATCTTGCCGCGGCGGCGACCGGCGGCGGGGCGACCCCGGTGCTGGCCAGGGCCAACGAGGACCTGCTCAAGGTGGTGGCGGCGATGGTGGAGGTCTACGAGCAGGCGCAGAAGGCGGCCCTCGGCACCTCCACCGGCAAGGTGGTCAATTGGGCTGGCCGCCAGCGCATGCTCAGCCAGCGCATGGCCAAGGAGGCGCTGCTCATTGCCGCCGGCATCGATGCCGATGGCTACCGCGGCAAGCTTGCCGCCACCCGCGCCCTGTTCGCGGCTTCGCACAAATCCCTGGCCGAGGGCGACGCCGCCACCGGCATACCGGTCCCCACCGACCCGGCGGTGAAGCGCCAGTTCGGCAAGATCGACGGCCTCTGGCAGGACTATCAGCGCATCCTCGACCAGGTCGCGGGCGGTGACGTGGCCGCAAGAGCGGTGCTGGCCGAGCGCAGCCTGCAGATGCTCACCGAGACCAACCGTGCGACATCGCAGCTCGAAGCCCTGACCAAGTGACGGGATGACCATGGCCATCCCGCTGCGCTACCGCCTGCTCGGCATCATCTCCCTGCCCCTGGCCGGACTGGCCGCGACCGGGGCCCTGGGTGTGTGGTCGAGCCTGCAGATGAACGACACCACCGGCGAACTGGTGGGGACGCAGTTCGCCCGCGTGCAGCAGATCGGTGCAGCACGGGTGTCGATGATCGAGGCGCGGGCGGTGCTGCTCGGTCTCGCCATCGAGTCTTCGCCCTCCCGCCGCCAGCCGCTGCGGGAACGGCTCAAGGTCACCACCATTGCCGCCGATGCCGCGCTCGAGCTGCTGTCGCAGTCCCTGGCCGGCGACGCGCGCCTCGCCGAGGCGCGCTCCACCTGGCAGGAGTTCGTGCGCGTGCGCGACACCCAGATGCTGGAACTGATCGAGCAGGGCGATGTCGATGCGGTGATGCGCATCGCCACCGGGCCGCAGGCGGTGCGTTTCGCCCGCATCACCGAGCGCATGACATCCCTCGCCCAGGAGGCGGAGGATGCTGCCGCCGCCGCCAAGCAGCGTACCGCCAGCCAGGCCCGCCTGACCACCCTGGCGCTGGGCGGGCTGGCGGCAGTCACCACCCTGGTGGCGGGACTGATCGGGGTGCTGCTGGTGCGGCGGCTGGACCGCGACCTCGCCGGTACCGCCGGGCGGGTCGAGACCATCGCCGGCGAAAACCGCGCCGGGGCCGACAACATCTCGGCCGCCAGCGACAGCCTGGCCCAGGCGGCGAGCGAGCAGGCGGCGACCCTTGAGCAGATATCGGCAACCCTCAGCGAGGGCCGGGAACGCGCGGCATCCACCGCCAAGCGGGCGGCTTCCGCCGCCTCAGGTGCCGCCGAGGCCGCTGCGGGTGCGGCCCGCGGTCGCGGCGAGGCGGAGGCCATCGCCGCCTCGGCGGCCAGCGACCTGGACGATCTGCGCAGGCGGCTCGACCAGGTCGCCGAGGCGGCCAAGCGCACCCGCAAGGTGGTCGACTCGATCGACGGCATCGCCTTCCAGACCAACCTGCTGGCGCTCAACGCCGCGGTCGAGGCCGCCCGTGCCGGCGAGGCGGGGGCGGGATTCGCGGTGGTTGCCGACGAGGTGCGCAACCTGGCCCAGCGCAGCGCCGAGGAGGCGCGCACCACCGGGGAACTGATCCAGGGCAATGCCGAGGCGATGGAGGCGATCCGCAAGCGCGCCGACGAGGTGGCGCGCACCCTGTCCCAGGCCCTGAACGGGCGCCTGGTGCCAGCCTTCGCCGCCAGCGCCGATGCGGCCGACCGCATTAGCAGCGACATCGCCGACCTGCGCGCGCTGTCGGACCAGCAGGCCCACGCCCTCGACGAGATCACCAAGGCGGTGGCCGAGGTCGACGGCGCCACCCAGTCCAATGCCGCCACCGCCGAGGAGTCCGCGGCGGCTGGCAAGGAGCTGGTGGCCTCGGCCGCCGGCCTACAGGAGGTGGTGGCCGGGCTCGGCCGGCTGGTGCGGGGCGGCTGACCCCTCAGTAGGTCAGCAGCACCTTGCCCGAGCGTCCGTCGGCCATCGCCTGGAAGGCGGCGTCGGCCTGGGCGAAGGGGAAGCGGTGGGTGACCAGATCGGCCACGCGCAGGCCGTCGCGGGCCTGGGCGAGCATGTCGCCGTACTCGTGGAAATGGTAGAACCACGAGCCCACCGCGGTGATGTCGCGGCGGATGAAGTCCTCGCTGGGCGACAGCTCGACCGCCGGCTGCTCGCCGTTGAACACCACCGTGCCGGCGGTGCGCACCGCCGCGAAGCACTGCCTGGCGGTGAGCGGGATGCCGGCCGCCTCGATGCAGGCGTCGGCCCCGGCGCCGCCGGTCAGCGCGCGCACCGCCGCCGGCACATCCGCCACCGCGGCGGCGTCGACGGTGTCGGCCGCGCCCAGGCGGCGGGCCAGGGCCAGGCGGTCGGGGGCGCGGTCGATGCCGATCACCCGCCGGCCCAGGCGGGCCTGCACCAGCACGCTGCCCAGGCCGATGGGGCCGAGCCCGAACACCGCCACCGTGCGGATGGCCGGATCGCGCAGCTTGGTGGCGGTGTGCCAGGGCACCCCCAGACCATCGCCGGTGATGAGCACGCCCACATCCCAGGGCACGTCGTCGGGCAGCAGGTGGCAGGCGCGCTCGGGGATGGTGAACAGCTCGGCATGCATGTGCGGATGGAAGGACTTGGCCGCGCACCAAGTGTAGCGTCCGGCGGCGCATTCGGCGCAGGTTCCGCAGCCGGCGATGGCGCTCACCCCGACCCGCTGGCCGGTTTTCAGGCGGGTGCATCCGGGCCCTACGCCTTCGACCGTGCCGGCGGCCTC
>JAKLKR010000338.1 GCA_023150565.1 Planctomycetota bacterium
GGCGACCCGGCCTGGGAAGCGGTGCGCCAGGGCCTGCGCGGAGCCCATCTGGTGGTGTGCGACGTCGGCGGGCCGCCGCCGGCCAACGCCGGCCTCGCCCGGCTCGCGGTCGAGGACGCCGTCGTCGCCGCCGGCGCCGACTGCGCCTTCACCGCGGTGGTGGCCCGGCGCGGCACCGCCGCCGCCCTGCCGGTGGCGCTGTGGGTCGACGACGGGCGCGGCGGAGCGCTGGTGCAGGCCGCCGGCGCGGTGGCCGAGGCGGGCGAGGGCGCGCAGGCGGTGCGCCTGGTGCACCGCTTCCCGCACGGCGGGCGCTTCCGCGTCGAGGCCCGCCTGCCCGCCGACGCGCTCGCCGCCGACGACCGCCGCGCGCTGGTGGTCGAGGTGGTCGAGCGGGTGCGGGTGTGCGTGGTGGCGCAGGGGCGCGCAGGCGGCTTCCTGCAGGCGGCGCTCACCGCCGGCGACGGCGATGGCGGCGAGGGCATCGAGGTGGCGCTGCTGTCGCCCGACCGCCTCGCCGACCTCAACCTCGACGAATACCGCGCCATCATCCTCGCCGGGGTGGCCGACCCGTCGCGCCTGGCCGAGGCCCTGCGCACCGCGGTGGGCGACGGCCGCGGCCTGCTGCTGATGCCCGGCCCGGCCAGCGACCCGGCGGCGTGGAACCGCAGCCTGGGCGAGCTGCTGCCGGCGCGGCTGTCGGAGCGCCCGCTGAGCCTCGACAACGTCGGCTTCGCCACCGACCGCCTCGACCATCCGGTGACCGCCTTCTTCGCCGTCCCCGAGCACCTGCCCTGGCTGGCGCAGCCGCGCTTCCGCAACGCCTGGGGCCTGGAGCCGGCCCCCGGCGCCCAGGTGCTGCTGCGCCTGGCCGGCGGCCAGCCGTGGCTGGCCGAGCGCGCCTGGGGGCGCGGGGTGGTCGACCTCGCCGCCGGCCCCGCCGACCGCGACTGGGGCGACCTGCCGCTGCGCCCGGCCTTCGTCATGCTGGTGCGGCGGCTGGTCCAGCGCGCCGCCCTCGGCACCCCGCCCCGGCTCAACCTCCAGGTCCACGACGTCATGCGCCTGGGGGTGCCGGCGCGCGAGGCGGCGGCCCGCTTCCAGCTCGTCCGTCCGGACGGCGGCACCGCCAGCCTGAGCGCCGGCAGCGGGCCCGACGGGCGGCCCCAGGTCGAGAGCGCCGACACCGGCCGCGCCGGCTTCTATGCCGTGGGCGTGCAGGGCGCCGCCGCGGTGCCCTTCGCGGTCGCCGCCCAGGCGGCCGAGAGCGACCTCGCGCACGCCGGCCCCGACACCCTGGCGCCCTGCCTGGCGCCGCTGCCCACCGCCTGGATCGGCCCCGACGAGGACGTCGGCGAGCGCCTGGCGCGCGGCCGCACCGGGGTCGAGATCTGGCCGCTGCTGCTCATCCTGGCGGGCGCCTGCCTGGCGGCCGAGTCCCTGCTGGCGGCGCGCTGGTCGCCGCGGGAGCGCTGAGCATGGAGGCCCTGCGCACCATCTTCACCGCGCTCTGCTTCGGCGACCCCGCCGCCGGTGGGACGATCGTCGCGCTGCACGTGCCGCGCCTCGACACCCCGCTCGGGCAGGTCGCCTGCACCCTCGGCCTGGCGCTGGTGGCGGCCTTCATCTGGGCCTGCTACCGCCGCGAGGCCTCCTGGCTGACCCCGTGGCGCCGCCGCCAGCTCGCCGGCCTGCGCCTGGGCGCGGCGATGGTGCTGCTGGCGATCGCCAGCGGCGCCTGGCTGGAGCTGGCGCGCGAGGACGGCAACCGCGCCGCCCTGCTGGTGCTGGTCGACCGCTCCGCCTCGATGGCGCTGGCCGACCGCCGCAGCGATCCCGGCGAGCGCGCCGCCCTGGCCGCGCTCACCGGCGGCGAGGCCGAGCCCACCCGCGACCGCCTGCTGCGCGCGGTGGCCGCCGCGCCCGCCGCCGATCCGCTGCGCGAGCTCGCCAAGCGCTACCGGCTCGAAGGCTACGGCTTCGGCGCCGGCGCCGCGCTCACCCCCTTCGCCCTCGGCGACGCCGGCGCCGCGCTCGACGCCATGCCCGCGCCCGACGGCGACGCCACCCGCCTGGGCGACGCCCTGCGCGACGCCGCCCGCCGCTGCGCCGGCCGCCGGGTGGCGGGGGTGCTGCTGCTCACCGATGGCAACGGCAACCTGGGCGAGGATCCGCTCGAGGCGGTGCGCGACCTGGGGGTGCCGCTGCACGCCGCCGGGGTGGGCGCGCCGCGCAGCCGCGACCTCGAGGTGGCGTTCGTGTTCTGCGAGGAGGTGGTGTTCAAGAACGACCGCTTCCCGGTCGAGGTGCGCCTGCGCCAGCGCGGCTACGACGCCGCTGGCCTGAGCGTGCCGCTGGTCATCACCCGCACCGACGAGTCCGGGCGCAGCGAGGTGGTGCGCGAGGAGCAGGTGGCCTTCGCCGGCGCCGCCGAGGTCACCCGCACCATCGAGGTGGTGCCCGACCGCGAAGGCGTGTTCACCTACGCCGCCGAGGTGCCGGTGCAGGCCGACGAGCCCAATCCGCGCAACAACCGCCGGGCGCGGCCGGGGGTGCGGGTGGTGGACCGCCGCCTGCGCCTGCTGATGGCCGACCGCTCGCCGCGCTGGGAATGGCGCTTCGCCAAGGGCGTGGTCGACGCCGACCGCCAGCGCATCGCCCCCGCCTACCTGCTCCAGCAGGGCGACGCCGGCGAGCGCACCCTGCGCCGGCTGCCGGCGCGCGCCGCCGACTGGCGCGGCTACGACGCCGCCATCCTCGGCGACCTCGATCCGGCGGCGATCGCCCCCGACGAGCTGGCCGCGCTCGAGGAGTGGGTCAAGGTCCAGGGCGGCGGCCTGCTGGTGGTGGCCGGGCGCCAGGGCATGCCCGGCAGCTTCGCCGGCACCCCGCTGGCGGCGATGCTGCCGGTGGAATGCCCGGCGCAGCCGCCGGTGCGCGCCGCCGACGAGCAGGGCGCCAGCCTGCGCCAGGCGGTGCGGCCGCTGGTCGCCGCCGAGGGCGAGGGCCACGCCCTGCTGCGTCTGGCCGCCGACCCCGCCGCCGACCGCAAGGCCTGGGCCGAGGCCGAGGGCTTCGCCTGGATCCAGCCGGTGCGCCGGCTGAAGCGCGGCGCCACCGCCCTGCTGGTGCACCCCAGCCTGCGCGCCGGCGACGAGCCCATGCCGCTGCTGGCGATCCACCGCTACGGCCGCGGCCAGGTGGCCTTCCTGGCCAGCGACGAGACCTGGCGCTGGCGCTCCCATCCGGGCGCGGCCGAGCACCGCCGCTTCTGGGGCCAGATGGTCGCCACCCTCGGCCTCGCCCACCTGCTCGGCAACGCGGCGCGGGTGCAGGTCGAGACCGCGCGCAGCGACTACGCGGTGGGCGAGCGCGTCGAGGTGGTGGCGCGGGTGCTCGACCAGGCGCTCGAGCCGCTGCGCGCCGCCAGCGTGCCGCTCACCATCGAACGCGACCTGGCGCGCACCCGCCTGGTGCTGAACGCGCGCCCGGGCCAGCCCGGGGTGTTCTCGGGCGAATGGGTGGCCGACGTGCCCGGCGTCCACCGCCTGGCGGTCGAGGGGGTGGCGGACGGGCCCGGCGACCAGGCCGAACGCCGCCTGACCGTGGGCGAGGCCCGGCGCGAGCTCGACGACGCCGGCTGCCGCAGCGACCTGCTCGGCCGCCTGGCCGCGGCCGGCGGCGGCGCCTACCGGCCGGTCGAACGGGCGCGCGAACTGGTCGAGCAGATCACCGCCAAGGCCCGCGCCGCCGACCGCCTGCGCGAGGAGCGCCCGGTGTGGAACGCCCCCGGCCTGCTGGTGCTGCTGGCCCTGCTGCTCGGCCTGGAATGGTTCCTGCGCAAGCGGAGCGATCTCCTGTGAGCGAAATACCGGACATGGTCCGCGACCTGCTCGCCCGCACCCGCACCCGGCTGCGCGGCGCCCTGGTCGCCACCGCCGGCGGGCGCTGGCTGGCGGCGCTGCTGGCGGCGCTGGCGGCGGCCTTCGTGGTCGACTGGCTGGCGATCGCGCGCATCACCGAGGACGGCCCCGGCGACCTGCCGGCGCGCGCCCTGCTGCTGGCGCTGCTCGCCGGCCTGGTGCTGTGGCGGCTGTGGCGCGGCCCGCTCGCCGAGCTGCGCCGGCGCTGGGACGACGACGCGGTGGCGCGGGCGGTGGAGCGCCACCACCCGGGGCTGGGCGGCCGCCTGCTCTCGGGCGTGCAGCTGGCGCGCGAGCTGGACCGCGCCGACGCCCTCGCCTCGCCGGATCTGGCGCGCGCCGCCATCGCCCGCCACGGCCCGCTGCTGCGCCCCGCCCCCGACGGGGCGCTGCTGCAGGCCCTCGCCGCCGGGGTGGCGGGGGTGCAGGCCGGCGGTCTCACCGCCTGGAAGGCCAGCGCCCTGGCCTATGCCGTGGCCATGGCCCTGGGCGAGCTGGCCGGCGGCGATCCCGCCACCCGCCCGGAGCCCCTGCAGCGGGCGGCGGCCTGGGCGCTGGCGCGGCTGGACGCCACCCTGGCGGTGGACGACCTGGCGGCCCGGGCCGGGCTGAGCCCGGCGCACTTCGCGCGCGCCTTTGCCGCCGCCTACGGGCTGCCGCCCATGGCCTGGATCAACGGCCAGCGCCTCGACCGCGCCGCCCGCCTGCTGACCGGCGGCGACCTGCCGGTGGCCGAGGTCGGCCGCCGCTGCGGCTTCGCCGAGCCGAGCTACTTCTGCCGGGTGTTCCGCCGCGCCTACGCCCTGACCCCGGCCGGCTACCGCGCCACCGTGCGATAGACCGGAATCCGGCGATTCGACCGCCACGACGCCACGACGCCACGGCCGGATTTGTAC
>JAKLKR010000339.1 GCA_023150565.1 Planctomycetota bacterium
GGCCGCCGGCAGCTACCGCCTGCGCGCCGCCTTCACCGCCGCCGGCGAGGAGGCGCAGGAGGACGCGCGCCCCCTGCTGGTGGTGCCCGCGCCCGCCGCCCTCGCGCTCGCCGCCGGCACGGTGGCGCTGTGGGATCCCACCGGCGCCAGCGCCCCGGCGCTGCGCGCGGCCGGGGTGCCCTTCACCGCGGTCGCCGATCCCGCCGCCGCCGCCACCGCGCGGGTGCTGGTGATCGGGCGCGGGGCGCTGCGCCCCGACGCCGCGGTGCCGGGCATCGAGCGGGTCGCCGCCGGGCTCAACCTGCTGGTGCTCGAGCAGGGCGAGGAGGCGCTGCGCGAGCGCTTCGGGCTGCGCACCCAGGTGCGCGGCGAGCGCAACCTGCATCTGCGCAGTCCGGGCCATCCCGCCCTGGCCGGGCTGGATCCGGCCTGGTTCGCCGACTGGCGCGGCGCCGCCACCCTGGTGCCGCCCTGGCGGCCGGCCCCCGCCCCGGGCCAGCCCTACGAGACCAGGCTGGACTGGAACGGCTTCGCCAACGCCGAGGTGCCGCGCAACGGCAACCGCGGGGCGGTGGCCTCGGTGCTGTTCGAGAAGCCGGTGCGCGCCGACGTGCTGCCGCTGGTGGATGGCGCCTTCGACCTGCAGTACGCCGCCCTCGCCGCCTGGCGCCAGGGCGCCGGACGGGTGGTGCTGTGCCAGCTCGACGTCAGCGGCCGCGACCGCGCCGAGCCGGTGGCGGCGCTGGTGCTCAACCGCCTGCTCGCCTGGCTGGCGGCGGCGCCCGCCCCGGAAACGTGTCGCCCGGTGCGCGCCGCCGGCGCGCAGGCGGCGGCGCTGTGCGCCCGCCTGGGGGTGGCGCTGGCGGCGGGCGAAGGCGCGCCCGCGCCCGGCGACCTGCTGGTGATCGCACCCGGCCACGGCCGCCGCGACCTGCTGCCGGCGGTGGCGGCGGGGGCGCGGGTGCTCGCCATCGGCTGCGGCCAGGACGACCTCGCCGCGGCCTTCGGCGACGCCCTGCCCTGGGCCGCCGGCCCCACCCGCGCCGCCTTCCGCGCCGCCTGGGACGAGCCGTTCCTGGCCGGCTGCTCGAACGCCGACCTCTACCTGCGCACCTGGCTGCCGGGCGGGCTCGCGGTCGAGGGCGGGCGCGACACCGTGCGCGTGCTGCGCCACGGCGCCGGGGTGGTGGTGGCGCTGCAGGCCGCGCCCTGGCTGCTCGCCGACCCCGCCCGCCCCGACCTGCGCACCAGCGAGCGCCGGGCCTGGTTCCTGTGCGCGCGCGTGCTCGCCAACCTGGGCGCGGCGGTGGACGGCGGGCTGCTGGAGCGCGCCGGCGACACCCGCCTGGGCAGCCTGGCCCTCGACCAGGGCTGGCGTGCCCGCCTCGACCCGGGCGAGCCGTACCGCGGCGGCGACTGGACCTCCCCCGCCTGGGACGAGCGCGCCTGGCCCGCGATCCGGGTGGGCGAGGCCTACAATGGCCAGCTGCCGCGCACCGAGGACCACCTCGGGGTGGTGTGGTACCGCCTGCGCACCGTCATCCCCGCCGGCTTCGCCGGCGACCGCCCCACCGTGCTGCGCCTGGGCCCGGTCGACGACGTGTGCGCGGTGTGGCTCGACGGGGTGCTGCTGGGCGAGGTGACCAAGGCCAGCAACCCCAAGGACCACTGGTCGGTGGTGAAGGACTGGCCGCTGCCCGCCGGCCTGCTCAAGCCCGGCCAGGAGCAGGTGCTGACGGTGCGGGTGGACAACACCTTCCGCACCGGCGGCATCATGGCGGTGCCCCAGCTGCTGGTGCAGCGGCCCTCGCCCTACGTGCAGGACCTGCGCGCCGACGACGACCCCTACCGCTACTTCAACTGGTAGGCCGCGGCCTACCGTCCCGGCCATGGACCGCCTGCTCGGGGTCGAGCGCTATCCCGACGCCCTCGGCGTGCGCCTGCTCGCCGCCGGGCGCGCCGACCTGGCGCCGGGCGGATGGTCGTGGCGGCGGCTGCAGAAGCCGTTCTGGACCTTCTACCTCAACGACCGCCCCGGGGCGAGCGTCACCGTCGATGGCGGCGAGGTCGCGCTCGCGCCCGGGCGCGGCTACCTGATCCCGGCCTGGACGCCCTTCCGCACCGCCTGCGCCGGCCAGCTCCGCCACCTTTACCTGTACCTCGAGCTGGGCGGGCTGGCCGAGCCGCCGCTGGTGGCGGGCGCCCCGGCGGTGCTGGAGCTGCCGGCCGACGCCGAGCTCGGCTGGCTGGCGGCGGTGGCGGACCAGCCCGGGCGCCGCCTGGGCAGCGGCGAGCAGGCGCGGCTGCTGGCGCTGGTGCTGGCGGCGGTGGTGCCGTGGCTGCCGGCGGGGCCGCCGCCGGCGGTGCCCGATCCCCGCCTCGCCCCCGCCCTGGCGCTGATGGAGGCCCATCCCGAACGGCCCTTCACCGTCGCCGCCCTGGCGCGGCGCTGCCGCCTGGGCGACGACGCCTTCACCCGCCGCTTCCGCGCCGCCTTCGCCACCACCCCGGTGCAGCACCTGCGCCGGCTGCGCGCCCGGCGCGCCGCCACCCTGCTGCGCAGCACCGACTGGAGCACCGCGCGCATCGCCGCCGCCTGCGGCTTCGGCAACCGCACCTACCTGGCGCGGGTGTTCCGCGAGGCCTACGCCCAGAGCCCGGCGGCCTACCGCCAGGCGCGCTGGGACGATTCCTTCCCGCTCGGCAGCGCGCGCCAGGGCCGTTGGCATCACCAGGGCTTCGCCTTCGAGCGCTGATCAGGGTGCGGCGAGGCCGTCGGCCAGGGCGGCGCCGGCGGCGCGCCATTCCTGCGCCCCCCACACCGCCTCGTCCTTGCCGAGGTAGCTGATCTCCAGCGCCAGCGCCGGCAGGCCCTGGGCGTCGGCCCAGGCGGTGAAGCAGGGGTTGAGGTCGAGCGGGAAGCGGCTGGGGTAGTCGCCCTGGCGGGCGAAGTCGGCTGCCGCCGCCGCGCCCAGGGCCGGGCCCAGGCGCGCCGCCCACGCGCTGGCGGCGGCCGGGGCCGGCGCGCCGCCGATGGCGGTGAAGGCGTACACCCCGGCGCGCTCGGCGGCGCCGGGGGCGTGCAGGTCGAGGCACAGGCGCGGCGCGCAGCGGGTGCGCCAGCGCGCGATGTCGGCCATGATCACCGCCGCCTCGCGCCGCCGCGGCTGCTGCCACCAGGCGCGGTTGAGGTCGAGCGGGAAGCCGTCCTTGCCGTAGTCCCCGCGCGCCACCCCGTCGGTGTCGGCGAAGGGCACCGCCCACACCAGCGGCGCGCGCGCGCCGAGCGCGGCAAGGCGGCGCAGCAGGCCGTCGAGCACCCACGACCCCGGCACTTCGCCGGCGTGCTGGCGGGCCAGGACGTAGATCCCCGGCCGCTGCGAGTCCGCATCGCCGGAGTGGTTGGACACCCGCAGCAGCGGCCGGCCGCCGCCGCTGACGCCGATGGCGTCCAGGTGCAGGGCGCCGGCGGCCTCGCCCAGCAGACGTTCGAGGTCGCCCGCGCCGTAGGGCTGGCACAGCGCCACCTCGATCATCGCGGCGGCGTCGGGCAGGGCCCAGCGCACCGCCTGGCCGCCATCGGCGCGGGTCGCCGGCGTGCCCGGCCCCAGCCGGGTCCAGGCGCCGCGGTCGCAGCGCACCGCCGGACGCAGGGCGCCGCCGTCGCCCGCCCCCAGCAGCAGGCCGGGATCGCGCAGCTCCAGCAGCGGCGCCGGCGCCTGGTGGGCGAGCCGGCGCAGGCGCAGGCGGAACCACAGCGCCTCGGGCGATCCGCGCGGGTCGGCGGCGATGCTCGCCAGCGCGATGCCGCCGGCGCAGGCGAGGGAGGGGGCGCAGGCGTTGGCGCCCGCGAAGTCGGTGTCGATGTGCCAGCTCATGCGGGCATCCTGGCCGGCGGCCGGCGCGCCGATTGAGGTCCGGCGGCGGTGCCGCAGCATGGCACGGCTGATGATCCGCGTACTCGCCCGCTGCGCCGCGCTGGTGGACCAGCTCGGCGGCCATCCCGACGGCATCGACCTGCGCGCCTGCGCCGCCGCCGCCGGGGTGCCGCCGTCGACCGCGGTGCGCCTGCTGCGCGACCTGGTGGCGCTCGGCTGGGCCGACCAGCAGGGTCCGCGCGGCAGCTACCGGCTGGGGCCGCGGGTGCTGGCCCTGGCCGACGCCAGCCCGTGGCGGGCGCCGCTGGTGGCGGCCGGGCGGGCGGCGGTGGCGGCGCTGGCGCGCAGCAGCGGCGGCGAGGTCATCCTGGCGGTGCTGCGCGGCCACCGCCGGGTGGTGGTGCTGCGCTCGGGCACCGGGCGCAGCGCCCTGGCGCTGGAGGAGCAGCGCGAGGTGTGGGCGAGCGCCAGCGGCCGCCTGCTGGCCGCCCACCTGCCCTGGCGCGAGCGCCGGCGGCTGGTGGCGGCGATCGGCCTGCCCGCGCGCGGCGCCTGGCCGGGGGTGGCCACCGCCGCTGAGCTGGCGGCGGAGTGCGCCGCCATCCGCCGCGCCGGCGAGGTGGTCAACCGCCCGCGCTCCGGCGCCGTCGACGCCATCGCCCTGGCGGTGCCCGACGGCGAGGGCGGCACCGCCGCCCTGGCGGTGGCGGTGGGCAAGGAGCGCTGGGACGAGGCCGGCCTGCGCCGGCAGGCGCGCGCCGCGCTGCGCACGCTGGCGCGCCGGCTGCCCACAGGATGACTACCTATCATGTTGGCTGCCATGGCGTTCGGTGACTCTTCCCTGGGAGCGCCGGGCTCCAGCCCGGCAGTTTGGGAGGCTCGAATTGCCGGGCTGGAGCCCGGCGGTCCC
>JAKLKR010000033.1 GCA_023150565.1 Planctomycetota bacterium
CGCCAGCGCCGCCAGCAGCAGGGCGGCGCCCGCCACCGGCCACCAGCGCCGGCGCCAGCCCGCCAGCCGGCGCAGCGCCTCCTCGGCCCCGGTGGAAGGCCGCCCGCCCAGGCCGGGGCCGAGCGGGGCGAGGCCCTGGCCGATGCGCGCGAGGTCGGCGGCGAGGGCGGCGCCGTCGGCGAAGCGCCGTGCCGGGTCCTTCTGCAGGCAGCGCAGGCACACCGCCTGGAGCTCGGCGGGCACCGCCGGGTTGAGCGTCGCGGGCAGCGGCGGCTCGGCGTAGTTGTGCTGGAACACCAGCCCCTCGGCGCTCTCGGCGTGGAAGGGCGGGCGCAGGGTGAGCAGCTCGTAGAGCACCGCGCCCAGGCTGTAGACGTCGCCGCGCGCGTCGGTGGCCAGCCCGCGGCCCTGCTCGGGGGCGGCGTAGAGCGGGGTGCCGATCATGGTGCCGGTGCGGGTGAGGGTGTGGCCGTCGAGCCGGCGCACGAGCCCGAAGTCGGCCACCTTGAGCTGGCCGTCGGCGGCGAGCATGAGGTTGGCCGGCTTGATGTCGCGGTGCACCAGGCGCAGGGCGTGGGCGGCGGCGAGGCCGAGGGCGGCCTGCTGCGCCAGGGCGGCGGCGGCGAGGGGGGCGAAGGGGTGCTCGGCGGCCTGGCGCAGGCGCAGCTCCTCGGCCAGGGTGCGGCCCTCGACCAGCTCCATCGCCAGCCACAGCCGGCCCTGGTGCTCGCCGGCGTCGAGCACGCGCACCACCTGGGGGGCGTCGATGGCGGCGGCGGCGCGCGCCTCGTTGGCGAAGCGCGCGCGCAGGGCGGGATCGCCGGCGGCCTCGCCGGAGAGCACCTTGAACGCCACCAGCCGGCCGGTGCCGCGCTGCCAGGCGCGGTAGACCACGCCCATGCCGCCGGCGCCCAGCAGCGCGCCCAGGCGGTAGCCCGACCACTGCGCGCCGGTGAGCGGGCCCTCGGGCGCGCCGGGCGGCAGCAGCGCCGCCGGCGGCCGCGCCTCGGCCGCCGGCGGCGGCGCCTCGCCCGCGCCCACGACGATGCGCGAACCCTGGTCGCCGCCGATCTGCGCCAGCAGGTCGTCGTTCATGGGGGGCTGGCGATCATCGACCGGTTCAGGAAGGCATTTCTTCCCTGGGAGCGCCGGGCTCCAGCCCGGCAGTTCATCCTGCTTCCAGGCGCAGCAGGATGAAGACGGCTCGACGTGCCGGGCTGGAGCCCGGCGCTCCCAGGGGCGCGGTCCGGTATTCCTGCGTCACCTGCCGATCCCTGGCCTGAGGGCGAGCGTGGAAGCATGGTGTCGTTCATGGGCATCGGCCGCCTACTCCAGCGTCCGCGGCCGCTGCTCGAACACCCAGGCCAGCGACAGCCCGGCCCAGGCGCCGGAGGATTCCAGGGTCAGGCGCGCGCCGTCGCCGGACAGGCGTTCGCGGCTGGCCAGCCAGCCGGCCTCGGCGCCCAGCGCCAGGCGGTCGAGGGCCTGCCAGCGCAGCCCGGCGCGCAGCCCGTATTCGCTCAGCGGGCCGCTGAGGTCGAGGTCGGCCGCTCCCGGCACCGTCAGGCGCTGGCGCATCCGCCCCCAGCCCGCCAGCGGCAGCACGGTCAGCGCCAGGCGGTGGCCGAGCGCCCAGCCCAGGCCGGCCTCGGCGCGCGCCAGCGCCCCGCTGCCGGCCGAGCCCGGGGCGCGCTCGTCGAGGTAGAGCGCCTCGGCCCCAACCAGCACCTGCCACGGCCGCCCTGCCGGGCCGAAGCCCCAGCGCGCGCCGGCGCCGCCGGCCCAGGCGCCGCTGAACGAGCCGGCGCCGCTGCGGCTGCCCAGGCGGTCCTCCCAGGTGGCATCGAAGCCGGTCGGGCGCGCCTCCGCCACCAGGCGCAGGTCGCTGACCTGGAGTTCGGCGGCGCCCAGGGCGCCGCAGGCGAGGAGGATCACGAGGGGGCGCATCGCAGGCTCGCTCCCAGCATCCGCAGCCGGTGGGGCGCGGAACCGCGGATGCTGCGGGGGAATCCACCGGGGGCCATTCGGTCCCTTACCCGCGGGCGCGGGAAAAGCGGAAGTCCGACCCGGCCAGGCCCCCCTTGCCGCCCGGCCACGGGTACTTACGACTGCGCCGACACGCGGGTGTAGCTCAATGGTAGAGCAACTGCTTCCCAAGCAGAAGACGAGGGTTCGATTCCCTTCACCCGCTCCAGTTTCCTCCGACCAAGGCCGAAGCTGACCCATGCCGCTGCAGAGCATCCCGGTTGTGATCCCCTGGCAGCTCGAGGGCGATGACGCCGCGGTGACCCATGCCACCGGGGTGCAGACCGTCGCCACCACCCCGCAGGCGGCGCTGGCGGTCGGCCAGGTGCTGGTCAAGGCGCTGGTGCAGATGCGCTACCCCGGTCGTGGCGCGCGCATCCTCACCGACAGGACCCGCGCCGGCGAGCCCGGCGGCGAAGTGCAGGGCCCCTACCTCTATGCCCTGACCATGGGTAACCACATCGCCCACATCGCCCTCTCGCCGCGCCTCGACCAGGACAACGGCCAGCGTTTCGAGGACGCCATGGCCGGCTTCGACCCCCAGACCACCCTCGGGGTGATCATGGACTGCGTGCACCTGACCTACATCAACAGCAAGGGCCTGGCGGTGCTGGCGGGCAGCACCCGCCGGCTCAACCTGCACCTGTTCCGGGTCCCGGCGCCGATCCTCAAGGTGCTCGAGATGACCGGCCTCGACCGCCTCATCCCGCACCATTTCGACCTCCAGACCGCGCTCGCCGCCATGGTCAAGGCCTCGCTCGAGGCGCGCGCGGCGGGCAAGCGCTGAACCCGGCCGGGCCTGCTACTTCCGCTCGCTTCCGCGCCGTTCCAGGAAGCGCACCAGCGGGCCGCGGCCGAGCGGGTCGAGGCGGTCCTTGAGCGCGAGCGCGATCGGCCGCAGCGGGGTCGGGCTGAGGTAGGGCGAGTCGAACACCGTGCTGGCCAGGCGCGACTGCAGCAGCGGGTCGGGGTCGATGGCGGTGGTGCCCGCGGCCTGGCGGCGCAGGCGTTCCACCAGCACCCCGAGCAGGTCGAGCGAGGGCTTGCGCTCGGCGAGCAGGATGGCGGCGTGCACCAGGGCGGGATCGGCGGTGGTGGCGATCACCCCCGACCACCAGGCGGTAAGCGGCCGGGTCTCGCCCAGGGCGCGCAGCACCGCCTCGCGCTGGGCCCACACCGGCAGGTCGCCGGCCACCCTTACCCGGCCCGCGCGCAGGTCGTCGTCGGCGAGCAGGTGCAGGGCGAGGAAGCGCCGCCAGGACGGCGGCGGGCCGTCGCTGCCGTCGGCGAGCAGCAGGTTGAACTCGTCGCGCCCGGGTTCGCCGGCGCGCAGCGCCGGGCGCGCCAGGTCGGTCATGGCGGCGGCGATCGCGCGCACCTTGGCGAGCTGCTCGGGCGGCGGTTCGGCGCCGCCGCCGAGGGCGGCGACCAGGGCGTCGCGCAGCGGCCTGGCCTCGCCGCCGCCCCAGCCGCCGGTGGGCGGCGGAGCGTCCTTGGCCCAGCGCTCCCAGGTCCAGGTGCGCAGGTCGCCGGGGGCGTCGTCGGGCAGCACCGCCAGGCGCAGCAGGTCGTCGTCGGCGCTCAGGCCGATGCCGGCGGAGCGGTCGAGCGGCGCCGCCACCAGCGGCGGCAGCGACGACAGCCCGCCGCCGGCCGCCGCCGCCACCACGTAGCGGCAGCCGCCGGCGATGCCCGCCAGCTGGCCGTCCTCGCCGGTCGACAGCGGTTCGCTGACGAAGCCGGCGAGCTCGCCCCCGGCCAGCACCAGGGGTAGGCGCAGCGAGGCGCACAGGCGCAGGAAGGCGGTGTGCGGGCGCGGGTCGCCGCGCTCGGCCGGGGCCAGCAGCGAGAGGTCCCAGGCCGCCTGCGGCTGCACGAACACCTGCCATTCGCCGCCCATCTGGCCGACCGCGGTGGCCACCCCGTCGAAGCCGGCGGCGGTGGGCAGGCCGAGCAGGCCCCAGCGCAGGCCGTGCGGGAAGGCGCCCAGGGCCGGGCCGAGCAGCGCCGCGCGCGCCGCATCGTCGGCGGCGGCGGGCTCGCACAGCGGCACCAGCGCCAGGTGCGATTCCCAGCCGCCGTGGCCGAGCACCCGCTCGAGGGCGCGCCCGCCCGGCACCAGCACCGCCTGCACCGGCCCGCCCAGCGGCCCTTCCAGCGCCGCCAGCTGCTCCGGACGCGGCCAGGCCAGCGGGTTGGCCACCGCCAGGCGGGCGGGGTCGTCGCGGCGGGGCGGCGGCGCCAGGGTGCCGCCCCAGCGCGTGTTCGGCGCCACCACCGCGAAGGGGGCCGGGCGCAGGCCGGCGGCCGGCAGCTGCCATTCCACCACCGCGTAGGCGCCGCCCTCGCGCGGCCAGCGCCGCTGCACCGGCCGCAGCGCCAGCGCCTGGCCGTCGACCTCCAGCGCCAGGCGGGCGAGGGCGGCGTCGTCGAGCGGGGCGATGAACGACATCGCCACCTGCAGCGAGCGCCCGTTCCACACCTGCCACGGCCCGGCGTGGCGGTGGCGCGGGCCGGGCATCGCCGCCCCGGTGGCGGTCTCGGCGGCGCCGGCGGCGCCCGCCAGCAGCAGGACGAGCAGCAGCCGGGGCATCAGAACGGCCAGCCCGGGCCGTAGACCAGGGCGCCGCCGCGGTGGCCGGCGACCGACACCGCCACCAGCGCCAGCAGCAGCAGGATGCGCAGCGGCAGGCGCGAGCCGTCGCGGCGTTCGCGCCACCACGCCAGCGCCGCCACCGCCGCCATCAGCGCGGTCGCGGCCCAGGCCATCTGCTCGTGCGCCTCGATCAGGGCCGGGGCCTGGCCGCCCTCGGCGTTGATCCCGCTGACCACCGCCCCCACCGCCCCGGCGGCGGCGAGCGCGGCCGCCACCGCCACCGCCGGCGACCAGCGCCGGCCACGCAGCAGCACCAGGGCCTCGGCCAGGGCCGCCACCAGCAGGGCGCCGATCGGCAGGTGCACCACCAGCGGGTGCAGGCGGCCGAGCAGGGGGGTGCGCGCGGGCGGCGCCGGCGCCACCACCGGCTCGCCGGTGGGCCAGGGGGCGCCGATCGCCACCCAGTGCTCGAAATCCCGGATCACCTCCGCCGGCAGCTTGGCCTTGGGCGGCATGTTGAGGTCGCTGTCGCCCTCGTAGCGCAGCGAGCGCAGCAGCGGGCTGCGCTGCACGTCGCCGGGGATGACCGCCGGACCCTCGTCATGGCCGCCTTCGAGCATGGCTTCGAGCGAGTCGGTCCTGAGCCCGCCATAGCGCTTGCCGCCGGCGTGGCATTCGGCGCAGTGCTGCACCAGCATCGGGCGGATGCGCGCCTCGAAGAAGGCGGCGGCGGAGGGGTTGGGCCCGACCTTGACCGCGCCGCCGGTGGCCGCCGGTTCCGCCGCCGCGAGCGTGGCGGCGGTGAGCAGGATGGCGAGCAGGCGCAGGATCATGGTCAGCCCTTCCCCGCGGCGCGGCGCAGGCGGTCGTTGATGGCCAGGCCCAGGCCGTGGGCCGGGACCTCCTCGGCGATGATGGCGCGCACCCCGGCGGCGTCGAGCCGGCGCAGGGCGGCGAACAGGGCGGCGGCGGCCTCGGCGAGGTCGCCGCGCGCGCTCAGCACCTCGTGGCGCGGCCCGGCGGGCAGCCCGGCGCCGGTGAAGGCGAGCAGGCCGAGGGCGGGATCCGCCGGCCAGGGCGCGCCGGGTTCGCGCAGGGTCAGCGGCGCGGCGGGGGCGTAGTGGCTGGCGAGCATGCCGGGGGCGGGCAGGGCGAGGGCGGCGGCGCGGTCCTCGCGCCCGGCCAGCGCCACCGGCTCGCCGAGCAGCTCCTCCAGGCGTTCGCGGGTGCAGCCGCCCGGGCGCAGGATCACCGGCAGGGGGTCGGGGCGCAGCACCGTGCTCTCGACCCCGATGCGGCAGGGGCCGCCGTCGAGCACCACCGCCACCGCGGCGCCGAGCTGCTCGCGCACGTGCGCGGCGGTGGTCGGGCTGACGCAGCCGAAGCGGTTGGCCGAGGGCGCCGCCAGCGGGCGGCCGCAGCGGCGGATCAGCTCGCGCGCGAGCGGGTGGTCGGGCACCCGCACCGCCACCGTGTCGAGCCCGGCGGTGACCGCGTCGGGCACCGCGGCGGTGCGCGGCAGCACCAGGGTCAGCGGCCCCGGCCAGCAGGCGGCGGCGAGCAGGCGCGCGCGCGGCGAGGGCACCGCCACCCGCTCCAGCCAGCCGGCGTCGGGCAGGTGCACGATCAGCGGGTCGAAGGTCGGCCGGCCCTTGGCGGCGAACACCCGCAGCACCGCCGCGGCGTCGAGCGCGTCGGCGGCCAGGCCATAGACCGTCTCGGTGGGCATGCCCACCAGCCCACCGGCGCGGAGCGCCGCCGCCGCCTGCTCCAGCTCGTCCATGCCCGACCTTCGCCGGCGAGCGGAAACGCACAAGGCGCGCCCGTGAGGGCGCGCCTTGGCGAAGGTCGCGGCGGAAGCGTTCAGAGCGAGGCGTGGATGCGCTTGAGCACACCCACGGTGTAGGCGGTCACCAGCTGCGGCATGCCCTCGCCCCAGCGGTCGGCGTTGTTGATCCAGAAGGTCTTGCCGCCCTCGCCCTGCTGGGCGCGCGACTTGATCGTCGCGAACAGGTCGGCGCGCCAGTCGGCCTTCCTGCCCCCCGGCAGCTCGATGGTGGTGGCGTCGAGCAGGTCGAAGGTCTTGGCCATGGTCACGTAGTAGTAGAACAGGCCCTGACCTTCCTTGCCCTTGGCCATGCCGGGGTTGGCGTCGAACTGGTAGTTGGCCTTCACCCAGCCGAGGGCGGCCTGCACGCGCTGGTCGTCGGGCTTGAGGTCGAGCACCAGGTAGCTGCTGATCAGGGCGTAGGTCATCGAGCCGTAGCTGGCCAGCTTGGGCTTCTCGCCGCCGGTCTCGGCCGCCTTGGGATCCCACGAGCCCGCCGCCTTGCTCTCGTCCGGGGCGTAGACCGCGCCGCCGTCGTTGGTCACCCACGGCAGCTTGTTCACCGCCGAGAGGTTCTGGCAGCGTTCGAGGAACTTGAGCGCCGCCTGCATGTGGGGGTCGGCGGCCGGCACGCCCGAGGCCCGCAGCGCGCCCACCGCGTAGCTGGTGTTGGAGAGGTCCTCGTGCCCGGCGCCCTTGCTGCCGTAGCCGATGCCGCCGTGGGCGGGGCTGTTGGCATCGCCGTTCTGCAGGCCGAAGAGGTAGCCCTGCATGCCCTTGATCAGCTCCTGGTTGGTGGCCTTGGAGGCCACCGCCAGGCGCAGGCCCAGGCTGGTGCAGTAGTTGCCCAGGCCCTCCTCGGGGTTGTAGATGCCGCCGTCGGGCTGCTTGAACTTCATCATGAAGGCGCAGGCGTTTGTGACCGCCGGGTGGTCGGCGGGGGTGGCGAGCGGGGGCAGCAGGAGGGTCTCGGCCGCCAGCAGGGTCACCCCGAGGGTGAACTTCTTGCCGGGGGCGAGGGCGCCGTCGGGCTGGGCCTGGGACAGCAGGTACTGCTGGCCGGCGGTGATCAGGGCCTCGACCTCGGCCTTGTTCGGCGCGCTGTCGGCAGCGGCGAGGGGGAGGGCCAGCGAACAGGCGAGGCCGGAGACGACGGCGGCGATCAGGCGGGGCATGGGAACTCCTTGGAGACTGGTAGTTTGCCCCCGGGGCGGGGCCGGCAAGACCGCTGCTCTGCGCATGGCGTGGGCAGCCTGCGCATGCCATGCGCAGCGCGGGTGGCGGCGGCCGGCGGGCGCGGCTTGCGGCGGCGCCGGCCGGCCATGACATGCCCGCCCATGCGCCCCGCCGCCGCCAACCCCTTCGCCCGCCGTCCGCGCGGCCAGCTCGAAGCCCTCTCGGAGCGCGCCTTCCTGTGGCGCAACGTGGTCAATTCCACCGTGTTCGTGGGCGAGCGCGGGCTGGCGGTGGTCGATACCCAGGTCAATCCCGGGCTGGCGCGGGCGTTGCTGGCGGCGCTCGCCGAACGCTTCGCCAAGCCGGTGCTGTACGCCATCAACACCCACTACCACTGGGACCATTGCAGCGGCAACCAGGTCTTCGCCGAGGCCGGCGCCACCCTGGTGTGCAGCCGCCGCACCGCGCTCGCGCTGCAGGAGCGCCAGCCGCGCCAGCGCTCCTTCCTCGCCTCGCGCGGCTTCACCCTCGGGCCCGATCCGCTCATCCCCGGGCAGTTCGCCGAGGACCACCCCCCGCTCGACCTCGGCGGGCTGACCCTCGAGCTGCGCCAGGGGCTGGTGGCCGAGAGCCCCGACCCCACCCTGGTGTGGTGCCCCGAGGAGCGCGTGCTCGCCAGCGGCGACACGGTGATGACCGGCAGCTTCCCCATCCTCGGCCAGCCCAGCCAGCAGGAGGGGCTCGAGAACGACGCCTGGCTGGCCGCCCTCGACGAGGTGCGCGGCTTCGGCGCCGCGGTCATCGCCCCCGGCCACGGCCCGGCCGCGCGCGAGCCCGAGCTGGCGCTGTTCGAGCGCACCTGCCGCTGGTTCCTCGACGAGGTGCCGCGGCATTTCCATGCCGGGCTGACCCTCGACCAGGCCATCGCCGCGGTCGAGGCCGGGCTGCCGGAGTGGATCCGCGCCATGCCCCAGGTGTGGGGCACCCCGCGCTACGCCGTGCTGCGGGTGTGGGCCGGCCTGGCCGACCTGCGCCAGCCCGGCTGGCAGCACGTCAAGCCGAGCGCGATCCCGCGCCGCTTCCCGGCCGAGGACACCGCCCCCGGCCTGGCCGCCTGGCAGGAGCGGGTGCGCGCCTGCCTCGAAGGCGGCGACCTCGCCGGCGCGCTCGGCCACGCCACCGTGGCGAGCGAGGACCGCGGCCGCGACCCCGGGGCCTGGACCCTGCTCGGCACCACCCTGGTCGCCGCCAGCCGCAGCGTCGACTCGGTGCTGGAGAAAGGCGACTTCTTCGACGCCGCCAAGCGCGCCTTCGGCCACGCCCTGGCGCTCAAGCCCGACTTCGTGCCGGCGCTGCTCGCGCTCGGCCAGTACCACGCCCTGCTCGCGCTGCGCGGCGGCGACGACAGCGGCGAGGCGCGCGCCCTGCTGGAGCGCGCCGAGGCGGCCGCCGCCAGCGTGCGCGAACGCGCCGAGGCGGTGTTCTGGCGCGGCATCTGCGAGCGCGCCGACGGCGCCGAGGCGGCGGCGCGCGCCTGCTTCCTGCGCGCCCAGGAGCTCGCCCCCGGCTTCCCGCCCGCGGCCCTGGCGCTGGCGGGCTGATGCGCACCGCCGACTTCGACTACCACCTGCCGCCCGAGCTGGTGGCGCAGGAGCCGGTCGAGCCGCGCGACGCCGCCCGCCTGCTGGTGGCGCGCGGCGGCGCCGCGCCCGAGCACCGCACGGTCGCCGAGCTCGACGCCCTGCTGCGCCCCGGCGACCTGCTGGTGCTCAACCGCACCCGCGTCATCCCGGCCCGGCTCGAAGCCGCCAAGGACAGCGGCGGCGCGCTGGAGGTGCTGCTGGTGCATCCCCTCGACGGCGCCCCGGCGCGCTGGCGCTGCCTGGTGCGCGGCAAGGTGCGCCCCGGCACCCGCATCCGCTGCCACGGCGCCGAGGCGGTGGTGCTGGCCTGCCACGACGACGGCCACCGCGACCTCGACTTCGGCGCCGCCGACGTGCTGGCCCTGGCCGAGGCCCACGGGCGCATGCCGCTGCCGCCCTACATCCGCCGCGCCGACCGCGCCGCCGACCGCGAACGCTACCAGACGGTGTTCGGCGACTCGCCCGGCTCGGTGGCGGCGCCCACCGCCAGCCTGCACCTGACCCCCGCCCTGCTCGCCCGCCTGGAGGCGCGCGGGGTGGCGCGCGCCTGCGTCGACCTGCGCGTCGGCCCCGGCACCTTCAAGCCGGTCGACACCGAGCGCATCGAGGACTTCCGCATCCACGCCGAGTTCGCCGAGTGCCCGGCCGCGACCGCGGCGGCGGTGCTGGCCTGCCGCGCGCGCGGCGGCCGGGTGGTGGCGGTGGGCACCACCGTGGTGCGCACCCTGGAGACCGCCGCCGCCCAGCCCGGCGGACTGGCGGCGTGGAGCGGCTGGACCGCGATCTTCCTGCATCCCCCGCGCCGGCTGGCGGCGGTCGACGCGCTGATGACCAACTTCCACCTGCCGCGCTCGACCCTGCTCATGCTGGTGTCGTGCCTGACCGGGGTCGAGCGCCTGCACGCGCTCTACGCCGAGGCGGTGCGCGAGCGCTACCGTTTCTTCAGCTACGGCGACGCCATGCTGGTGCTGCCGGACGCTTCCAACCCTGCGCTTGACCCTGGACCGGGCCTACTATAAAGCTCCCCCCACCTTTGGAGAGGTATCCCATGCCCCGCGTGTGCGCGTTCACCAAGAAGCATACCCATTCTGGCTGGAGCCGGTCCGAGAAGGGTGCCCGCCGCGACGGCGGTGTGGGCAACAAGATCAAGGGCCGCACCAAGCGCATGATCCGCCCCAACCTGCGCAAGGTCCGCTGCCTGGTCGACGGCGAGCCCAAGCGCGTGTGGGTCTCCACCGAGGCCATCAAGTGCGGCCTGGTGGTGAAGCCCTTCCGCGTGGCGGCCCCCGCCAAGGCGAAGGCCTGAACTGACCCCACGGGCGGGAAGCCCCGCCCCCACGGCGCCGTGGCGGAGAGGCTACGCAGCGGATTGCAAATCCGTGTACTCCAGTTCGAATCTGGACGGCGCCTCCAAAACGATAACCCCCTGCAATCGCAGGGGGTTATGCTTTTGGTGCGGTCACAGGCCCCAACTCAGCCCGGCCACCCCGGCGTGGCTGCGGCCGCCGTCGCCGTAGCGGCCGTCGTAGCCCAGGGTGATGGCGAGGTGGTGGTGGGCCAGGCCGGCGAGGGTCAGGGCCAGGCTGGCCACCAGCTGGTCGCGGGGCGGGGCCAGGCCGGCCATCGCGAAGCGTTCCTGCGGGCTCTCGGCGAAGGCGGCGGTGATGGTCGCGGGGTCGTCGTAGCACTCGCGCCGCCAGCCCAGGCCCAGGCGCGGCAGCAGCCGGCAGGCGCCCAGGGCGAACGGGCGCTCCACCGTCCCGCCCAGGGTCGCGGCCAGCGAGCGCTGGGTCTGGCGCTCCAGGTTCAGGCCCAGTTCGTCGCCGCCCGCCTCGCTGAAGCCGGGGTTGGTGGCGTAGCCGTACTGCAGCGCCGCCGTCGGGGTGATGGCGCAGGTGGCGATGGTGGCGGTCCAGCCCGTCTCCAGCCCGGCGCCGGCGGTCCAGCCGGTGCCTTCGCCGTTGGCGGTGAGGGCGGTGGCGCGCGGGTTGCCGACGCTGGTGATGGCGAGGTTGCGCTCGCTCTGGTGGCGGGCGTCGCCGGCGCTGGCCTGGCCGGCGAGATGGAACCGCCCCGCCGTCCACGCCGCGCCCAGCACCAGATCGCGGTAGCGGGTGCGCAGGTCGAGGCCGCAGGCGCCGAGGTGCCCGGCGCGGGTCTCGCCGCTGGCCAGGGCCAGGCCGGCGCACAGGCCGCCCCGGGCCGCCACCGCGCCCAGCGCCCCGGTCCAGGCGTAGGAGCGGTAGCCGCCGCTGGATGCGTCGGCGGCGGCCTCGCTGCGCTGGCCGTCGCCCCGGCCCCAGAACGACCAGCCGGCGGCGGCGTGCGGGTCGGGCGCCGCCAGGCGGTGCAGCAGGGTGAGGTGGTCGAGGCCGCTGCGCGTGACCACCCCGTAGGGGTCGGCGCGCAGGGCGGGGAAGGCCAGGCGGAGGTCGGGGCGGACGCCGAAGGCGGTGGTGAGCCGGCCGGCCAGGTACTGCGCGGGGTCGACCCCGGCCGGGATGGTGGCGTCGAGGGTGTAGAAGATGTCGGCGCCGGTGCCGGCCACCGGGCGGGCCTGGGCGGCGCTCGGCGCGACCAGCCAGTTGCCCACGCGCTGGTAGCCGAGCGCCGCCAGCTGGGCCAGTTCGCGGGCATAGACCGTGGGCCGGGCGTTGGCGGCATCCCACAGCAGGGCGGGCTGCAGCGCGGTGGTGGTGCGGGCGGTGAGGCCGCGCGCGCCCAGCTCCAGCACCCAGGCGTGGTTCTTGTCGAGGGTCCAGGCCGGCAGGTCGAGGATGCCGTAGCCGCGCGGGGCGGCGGCCGAGGTCTGGGCCCAGCGCCCGACCGCGATCAGGGTGTTCTGGCTGGTGGTGCCGGGGTCGATGCCTTCGGCCGCGGGCAGGGCGGCGGCGGCCAGCAGCAGCGCCGGCAGGATCGCGGAGGACGTGCGGCGCATGGGCGCGGTGTACCACCCCGCCGCCCAAGCCGCCACCCACCCCGCCGTCCGCCGCATCGGGCCGATGCCCGGGTCGTTGGGCGACGGCGGGCGCCACCCTGGCAGCATGCCGGGGATGACCCGCGCCACCGCCCTGTTCCCCGCCCTGCTGCTCGCCGCCTGGGGCGGCTGGGAGGTCTCCTTCGCGCTCTACTTCGGGGTGGTGGCGCCCACCGCCCGCCAGGTGCTGGGCAGCCCGCCGGTGGTCGGGCTGATCACCCAGCAGGTGTCGTGGTGGTTCCTCGCCGGCGGCCTGCTGCTGGCCGTCGCCACCACGGGTCCGGCGCGCGCCGCCTGGCGTGCCGGGCAGCGCGGCTGGGCCGCCGCCCTGGCGGTGTGGACGGCGGCCCTGCTCGCCCAGGCCGCGCTCCACCCGCTGCTCGACCAGCACCTCAGCGCCGCCACCGCCGCCCACCTCGACCGCCCGCAGTTCCGTCCGCTCCACCACGTCTACCTGGCGCTGGCGATGCTGCAGTGGGGCGCCGGGCTGTGGCTGACCTGGCTGCAGGCGCGGCGGATGCGCCCGCTGGCGTAAGGCCAAGGCGGGGGAATGGCGGACGGCCGCTGGTGGAGCGTCGACGTCCACGTCGACGGAGTCTCTTGTGCGCCGATCTGGGACCATGGCTGCGTCAGCGCGGCGTCGACGTGGGCGTCGACGCTCCGCAAGAGCTGACCATCGGGCTGCGGCCCCGGCAGTGAACGGCGGCGCGCGCCCGGCGTAGGATGTGCCGGGAGTCCCCTCATGCGCCATCCCTGGTCGATGCTGGTGCTGCTCGCGGTGCTGGCGGTCTCGTGCACGCAGCCGGCCGGCGGGCGCTGGCAGGTGGCCCTGGCCGATCCCGCCCAGCTGGTCCTCACCCCGGGCCTGGCGCAGCCGGCGGCGAGCGGCGGATTGGCGCTCGACACCCGCTCCAGCCCGGCGGAATGGAACATCTGCGCGCGCACCGCCCCCGGCCGGCTGGTGCCCGGCACCACCTACCACGCCCGGGTCACCTGCCGCATCGAGGAGCAGGGCGAGGACGCCTACCTCTTCCTGCTGGTGCGCCCGTTCGCCGCCGGCGACGCCTTTGCGGACCTGAGCAGCGCGCCCGTGGTCGGCAGCGGCCGCGAACGCACCGTGACCCTGCGCTTCACCGTGCCCGCCGGGCGCGGCGACTACGCCGTGCAGATCCACACCCGCCGCCAGCTGCGCGCGCAGGTGTCGGCGGTGGTGGTGGCCGAGGGCAGCGGCGACATCGTGCTGCCGGTCGCCGATCCCGGCCAGGCGGTGGCGCTGCCGCCGCTGCCGACCGGGGCCGAGGACTTCGCCATCGATGCGCCGCGGCCCTCGGCCAGCGCCCCGGCCAGCGTCGCCGACTTCGGCGCCGACCCCGCCGCCGCCGACAACTCCGCCGCCTTCGCCCGCGCCATCGCCCACTGCCGCGCCGGCGGCGCGCCCGGGCTGGTGGTGCCCACCGGCACCTACCGCTTCACCGCCGAGCAGCCGATCGCGTTCGAGGGCCTGAGCGACTTCACCTTCGACGGGCGCGGCTCGACCCTGGTGTTCCTCAAGGCCAAGGGCGACCTGCTGCGCATCGCCGGCTGCCGGCGCGCCCTGTTCCGCGATGTCGCCATCGACTGGGACTGGGAGCGCGACCCGCTCGCCAGCGTGGTGCGGGCCGAGGCCGCCGGCGCCGGGCACCTCGACCTGCGCTTCATCGACCACGCGCGCTTCCCGCGCCGCGACCTGCGCGTGGCCGACATCGAGCAGCTCGACCCCGCCACCCTGTCGGTGGGTTGCGAAGGCGCGCTCAACGCCGGCTTCGAGTTCTTCCGCGGGCGCAGCCCGGTGCCGCGCACGGAATGGCTGGGCGACGACCTGCTGCGGCTGCACCTCACCCCCGCCCAGGGCCGGTTCGGCACCCAGGTGCGGCCCGGCACCCTGTTCCGCATGCGCCACTACGTCTACGACATGAACGGGGTGTCGATGCGCGACAACGCCCACCTCACCTTCTCCGGGGTCGACCTGCGCTCCTGCCCGGGCCACGCCTTCGTCACCGACGGCGACCAGCACCACTGGCAGTTCCTGCGCACCAACGTCGCCCGTCCCCCCGGCAGCCGGCGCCCGATCACCTGCACCGCCGACCACCACCACGTGGCGCGTTCGCAGGGCTATTTCCGCATGGAGGGCTGCGAGTTCAGCCTGGGCGGCGACGACTGCCTGAACGTGCACGACACCACCGCGTTCGCGCAGCCGCACGACGCGCGCACCCTGCGCACGCGCAACCTGCGCGGGGGCGGCGCCCTCCACCCCGGCGACCCCATCGAGCTGCGCCAGGACGACTACGCCCCCGCCGGCTGGAGCGCCCCGCTGGCGGCGATCAGCGCGGTCGATGCCGCCGCCGGGACCTACGACCTGGCCTTCGACCGCCCGCTGCCGGCCGCCACCGGCGACGGCTTCGTGCTCTTCAACCGCCGCTACGGCACCCGCCAGGTGGTGGTGCGCGATTGCCATTTCCACGACAACCGCGCGCGCGGCCTGCTGCTCCTCGGCAGCGACATGACGGTCGAGAACAACCGCTTCGTGCACAACCAGATGGGGGCGATCAAGATCGAGACCGGCTACACCTTCGACGTGTGGTCCGAGGGCTATGGCGCCGCCAACCTGGTGATCCGCGGCAACCGCTTCGAGCAGCCCAACCCGATGGGCTCGTACCCCGACGAGCTGCGCCCGGCGATCTACCTCAGCGTCTACCTGCGCACCGACCCCAGCCGCGACAAGACCCGCTTCCCGATCCTGCGCGACATCCTGATCGAGGGCAACCGCTTCACCGACGCCCCCGGCGCGATCGCCTATGTGTGCTCGGCCGCCAACGTGGTCATCCGCGGCAACACCGTCGAGGCCCTGACCGCGCGCCGCGACGAGTCGCCCTTCCGCGGCTGGATCGGGGTCAGCCACGCCAGCGGGGTCTACGTCACCGGCAACACCTGGCTGCGCTCGCCGCTGATGCCGGCCCCGGCGGTCACCTGCGACCCCGAGACCACCAGCGCGGTGCACAGCTGGGGCAACACCCTGCGCTGAGCGGGCGCCGCGGCGCCGCTCACTTGCGCGCGATGACGATCGCCTCGCCGCCGGGCAGCGCCTCGTAGCGCACCGCGCCGTCCTTGACCGTGGCCTCGGCGTGGCGCTTGCCCTGGTCGATGGTGCAGGCGGTCCAGCCGGCCGGCACCGTGGTCACCAGGGTCAGCGGCTGGTCGTACCACTTCGGGTCGGCGCTGCTGGCCAGGGTCAGGGTCAGGCGCTTGGCGTCCTTGCCGGTGACGGTGACGCTGGCGCCGTCGCGTTCGGTGGCGTACTGGTGGGCGGGGATGTGGCTGGTGACCCACACCTGGTCGGCGCGCGCCACCAGGCCGTCGAGCAGGGCGGTGAACTCGGCGGTCGGCACCGACAGCCATTCGCCGCCCACGCCGTGGAAGATCACGCATTCCATCGCGCCCTTGGCCACCGCCTTGTCGACATGGGCGATCATCTCGGGGCCGGTCTTGAAGGCGATCGCGGCGCCGCGGCCGCCGAAGTCGGGGCGGTTCACCAGGTGGTTCTCCGCCAGCATCGCCGCCAGCTCGTCCTTGGTCGTCGGCCACTTCTCCTTCTTGATGCCGCCCGGCTGGCCCCACGACACCAGCCGCGGCCAGGGCTGGCCGGGGGTGCTGGCGTGGATCGCCTCGCCGCAGGCGGCGATCTCGCGCGCGATGTCGGCGTTGGTGGCGCCGCCGCCATGGGTGAGGGTGTGGTTGGCGAGCTCGAAGCCGGCGGCGGGGATGTCCTTCTCCCACGCCTGGCGCTGGCCGGCGTAATGGCCGGTGCCGGGGTTGATGTAGAAGGTGGCGGTGAAGCCGCGCTTGGCCAGTTCGGGGACCACGTTCTTCACGTGGCTGGGCAGGCTGTCGTCGAACATCAGCACGAAGGCGGCGGCCTTGTCGTCCTTCCAGCGCGCCACCCGGGTGGTGCCGGGCTCGGCGGCGGCGAGGGCGCCGGCGAACGCCAGGATGAGGGGGATGGCGGTTGCGGTAACGTTACCCATATCAGTGATACGCCCGTCCCCGGCGATCGCTGACTGCCGGCTTCAGGACAAAAGCCAAGGCGAGATACAGCGGACGGCCGCATTCGGAGCGTCGACGCCCACGTCGACGGAGTCTCTTATGCGCCGACTTGGGACCATGGCGGCGTCACCGCGGCGTCGACGTGGGCGTCGACGCTCCGGAAGAGCCGTCCACGCCACACGCTCAGCCTTGTCCTTGCACCTTTGGGTTTCAGCGCCCGGGTACGCGTCGGGCGAGCATGAACGCCAGCCCCAGCAGCAATCCCACCCCGCCCAGGCCGCAGCCGCCGCCTCCACCGCCGCCCCCGCCCATGGCTCCGACCGCGGGCGCGGCGGGCAGCAGCACGGGGGTCGGGGCGGGGGGGGTGCCGTAGACCACCGCGCCTGGTACCACCACCGTGCTGCCGCCCCAGTCGAGGGCGAGGTCGACGCTGCCGGCGGCGTGCGGCGGCGCGCGCAGGACCAGGCTGGTGGCGGTCTGGCTGATGATGGTGGCGGCGGTGCCGCCTACGCGCGCGGCGGTGACGCGGTCGAGGTTGCTGCCGGCGAGGGTCAGGGTGCCGCCGGCGGGATCCACGATCACCGTGGTGGTGACGACGACCTCCGGGGCGGCGGGATCGCGGTAGACCGCCACGCCCGCCACCAGCACCGTGCCCAGCATCCAGTCGAGCTCGAGGTCGACGCTGCCGGCGGCGTGCGCCGGGGCGCGCAGGGCCAGGCTGGTGGCGGTTGTGGCGATGATGGTGGCGGCGGTGCCGCCCAGACGGGCGGCGGTGACGCGGTCGAGGTCGCTGCCGGCGAAGCGCAGCTCGGCGCCGCCGGCGATGTCGATGGTCGCCGCTGCGGTGGCGGAGACCGCGGGGGCGGTGCGGTACAACACCGCTCCGGCCGCGAGCACCGTGCCCAGGCTCCAGTCGAGCTCGAGGTCGGCGTTGCCGGCGGCGTGCGCGGGGGCGACCACGGTCAGACGGCTGGCGGTGCTGGCGGTGATGGCGGCGGTGGCGCCGCCCACGCGGGCGGCGGTGGCCGCGGTCAGGCCGTTGCCGGTGAACTCCAGGGCGGTGCCGCCGAGGGTGCTGGCGAGACGCGAGGCCACCGGGTCCAGCTGCGGCGGGGCCAGGTACAGCACCGCCCCGGTCGCGGTGACGGTGCCGAGGGGGGTCGCCAGGGCCAGGTCGGCGCTGCCGGCGGCGTGCGCCGGGGCGATCAGGACCAGGCTGGCGGCGGTTTGTCCGGTGATGGTGGCGGCGCTGCCGCCGAGGACGGCGGCGGTGACCTCGTCGAGGCGGCTGCCGGCGAAGGTCAGCGTGGTCCCGCCCAGGGAGCTGGCCATCTTCGCCGGGGCGGGGTCGAGCACGGTCATCTCGAGATAGCGGTAGGCTCCGCTCTGGGTGGTGGTGACGGCGCCGGCGGCGAGGGTCAGGTCCACCAGCCCGGCGGCATGCGCCGGGCAGGCGACGCGGGCGGAGGTGGCGGAGACCCCGCTCAGCGCCGCCGGCTGGCCGCCGAGGGTGGCGGCGGTGAGCCCGGCGAGGTTGGCGCCGTGCACCAGGGCGCTGCCGCCGGTGGTCCCCCCGGCATCGCCGTCGATCCACAGGAACAGCGGGGCGCCCGCGGGCGCGGCCTTGCACAGGCGGTAGTTGTAGGTGTCGGCGATGTAGAGCTGGCGGTCGCCGCCGATGGCCAGGCCGAGGGGCGAGAACAGGCGGGCCGCCGCGCCCAGGCCGTCGGCGTTGCCGATGCTGCCGTTGCCGGCGATGGTGGCCACGCTGCCGGCGCCGCTGCGGTCGATGCGGCGGAGGGTCGAGCTGCCGGTATCGCCGACGAACAGGTTGCCGGCGGGATCGGCGGCGATGGCCTGGGGGTACTTGAAGCGCGCGCTGGCGAAATCGCCATCCGCCCAGCCCTTCCAGCCGGCCATCCCGGCATAGGTGCTGACCGTGGCGGTGGTGGTATCGATGCGGCGGATGGTGCCGCTTTCGGCGTCGGTGATGAACAGCGAGGATCCGGCCAGGGCCATGCCATAGGGGACCATGAAGCGCGCCGCGCTCCCCACCCCGTCGCTGGTGCCGTGGCTGCCGGCGAGCCCGGCCAGGGTGGTGACCTGGCCGTCGCTGCCGATGCGGCGGATGGTCATGTTGACGCGATCGACCACGTAGATGGTGCCGGCAGCGTCCACCGCCACCCCGGCCGGGTTGCGGAAGCGGGCGGCGGCGCCCTGGCCGTCGGCGCTGCCGTACTGCCCCGGGCTGCCGGCGATGGTGGTGACCACCCCGGCCAGGGTCACCCGGCGGATGGTGTGGTTGCCGCTGTCGCTCACCACCAGGGTGCCGTCCGGGGCCTGGGCGACGAACTGCGGCCAGAGGAAGCGGGCGGCGGCGCCGGTGCCGTCCACGGCGCCAGTGGCCCCCATGCCGCCGGCCAGCAGCTGCGCCCGTCCCCCGCCGCTGATGCGGACCAGGGATTGCAGCCCGGTATCGACCACCACCACCGACCCATCCCCCAGCACCGCCATGCCCATGGGCGCATCGAGGCGGGTGGCATCGCCCAGGCCGAGGACGACGGGTGCGCCGTCGGCCTTGCTGGGGGCCAGGGTGGCCACCCGCCAGTCCTCCGCCGCCAGGTGGGCGGTGCAGGCGGCGAGCAGGAGCAGGAACGGACGCATGGGGATCCTCCGGGGACGCACCCTCCAGACGCCGGCGCCGGGGAGGGCGAAACCCCCATCCTGGTCCAGTGGCTGGCGGGAACCTGCCCTGTGGCGGATTTCGGTTGATATATATCAATGTTGATTATATCATTGTGCTATCGGAGGACCTGCCGTGGCCGCAATCCGTCTGGCGATGCTCGTGCTGGTGAGCGTGGGCCTGCTGCTGGCGGCGGAGCCGCTGGCGCTCATCCGCGCCGGGCAGCCCGCCGGCGGCTGGGAATTCGGCAACGGGCCCGAGTTCCCGGGGGCGGTCGGCACCCTGGCGATCGACGACGGGGTCGAACCGCAGCGGCGGCCGGCACTGGCCCTGCACGGCGACCTGGCCAAGGGCGGCAACTACGTGCAGGCCGGGGTCGCGCTGCCGGCGGGGGCCGAGCTCGAGCGCCTGTCGTGCTGGCTCAAGGCGCCGGGCGGCAGGCAGGTCTCGCTGCGCCTGATCGACGGCAGCGGCCAGTGCCACCAGCTGGTGCTGGCGCTGACCGGCGAGGACGGCTGGCAGCGGGTCGAGGTGCCGGTGCAGCGCTTCTTCGCGCTCATCGCCGCCGGCCAGTCGCTGCCCGGGGTCGCCCGCTACGAGCACTGGGGCGGGGCCAAGGACGGGCGCTGGCATGGGCCGGCGCGCCACCTCTTCCTGCTCGCCGGGCGCGACAGCTTCGGCGGCCCGGCCGGCACGGTGCGGATCAGCGGCGCCCAGGCGGTCACCGCCACCACCACCCAGGTCAGCGAGGAGGTGCGCCTCGACGAGATGCTGCGCGAAGGCCTGGTCGACTGGACCCTCAACCTCGGCACCGAGTTCCCCGGCGCCCAGGGCACCCTCACCCTGGCCGAGGGCCAGGGCGAGGGCGGCCAGGCGGCGCTGCGCCTGCAGGGCGACTTCAGCAAGGGCGGGGCCTACATCGGCGCCGACAAGGACCTCGGCGGCCTGGCGGTGGAAGCGATCCGCATGCGGGTGAAATCCACCGTGCCCGCCTGCGGGGTGCGTCTGGTCGACGCCACCGGCCAGTGCCACCAGCGCAAGGGGGTGGCGCTCGCCACCGACGGCGCCTGGCACGACCTGGTGCTGAAGCCGGGCGAGATCGCCGGCGGCGAGCACTGGGGCGGGGCCAACGACGGGCGCTGGCATGGCCCGGCCAAGTTGCTGGCCCTGACCATGGGCAAGAGCGGCGACATCCTGCTGTGCGACCTGCGCGCCCAGGTGCAGAGCACCGGCCAGGTGGCGGCGCCGGCCTGGCAGGAGGGCTTCGAGGCCGAGGGCCTGCCCGCCGGCTGGCAGGTCGAGGGCCGGGTGGCGGTGGCGGCGGGCGAGGCCGCCGCCGGCACCCGCGCCCTGGTGCTGGAGCGGGCGCTGGAGTCGGTCGGCACGCCCACCCGCGCCGTGGGGGCGTGGTTCCCCGCCGGCCCCGGCCGCTGGCTGGCGGGCGGCGCCGCCGCCACCCGCCTGGTCTCGCCCGACGCCTCGTTCTGCCTGCTGGTGGAACTCCAGGCCGGCGACGCCGCCGGCACCGTGCTGGGCGCGCGCGAGGTCGCGGCGCCCTTCGCCACCCGCGCCTGGCAGCGCTTCGCCACCCCGGTCGAGCTGCCCGCCGGCACCGCCCGGGCGCGCTTCGTGCTGACCCTGGCCAAGACCCACGGCTGGGCCGCGGTCGACGCTCTCAGCGCGGCGGCGGTCACCAGCGGCGGCCGCGGCGATGGCCTGGTCGACCGCATCGAGCTGAGCAGCGCCCGCCTGGGCAACCTGTTCCTGCCCGAGGATCCGGTGCGGCTGGTGGTCGAGGTGCCGGTGCGCCGCCCGCTGCCCGCGGCCCGCCGCCAGGTGGCGGTGACGGTGCGCGACTTCTGGGGCGCCGAGCTGGGCGCGGCGCTGAGCGCGCCGCTGCGCCGCACCGAGGTGCGCAAGGGCCGCCTGGTCTACCGCGCCGAGGTCGACTGCTCGGCCCTGCCGCTCGAGCTCGGCCGCTACTACGAGGCGCACGTGACCCTGCCCGGCGGCGAGGCCGCCGAGCGCACCGGCTTCGCCCGCCTGCCGGTGGCCGAGACCAAGGCGCTCAAGCCGGGCGAGGTGCCGATCACCATCCGCAGCTGGGACGGGCGCATCGCCGACTATGTGCGCCTGGCCGACCGCCTGGGCATCCGCCAGTTCGGCCTGTGGGGGCGCTGGAAGGACGCCCCGCCCTACGAGTCCGAGCTGCCTTGCGGCGAGCTGGTGCGCGAGCTGGGCGGGACCTGGCTGACCGGCACCGAGGCGGCGGTGGTCGAGCACGAGGGCTTCAAGCGCTACAGCGAGGAAGACCTGCGCGCGGGCATGACCGCCTTCCTGCGGAAGTTCGCCGGCCAGGGCCTGCAGGCGCTGTGCCAGGGCAACGAGCCGCCCGAGGACCCCGGCAAGGTGGCCGAGAAGGTGCGCGCCTACAAGGCCATCTACCAGGCGGTGAAGGCCTTCGATCCGGCGATCACGGTGATCGGCACCTCGGTGCCGCCGCTCGAGTCCTTCTTCGCCGCCGGCTACCAGGACTGGCTCGACGCCTACGACTTCCACGTCTACGAGAGCCACCGCGACGTGCGCCGGGCGATGCGCGGGTACCGCGCGCTGATGGAGAAGCACCACGCGGTGAAGCCCATCCACAGCACCGAGCTGGGGCTCAACAGCCAGGGCATGTCGCGCCACGCGGTGGCGGTCGAGATGGTCAAGAAGCTGACCTCGTTCTTCGCCGAGGGCGGGGCGAGCGCGAGCTGGTTCGGCATCATGTATCCCGACCACGAGGGCACCGGGCGCGGCACCTCGGGCAGCGCGCACAACGTCTTCGACTGCCAGTACTCGCTCTACAACCCCAAGCTCGATGCGGTGATGTACTACCACCTGGTCAACGGCTTCGCCGCCCGCCGCTTCGTGGCCGAGCGCACCTGGGCCGACGGCAGCGAGGGCTACCTGTTCCGCGACGCCGCCGGCACCTGCCTGCTGGTGCTGTGGAACGACCGCGCCGCGGTCGACGTCCAGCTGCCGCTGGCGGGGGCCGAGGACCTGCGCCTGATCCGCGTCGACGGCAGCTCGGCGGCGCTCGCCGCCGCCGAGGGCGGGGTCACCCTGCGCCTGTCGGCGGAGCCGCTGCTGCTGCGCTATTCCCAGCCTGGCGGGGCAGCCGCCGGCGGGCTGCCGGAGCAGCTGGCCGCCCCGCGCCTGGCGCTGGCCGCCACCGCCGCCGAGGTGGTCAAGGGCGGCGGCGCCGAGCTGGTGCTGGCCGGTCCCGGGCTGGCCCCGTCCGCGCTGCGGGTGGCGGCCCCGGCCGGCTGGCAGGCGGAGCTGCGCGCCGACGCCATCGGGCAGGTGCAGGTGCGGGTGACCGCCCCCGCCACCACCGCCGCGCGCGCCGGGCGCATCCAGCTCCAGCGCCTGGCCGGCGGCGCGGTGTGCGCCGAGCTCGGCCTCGAACTGGCGGTGCGCGATGCCGTGCAGCTGACCCTGACGCCCTGCGCCGCGCGCGGCGAGGCTGCCGGCGGGGTCGAGCTGGTGCTGCGCAACGGCGGCGCCGAGGCGCGCACCCTCACCTGGTCGGCGGCGATCGAGGCGGCCTTCCCGCTCGTCGGCGGCAGCTTCCGCCTCACCGATGCGCAGCCGGCCCAGGCCGCGCTCGACGGCGCGGTCGAGGGCGGCATCGCGCTCGCGCCCGGCCAGGAGCACCGCGTGCGCCTGGCGCTGCGCGACGGCGATCCCCGCACCCTCTACCGGGTGCGCGCCGGCGCCCGCGACGGGCAGGGGCGCGAGCTGGCGGTGGCGCGCTACGCCGGCGGCTTCGCCCACGCCGCGCGCACCCGCGCCGCGCTGGTGCTCGACGGCCGGCTCGACGAGGCGGTGTGGGCGCAGGCGCCGGTGCTGGCCCTGGACCGCGCCGAGCAGGTGCAGCGCTATGGCGTCAACCAGGCCCCGGCGCGCGCCTGGGGCGGCCCCGCCGAGCTGTCCGCCGGCCTGCGCCTGGCCTGGGACGAGCGCAACCTCTACCTCGGGGTGGCGGTGCGCGACGACGTGCTGCGCGCCGAGGAGTGCGACGGCCAGCTGTGGCGCATGGACGGCCTGCAGCTGCTGGTCGACCCCTTCCGCCAGAGCGAGAACAAGTCCGGCAAGTACGACTATTCCCTGGGGGTGGGCAGCAAGGGCGCGCAGGCCTTCTGCCACCTCAGCGCGCGCGCCGATGTGCCCAGCGGGCTGGTGGCGGAGATCACCGTGGCGATGGCCCGGGGCGCGGCCGGCGGCGACCGCACCTACGAGGTGGCGATCCCGTGGACGCGGCTGGCGCCCTTCGCGCCGCGCCCGGGCGCCGACCTCGGGCTGTGCCTGATCGTCAACGACGACGACGGCCAGGGCCGCGACGGCTTCATCGGCTGGTTCAGCGGCGCCCACAACAAGGAGGCGGACATGGTCGGCGACGTCATCCTGGGCGACGAGCGGTGAAGCCCGTCCACCAGGAGGTGCGCGCCGCGGTGCTGCGGCGCATCCAGGGCCTGGGCCTGGAGACCCGCCTGCCCAGCGACCGCGCGCTGGCGCGCGAGTTCAATGTCGCCTTCCTGACCATCAACCGGGTGATGAACGATCTGGAGCGCGAGGGCTACGTCGAGCGCCGGGCGCGCAAGGGCACCTGGCTGGCCAGCCATGAGCGTGCGGTGCAGACCGGCGACGGGCATCGCGGCGGCGGCAACGGGGTGGTGGTGTTCGCCTATCCCAACTGGTTCTCGCACCCGATCTGGCAGCACCTGCGCCTGGCCGAGGCGCTGGCGGTCAAGGGCGGCCTGCGCCTGGTCGAATACAAGCTCAACCCCGACAGCACGCCGGCGCGCCTGCTCGACTTCGCCGCCCGCCAGGAGGGCCTGGCCGGGGTGCTGCTGCTGCCGGTGCCGAACTGCGCCGACCTGCCGGCGCTGGCGGCGCTCGGCCGGCCGGTGGTGCTGCTGTCGAGCGAGGTGGCGGTCGACGGCCATCCCGGCCTGCACGCCTTCGACACCGACTGGTTCGCGGCCGGGCGGCTGGTGGCGGCGCGCCTGCTCGACGCCGGCCACCGCCGGCTGGCGTGGATCAACTGCGAGCCGGGGCGCGATGAACGCCTGGTGCGCGGCCTGTGCCACGAGCTGAAGGCGCGCGGCCTGCGCCCCAGCGACCTCACCACCTACGCGCTCGGGGCGGGGGCGTGGAGCGATGCGCGCGCCAACGCCCTGGCGCTGACCCGCCGCCTGCTCGACGAGGGGGTGGCCAGCGCCGCCTTCGTCGATTCGCTGGCGGGCGCCGCCGGGGTGCTGCGTGCGCTGTGGGAGCGCGGCCGGCGCTGCCCCGAGCACCTCAGCCTGATCGCCGCCGGCGACCAGAGCGGCGCCGAGGGCTACTGCACCCCCGCCCTCACCACCCTCGACAGCGACTGGGACGCCGAGATGCAGCGCGCCTTCGCCGTGCTGCGCGGCGATCCCGGCGCGGGCGGGACGGCCTCCTGGCGCATCCCGGTGCGGCTGGTGGAACGCGAGAGCGTGGCGGCTCCCTGATTGATCCTGGAAAGAGCTGGTTCACCGCCACGACGCCACGCGGAAAGGGTTTGTTGAAATCCTCGGCGTCACCCGCGGGGGAGCGAAGGCCGGCCGCCGCTAGCCCCCTTCCGGCCGTGGCGTCGTGGCGTCGTGGCGGTCGAACGCCTGATTCAAGTCACTTGGCCAGGCTGGCGACCAGCGGCTGGATGGCGGTGGCGAGGACCTGGTAGCCGGCGGTGGTGAGGTGGACCTGGTCCTTCTGGTAGAGGTCGGCCTTGACCGTGCCGGGGGCCTCGAGGAAGGCGGCGCCGGGATCGATGAAGCGCACCGCGGCGCCGTCGTCGACGCCGGCGGTGAGGGCGTTGATGGCGGCGATGCGGCCGCAGAAGTAGGCGTTCTGGCGCGGCAGCATGCCCACCACCAGCACCTTGGCCTTGGGCGACTTGGCGCGCACCGCCGCCACCACCGCCTTGATCCCGGCGGCGATCTCGGCGTCGGTGCCGGCGTTGTGGTCGCCATAGAGGTTGTTGGTGCCGATCGCCACCACCGCCAGCTGGGGGGTGATGCCGTCGAGCAGGCCGTGCTCGATGCGCCACAGCACCTGGCGGGTGGAATCGCCGCCGATGCCGTAGTTCACCGCCTTGAGCGGGGCGAAATGCTCGTCCCACAGCGCCTTGCCGCCATTGCCCCAGCTCTGGGTGATGGAATCGCCGAGGAACACCACGCCGATGTCGCCCTTCCTGGTGCGGCCGAGCTGGCCCTCGAAGGTGCGCACCCAGTCCTTGGGATAGTTGGGCCAGAAGCCCCAGCCCGGGGTCGACGGCGAGGCCTTCTCGGGCGGGCCGGCGGTGGGATCGGGATCGGCGGCGAGCAGGCTGCCCGACAGGGCGAGCGCGAGGGCGAGCAGGGCGAGGTGGCGCATGGGCGGCTCCGGGTAATTGGATAACGTTGCCTAAATAATACGGGCCCACGCCAGCGCCGTTGAGCCGCGCCCCGGCCGGAGGCGGTACCCTGAAAAGAGCAGATGGATCACCGCCACGACGCCACGGCGCTATGAAAAAAGGACTTATGGAGATCCGCTTGTTCACCCGCTGGGTGAGCGGTGAAGTCAGCGACAGTCCATTTCCGGCCGTGGCGTCGTGGCGTCGTGGCGGTCACATCTCCGCGTATTGGCTTACTTCTTGGCCCGCACGAAGATGCGCAGCTTCTTGAGGGAATAGGCGTTGGCGTTGCTGGCGAAGGTCCAGTCCAGGCTCTTGCCGGTGGAGTTGCCGATGCCGAGGTCGGCGCTGCCGCCGGCGCCCCAGTGGTTGAGCGCGAACACCGTCTGCTTGCCCGCGGTCTGGTGCACCTGCATCGAGCCGTAGCCGTCCTTGGGCTCGCCGATCCGGTCGCCGAAGTCGAACACCGTGTCGCTGGCGCCGGCGACGTTGCCGGCGTTGCCCTCGGCGTAGTTGTTGGGCCAGAACTCGATGTTGCCGGCGGGGAAGCTGCCGCTGGACAGGCCGGGGGCGTTGCTGTCGACCACCAGGTTGGCGACCGCGACCTGGAAGCTGGCGCCGGAGGCGATGGTGGGGATGCCGATCTGCTTCACGTCCTTGGTGAAGGCGTCCATCGAGGCCCAGGCGTACTGCACCGGGCGGCCCTCGCCCTGCAGTTCCAGCAGGTAGCCGACGCGGTCGAAGGCGCCGACCTTGGCGCTGTCGTCGAGGTCATAGGCGATGTCGTGGCCGAGCCTGGCGAGGTCGAGGGCGTAGACCGGGGTGTAGCCCTTGGCCTCGGCGACGCGCGCCAGCGGGTCGGCGTAGGGGATCTCGCCGGCGGTGAAGGCGGCGGCGGGCAGGCCGGCGCCATTGCACAGGTTGGGCTCGGCGATCTTGCTCCAGGCGAAGCGCGCGATCAGCGGCTTGGCCACCTTGGGCGACGACAGCACCACTGCGCTGCCCTCGATCGCCGCCTCGGCCTCGGCGAACACCCCATCCTCGCCGGCGACCTCGAACCAGGTCGGGGCCTTGCCGTCGCGGGTCTTGAGGCCGGCGGCGTGGTCCAGCACCAGGCGCAGCTTGGCGCCCTCGGCCTTGAGCTCCTTGAAGCTCGGGCCTTCGCATTCCACCGCCGTCTTGCCATAGGTGCGGGCGAGCGCGAGCAGGGCCAGGCGGCGGCCGACGTCCTGCTTGTTGCGCGGATGGATGTCGTCGAGGTTGCTGATGTCGCTGGTCACCACCATGCCGGTGTTGGGGATGGCCAGGCAGGCGGACTGCGCCAGCCAGAAGCGCGGCAGCACCGTGGGGTCCTCGTTGCCGTAGCGGAAGGGGGCGATCTGCACGAAGTTGAAGGGGAAGTCGCCGATGCCCCAGGCCTGGCGCCAGCCGCCCACCAGGGCCTTGGTCTTCTCGGTGTAGAGCGGGCCTTCGCCGTGGTTGGATTCGCCCTGGTACCAGATCGCGCCGCGCATGCCGTAGCCGGCGACGGCGTTGAGCATGCCGTTCCACAGGGTGGTGGGCTGCTGCTGGGGGTCCTTGCGGCTGGCCAGCGGGGTGATCTCGGCCGGCAGCTCGGGCGGGGCGTCGAGCTCGCCGTCCTTCTCCAGCGCCTCCTTGGCCTTGGCGGTCCACGCCTCGACCTTGGCCACATGCTCGCCGAAGCGCTTGCGGTAGCCGGGGTCCTTGGGGTCGAGGCTGGCGAGCTGCTTGACCGTGCCGGCGAGGGCGGGCGAGAGCTTGAAGCCGGCGGCCGGGGTCCACGGCTCGATGCGGGTGCCGCCCCAGGCGGCGTTGATCAGGCCCACCGGCACCCCCAGCTCCTTGCGCAGTTCGCGCGCCATGAAGTAGCCGCAGGCGGTGAAGCCGCCCACCGAGTCCGGCGAGCAGGAGGTCCACTTGGCGTCGATCTTGCCCTCGGGCTTGGACATCGGCCGGCGCGGCACGTACAGCTGGCGGATCTTGTCGTCGGTGGCGGCGGGGCGCTCCTGGTCGAAGTTCTGGCTGCTGCCCACCGTCCAGTCCATGTTCGACTGGCCCGAGCACAGCCACACCTCGCCCACCAGCACGTCGTTGATGCGGATCTCGTTGCTGCCCTTCACCACCAGCACATGGGGGCCGCCGGCCGGGGTGGCGGGCAGGCTGAGCTTCCACGTGCCGTCGGCGGCGGTGGTGGCCTTGACCGCCGGCTGCTCGCCGAGCTGGACCTCGACCGCCTCGCCGGGCGCGCCCCAGCCCCACACCGCGATCGGGCGCTCGCGCTGCAGCACCATGCGGTCGCTGAAGAAGGACGGCATGCTCACCGCGGCCGAGGCGGCGGGGGCCAGCAGCACGGCGCTGGCGGCGGCGAGGAGGAGACGGTGGCGGAGGATCATGGGGGCTCCCGGGATTGGCGGGGGAGCCTAGCGGTAAGGGAAGCCCTGACCATGGGCGGATGCTCAACCCGGCCGGCGCACCCCGCCGCTGCGGTCGATCACCCGTGCCAGGAACGAGCCGTCCGCCTGGCAGCGGCCGGCCAGGATGTCGCCTTCGCGCACGCAGCCGAGCAGGATCTCGCCGGCGCGGTAGCGCTCGCGGTCCCACACCAGCCAGATGCGGCCGTCGGCATCCTGGTCGGCGTCGGGGTACGAGGTGGCCTCGCGCGCATCGAGGGTGAGCGACCACGGCCAGCTGGCGCCGTCGTCCTCCGACAGCCAGGCGGTGAGGTCGCATCGCCGCGCCCAGGGCACCCCGATCTGCGCGGGATCGGCGCGGTTGGCCACCAGCAGCAGCCGGCCCGAACGCAGCCGGCGCAGGTGGAAGCGCGCGTTCGGGGTCGCCGGCGGGCAGGGCGCGGCCGCGCTCCAGCTCCAGCCGCCGTCGGCGGATTCGCTCGCCACCAGCCCGCCGAGGTCGCGGATGAGCATGCGCAGGCGGCCGTCGCCCAGCTCGACCAGCATGTGCTCGTCGAAGTCGGGGGCGGGCGCATCGGCGCCGCCGCGCAGCGTGAAGCTGCCGCCCTGGTCGCTGCTGGCGGCGACGTTGGCGTGGCGGGCGTGGTGCAGGTGAGGCGGCACCGTGCCGCCGCCGAGGTCCTTCCACAGCGCGGTCGGCAGCAGCCAGGTGCCGTCGGCCAGGGCCAGCGGCTTGTTCATCATCACCCCGTCGGCGAGGCGGCGGGGCGGTTCCCAGCAGGGCTGGGCGCGGTCGCCGTCGCGGCAGCGCAGCGCCCACACCCCCGCCACCCCGTCGAAGATCTGCCCCGGCCGCGGGGTGTCGGCCTGGGCCCAGAACAGCCACAGGCGGCCCAGGGGGTCGCACCACAGGGCGGGGTCGAAGGCGCGCACGCTGCCCGGCGGATCGATGGCCAGGTGCAGATCCCAGTGCGCGCCGCGGTCGCCGCTGGTCAGCAGCCACACCCGGTTGTCGGCGCCCTCGCCCTGGCCGCCGCCGTACCACGCCGCCCACAGCCGGCCGCCGGGCGCCACCGCCAGCGAGGGGATGCCCTGGAAGGCGCGGCGGTCCCAGCCAGGACGGGCGGCGGCGGCGGTCAGCACCGGAGGCGGGGCGAGGGCATCGGTCATGCCGCTTGTCGTAGGTGGCATGTTTGATATATCAAGAATATCATGAGCGCTCCCACCCTCGCCGGCCCCATCGCCATCGTCCGCTCCAAGGTCCCTCTGACGGACCCGGTCGGCATCTTCAGGATACTGTCCGACAACGGCTTGCAGCTGGTCGAGATCACCCTCAACACGCCCGGGGCGCTGGCCGCGATCAGCCAGGCGGGCGCGGCCGGACTGGCGGTGGGCGCCGGCACGGTGTGCAGCCGCGATGACGCCCTGCGTGCCCGCGACGCCGGTGCCCGCTTCCTGGTCACTCCCGGCCTGGTGGCGGGGGCGGCCGACGCCGGGCTGCCGCTGCTGATGGGCGCCTACACCGCCAGCGAGGCGATGCAGGCGCTCCAGCTCGGGGCCCAGGCGGTGAAGCTGTTCCCCGCCAACCAGCTCAGCCCGGCCTATGCCCAGGCCCTGCTGGCGCCGCTGCCGCAGCTGCGCCTGATCCCCACCGGCGGCATCGCCGCCGCCGACTTCGCCGCCTGGCGGTCCGCCGGCTGCGTGGGGGTGGGCATCGGCTCCGAGCTGCGCATCGCCGAACCCGCCGGCCTGGCCGGGCGCGCGCGCGCCTGCGCCCAGGCCTGGGGAAGCTTGTGAGCTGCTGCTTCGCCGGGGGGAGACGGGCGACGCCAGCACGGTGCCCCGGGAGCGCGGCCCTCCGGGCCGCTCTTCGCGTTCCGCCAAGAG
>JAKLKR010000340.1 GCA_023150565.1 Planctomycetota bacterium
AGATGCTGTCTCGTCAGTTGGGTTGATGGATTCAGAACGGGGGCTCGTCGTCGCCGGCCGGCGCAGGGGCCGGTCGCGCGGGAGCCGGACGGGCGGCGGCTTCGCCACCTTCGGCCGCGGGGGCGCCTTCGGCTCCCGGGGCGCGATCACCGCGTGTGCTGAGGAACTGCACGCTGTCGGCAACCACCTTGAGCTTGGAGCGCTTTTCGCCGGTCTTCTTGTCGTCCCAGCTGTCCAGCCGCAGGCGCCCTTCGATGAAGCAGGGGCTGCCCTTGGTGAGGTACTGGCCGACCAGTTCGGCGGTGCGTCCCCAGGCTTCGACGTCGACGAAGGTGGTTTCTTCCTTCTGCTGACCGTCGGGCGTCTTGAAGCGGCGGTTGATGGCCAGACCGAAGTCGGCCACCGCACGCTCATTGGCGAAGAACCGGACCTGCGGATCGCGGGTCAGGTTGCCGGCCAAGGTGACGCGGTTGTAGTTGAACGACATGGCTCAGCCCTCGCGGGCGTCACCGGCCTGGGCCTGGGCCTGGGCGGCAGCAAGGGCGGCGGCGGCGGTCTTGGCGCGCTGGGCCTTGATCTGCTCCATCTCCTTGCCGGGGCGGGCGATCACCAGCTGGCGGATGATGGTCTCGCCCAGCTTGGCGCGGCGCTCGATGCGGTCGATCGCACCGCTCGGGGCGGTGAAATAGGCATTGAGGTAGAGCGCGCTGGTCTCGCCACCGATGGGATAGGTGAGCTTGCGCTCCTCCCACTTGTCGAGCTCGATGAAGCTGGCGCCCTCGGACTCGTAGGTCTGGCGGACGGCGGCGATGGTGCCTTCGTAGTCGGATCGGGCCGCGGCGGCGCGCACGAGGATGGTGGCCTCGTACAGGCCCTGGCGCTGACCGTTAGCGTCGGTCATGGTATGCTCCTGGAACAGGTTCTTGGACCGCGCCGTTTGCCGGTCGCCACCATGGCGGCCGGTCGGAGCGGGAGGCCGGGATGCGTCGGCCCCGAACGTTGTCCGGCCGCGGTGAGGCGGCCGGACGGGAAATCAGCGGCTCACTTGGCCGGCTTGGTCGACTTGGCGGGCTTCGCCGCCTTGGCCGCAGCCGCGGGCACGCCCTTGGCGATCAGCTGGGCGGTGCGCGACTTGGCGCGCGAGGCGGTGTTGCGGTGCAGGGCGCTGCCGCTGGCGGCCTGGTCGACGCGCTTGCTGTAGTCGCGGTAGAGCGACTCGGCCTCGTCCTTCTTGCCGTCGGTGACGGCGCGGACGATGCGCTTCTTGAGCGTCTTCAGCTCGGTCATCCGGTCCTTGTTGCGGATCCGGCGCTCCTCGTTCTGGCGGAGGCGCTTGGCGGCACTGCGGGTATGGGGCATCAGTTGCTCGATGGGGTCGGTCGGGAGGGATCAGCCGCGGAGCCGCTGGAGGCGGGTGGCGGCGTCCTTGTAGTTAAGGTCGATGTTGACCAGGCGTTCGTAATCCTGGATGGCCTCTGCCTTCTTGCCCTGGTCCTCGAGGACGCGGGCACGCAGGTAGCGGACTTCCTTGGCTTCGTCGGCCAGATCATCCTCGGCAAGAGCGAGGTAAGCAGTGTATTGCTGGGTAGAAAGATCAAGCAGATTCTTCTTGGCAAAGCAGAAGCCCAAGTACCTATGGGATCCCTTCTTGAGCTTGGGATCGGCCACCGTGCGCTGGAATTCCGCCGCCGCACCATCGATGTCGCCGGTCTTGATCAGGTTCAGCCCCAGGCTGTAGCGGTGGGTGAGATCGGTGGGCTGGCGTTCGATGCGCTTGCGGAACTCGGTGATCTCGGCCTGGATCAGCTCCTTCTTGGCCGGACCGGCATCCTGCCCGGCGGCCTCGAGCTGGCGCACCCGCGCGCGCGCCTCGTCGAGGGCGATGTCGCCCAGGCGCATGGTGATGGTGAAGTCGTGGGGATCGAGCTCCTGGGCCTTGATCAGGGCGGCGCGGGCGGGGCCGAGTTCGCCGATGCGGCGGTGGATGTCGCCCTTCTTGGCCCACAGCGACTTGTCGCCGGCGCTGGCCTTGAGATCCTCGTCGATGAACTTGAGCACCTCGCGGGCGTCCTCGACGGTGCGCACCTGGCGGTTCATCACGTCGTTGCGCCGGGCGTTGGCGTCATTGGCCAGCTGCCCACGGTAGTCGCCGGCGGCCTTGCCGCGGCCATCGATCGACTTGGCCGCCTCGAGGTTCTTGAGCGTGCGCGAGGCCTCCGGGTGGTTGGGCATCGCCTTTTCCAGCTCCTTGAGGCAGCGGATGGCATTGTCGATGTCGGCTGCATTCCTGGTCGCCCGGTAGCGCTCATGGTAAAGTTGATGCAGGGTCCACAGCGCCTTCTCGCTGAACATCCCGGTCGAGCGCTGATCCTCGAGATAGAGGATGGCGACCTCGGCCATCTTGGGCGCGCCGTTCTGCACGCAGCGCGCGGCGGCATCGCCGACGTCGACCAGGGCGCGGGTGTCGTAGGCCTTGGCCACCCGCTTGATCGCCGCCGCCAGCAGCTTCTGCGGGTCCTTGGTCAACGACGGGATCGACATGGTGCTCATGAAGCCGGCCCGGCCGCCCTCCTTGGCCTTGCGCTTGGCCGCATCCAGGAACAGGCGGTGCACCTCGATGTTGGCCGGGTCGGCATCCACGCACTGGTCGACGACTTCGAAGACCAGGTCGTAGTTACGGCGGTCCAGCGCCTGCTTGATGCGGGCAAGGTGCTTGCTCAGGTCGACCATGGAGGTATTCCCCTGTCAGGACGGGCCGGCTCCCTGTCGGAACGACACGGGGCCAGCCCTACGGAAGACCCCCAGTGTCAGCACACCTGCTGATGCTCAAGCCCCTGCCCGAGCACATGGACGACACCGGCTCATATCCCGATCCCATTAGCCTGGTGGAGTACCCCCACCCGGCCCTGCGCAAGCGCGCGCGTCCGGTGACGGTGTTCGACCAGCGCCTGCGCGGCTTCTGCGCCCGCATGTTCGCGGTCATGGAAGCCGAGAAGGGTGTCGGCCTGGCCGCGCCCCAGGTGGGGGTGCCGGCGCGCATCTTCATCACCGACCATCTGCGGCGGAAGGACGCCCCCGGGGCCGGCGACCCGCGCATCTGGATCAATCCCCGCATCGAGCAGCCGGAGGGCGAGACCAGCTACGAGGAGGGCTGCCTCAGCTTCCCCGGCATGTATTCCAAGGTGATGCGCCACAACCGCTTCGTCATCCACTGGCAGGACGTGGATGGGGCCGAGCGCAGCCAGCGCCTGGACGTCGAGGCGGGCGACTTCCTCGGCATCGTGGTGCAGCACGAGCTCGACCACCTCGACGGCAAGCTCTTCGTCGACCACCTCTCCCCGGCCCAGCTCACCCTGCTGCGGCGGCGCCTGCGCGAGATGGAAGCCGACTACCGCAAGGCCACCGGCAAGACCGGGGCCCCGCTGCGCCGCTGACGCATGGCCGAGACCCGCTTCTCGATCCCCGGCGACGCCGACCGCCTGGCCGACCTCGGACGCATGGCCGGGGCGCTGGTGCACGAGATCAAGAACCCGCTCGGGGTGGTGCTGCTCAACGCCGAGCTGATGCAGAGCCAGAACCTGGCGCGCATCGCCGACCCCGCCGAGCGCGAGCGGGTGGGCAAGCGCCTGGCGCGCATCGTCGACGCCTCGCGCTCGCTGCAGGCGGTGGTGCAGTCGTTCCTCGCCTTCGCCCGCCCGGCCCGGCCCGACCCCGAGGCGGTCGACCTCAACCAGCTGCTCGCCGGGCTGATCGAGGAGCAGGCGGAATCCAACCGCGCCGCCGCGGTGGCGGTGGCGTTCCATCCCGACCCCCTGCTCGCCGCCCTGCCGGCCGACGCCACCCACCTTCGCTCGGTGTTCCGCAACGTGCTGATCAACGCCCGCGACGCCCTGCTGGAGCGCGCCGGCGAGCGCCACCTGGTGGTGCTGACCCGCCACGCCCCGGGCGCGGTGCGGGTGGTGCTGGCCAACAACGGCCCGCCCATCCCGCCCAACGTCGCCGCCCACCTGTTCGAGCCCTTCACCAGCGCCAAGGAGGGCGGCACCGGCCTCGGTCTGGCCATCGTCAAGCGCCTGGTCGAGCTGCACCGCGGCACGGTGGCGGTGTCGAACGATCCCCAGCAGGGGGTGAGCTTCACCTTCGAGTTCCCCACCTCGCTCGGCCCGGCCCAGCATCTCGCCCAGCTTCCCGCGCCGGCGCCCGCGCCGCCCCCGCTGCGGAAGCCGCGCAGCCGGCGCCAACCCCCAACCACCAACCGCAAACCGTAACCCCCCCATGGCCAACCTGCTGGTGATCGACGACAACCCGGTGAACCGCGAGACCTATGCCGAGGTGCTCGAAGGCGAAGGCCACCAGGTGATCAGCGCCGGCAGCGGCGAGGAGGGCCTGGCCAAGCTCGGCGCGGCGGCGATCGATGCCGTGCTGTGCGACCTCAAGCTGCCCAACCTCGACGGCCTGGCGACCATGGAGCTGGCGCACGAGCGCCACGGGTCGCTGCCCTGGGTGGTGATCACCGGGCACGGCAACGAGCAGATCGCGGTCGAGGCGATCAAGCAGGGCGCCTTCAACTACCTCACCAAGCCGGTCGACCTGGCCCGGCTCAAGGCCACCATCGAGAGCGCGGTGCGCATGGCGGCGGCCAGCCGCGAGAACCGCCAGCTGCGCCGCGAACTGGGCTACGACGAGGCGCTCGAGCGCATCGTCGGCACCTCGGCGCCGATCCGCCAGCTCAAGGCCATGATCCGCCAGGTGGCCGGCAGCGACGCCTCGGTGC
>JAKLKR010000341.1 GCA_023150565.1 Planctomycetota bacterium
GCCGCAGCAGCTGCCACCAGTCCACCAGTTCGGGATCGAAGCGCACCTGGCTGGTCATGGCGATCCGGCGTTGCGCTGCATCATGCCCCCACCCCCGGCAAGGGAACGTTTCGTTCCAGTGCTGATACGGAACCTTCCATCACACCCCCGAACCAGGCAACCTAAACCGTTTGCAACGCTATGATGAACCCCGCCAAGGACAGCGCCCCCATGGAACCCGCCCTCATCCCGCTCCCGGCCTCCTGCACCCGCTCCGCCGCCCCTGGCTGCCGCCTGGGCCCGGACACCTGCCTGGTCGCCGGCTGGGGCACCCGCCCGGAGGCCGAGACCCTGGCCAGCCAGCTGGCGCGCACCTTTGGCCGCGCCCCGGCGGTGCTCGATGAGGGCGCGGTGGTGCCCGGTCCCGCCATCACCCTGCGCCGCGACGCCGCGGTCGCCACCGGCGCCGCCGGCGATGACGAGGCCTACCGCCTGGTGGTGGGCGCGGCCGGGGTGGCGATCACCGCCGCCACCGCCGCCGGCCTGTTCCGCGCCGGCCAGACCCTGCTGCAGCTGCTGCCGCCCACCGCCCCGGCCGGCGCCGAGCTGACCGCGCTGACCATCGAGGACCGCCCGCGCTTCGGCTGGCGCGGCGCCATGCTCGACCCGGCGCGCCACTTCCTGCCGGTCGACGATGTGCTGCGCTTCATCGACACCCTGGCGCGCCACCGCCTCAACCGCCTGCACCTGCACCTCACCGACGACCAGGGCTGGCGCCTCGAGATCAAGCGCTACCCCGAACTGACCCGCGTCGGCGCCTGGCGCACCCAGACGGTCGAGCGCCACAGCCTGCTCAAGCCGCGCCAGTACAACGGCCAGCCGCATGGCGGCTTCTACACCCAGGACGACATCCGCCGCATCGTCGCCTACGCCTCCGCCCGCCACATCACCGTGGTGCCCGAGATCGAGCTGCCCGGCCACGCCCAGGCCGCCATCGCCGCCTATCCCTGGCTGGGCAACGACGGCAAGACCTGCGAGGTGTTCACCTGCTGGGGCGTCAACCCGCACATCTACAACGCCGAGGAGCGCACCCTGCGCTTCCTGCAGGACGTGCTGGAGGAGGTCATCGAGCTGTTCCCCTCGCCGTGGATCCACATCGGCGGCGACGAGGCGGTGAAGGACGAGTGGAAGGCCAGCCCGCGCATCCAGGAGCGCATCCGCGAACTGGGGGTGAAGGACGAGCACGGCCTGCAGTCGTACATCATCAAGCGCATGGACGCCTTCCTCACCGCCCGCGGCCGGCGCATCCTGGGCTGGGACGAGATCCTCGAGGGCGGCCTGTCGCCCAATGCCGTGGTGGTGTCGTGGCGCGGCTTCGAGGGCGGCATCGAGGCCGCGAAGCAGGGCCATGAGGTCGTCATGGCCTCCAAGACCCACACCTACTTCGACTACTACCAGCACCCCGACCGCGCCAGCCAGCCGCTCGCCATCGGCGGCCTGCTGCCGCTTGAGACCGTCTACGCTTTCGAACCGGTGCCGCCCGAGCTGAGCGAGGAGCAGGGCCGCTTCATCGCCGGCAGCCAGGGCCAGCTGTGGGGCGAGTACATCGCCACCCCCGAGCATCTGGAATACATGGCCTTCCCCCGCCTGTGCGCCCTGGCCGAGGTGCTGTGGTCGCCCAAGGCGGCGCGCGACTGGGCCGGCTTCCAGCGCCGCCTGGAAAGCCACCTGCCGCGCCTGGACGCCCTGGGCGTGAAGTACTTCACCGCCCCCGCCACAGGTGCCATCCCCGCCCGCCCGCGCGCGGCCGACCGCCCGGCCCTGATCGTGCTGGCGGCGGGCATGGGCTCGCGCTTCGGCGGCGACAAGCAGGTCGCCAACGTCGGCCCCAACAACGAGACCATCCTCGACTTCACCGCCTTCGACGCCCGCCGCGCCGGCTTCGTCGAGACCATCCTGGTGGTGCGGCGCGAGAACCAGGCCCTGGTGCATGACCTGGTCGGCAAGCGCATCGCCCGCGCCATGCCGGTGCGCTACGCCTTCCAGGACATCGCCGAGCCGCTGCCCGGGCTCAAGGCCCCGGCCAGCCGCAGCAAGCCGTGGGGCACCGCCCACGCCCTCGCCTGCGCCCTGCGCGGCCTGGAGCGCCCGTGCGGCGTGGTCAACGCCGACGACTGGTACAGCCCGGCGGGCATCCTCGCCCTCGCCCAGCTGCTCGGCCGCTGCGACGCCACCGGCGCGCTCATCACCTACCCGCTCGGGCGCACCCTCAGCCCCAACGGCCCGGTCAACCGTGCGGTGTGCACCACCAACCACTGGTCGTGCCTGACCGCGATCGAGGAGACCACCGGCATCGTCGCCGGATCCCCCGGCCCGGTGGCCAAGGGCAAGGACGGTGCAGTGCTCAAGCAGCTTGCCGACACCACCCCGGTGTCGCTCAACCTATGGGGCTTCCAGCCCAACTTCTACGCCCCCTTCATCGCCGATGTCGAGGCCTGGATCCGCGCCCACATCAACCAGGCCGACGGCGAATGCATGCTGCCGCTGGTGGCCATGGACGGCTGCGCCCGCCACGGCTGGGAGATCCGCTGCGACCTCGCCCAGGCCGACTGGACCGGCCTCACCTACCAGGCCGACAAACCGGCGGTGCAGGCCCGTCTGAAGACCGCCACCGACGCCGGCGAATACCCCAACCCGCTCTGGTGATCTTTCTTCCCTGGGACCGCCGGGCTCCAGCCCGGCAGTTCCTGCGCCCGGGTGATCCGGCCCCGGATAATAGCCGGGCTGGAGCCCGGCGCTCCCAGGGAAGAGCCATCCCTTTCTCGTGAGCCCTCCATCCAAGGACCCTCGACCATGCCCTCACCTCTTCGTATCGCCATCCTCGGCTGCGGCGGCCGCGGCAACTCCATCGGCTCCGCGCTGCATGGGTTCCCGCACCTCGCCACCATCGTGGCGGTGGCCGACCCCGACGCCGGCAAGGCGCAGCAGCTGGGCGACAAGCTGGGGGTGCCGGCATCCGGCCGCTTCGCCGGCTGGAAGGAGTTCGTGGCCAGCGGCATGCAGGTGGATGGCGCGGTGATCGCGACCATGGACAAGGACCACGTCGATCCCGCCGAGGCCTGCCTGGCGCGCGGCTGGCACCTCATCCTCGAGAAGCCCATGGCCCCGAACCTGGAGGACTGCCGGCGCATCGAGGCCGCCCAGCGCAAGGCCGGCACCATGGTCAGCGTGTGCCATTCGCTGCGCTACCAGAAGGCATTCCGCCTGGTGCGCGACCTGCTGCGCCAGGGCGCCATCGGCCGCATCATGTCCATCGACCTGCTCGAGCAGGTGGTGTGGTGGCACCAGGCGCACAGCTTCGTGCGCGGCAACTGGGGCAATTCCGGCCGCTCAGCGCCGATGATCCTGGCCAAGAGCTGCCACGACATGGACTACCTGGCGTTCCTGGTCGGCGCCCCCGCCGAGCGCCTCAGCTCCTATGGCCACCTCTCCTACTTCACCAGGGCCAACGCCCCCAAGGGCGCACCCGCGCGCTGCACCGACAACTGCCCGCACGAGGGCACCTGCCAGTACTCGGCCCTCAAGCGCTACGTCTACGTCGATGACCGCGCCGGTTGGCCGGCTGGCGTGTGCAGCCCCACCGACCACAGCCTGCAGGCCCATCTCAAGGCGGTGCAGACCGGCCCCTACGGCCGCTGCGTGTGGCAGTGCGACAACGACGTGGTCGACCACCAGGTGATCGCCATGGAATTCCCCGGCGAGATCACCGCCACCTTCACCATGACCGCGTTCACCCAGGAAGGCGGCCGGCGCCTGCGCGTGCACGGCACCGATGGCGTGCTGGAGTTCAGCGACCACGCCCAGGAGATCACCGTCACCACCTTCGCCACCGGCAATACCCAGAAGATCAGCGTGGCCAAGGAGAGCGGCGGCCACGGCGGTGGCGACACCCGCATGGCGCGCGACTGGCTCGACGCCATCCACGCCAAGGACCCCTCCAGGCTGGTCACCACCCCGCAGGAATCCCTCGGCACCCACGCCATGGCCTTCGCCGCCGAGCAGAGCCGGCTGGAGCGCCGCCCGGTCGAGATCGCCAGCCTGCTGGGGAAATGACATGAGCGTCGAAACCGCCGCGGTGATCGCCCGCTTCGCCATCCACGGCCACGTCACCGCCTGCACCCGCTACGGCAACGGCCACATCAACGACACCTACCTGGTCACCACCGACCAGGCCGGGACGGTGGTGCGCTACGTCCTGCAGCGCATCAACGACCGCGTGTTCCCGCGCCCCGGGCTGGTGATGGGCAACATCGCCGCGGTGCTCGGCCACATCGCCGCCACCGATCCCGATGGCGATCCGCGCACCCGCCTGAGCCTGGTTCCGTCGCGCAGCGGCGAAGGCTGGGTGATCGATCACGAGGGATCCTTCTGGCGCGCCTACCCCTTCATCGAGGGCAGCCGCACGGTCGAGAAGACCTCGCGCCCGGAGGAGGCCGCCGCCACCGCGCGCGCCTTCGGCCGCTTCCAGAAGCAGCTCGCCGGCTACCGCGGCACCCCGCTGGGCGAGGTCATCGTCGACTTCCACCACACCCCCAAGCGCCTCGACCGGCTCAAGGCGGTGGCCAAGGCCGACCCCTGCGGCCGGGCCAAGGACGTGGGCCCCGAACTGGCCTGGCTGATCGGCCAGGAGCCGATGGCCAACGCGGTGGTGGGGGCGATGGCC
>JAKLKR010000342.1 GCA_023150565.1 Planctomycetota bacterium
GTCTGGGCGGACCGGGTCGTGGTCTTCGAGGCGGAGCATGATCGGTGGATCAGGGCGACGTTCACCGGCGACTTGCCCGAGATCATCGACGCGGGCGTACCTGATGACTTCACGGTCAACGACCCCGCATTGAGCGCCGAGTTGATCGAGGCTCTGGCCCCTGTGATGGGCAAGCCTCTTGGTCTGGCACCAGACAGTCACCATGCCACGGCCAAGCCACGATGGAATCGCAGCGGTCGGTGATCACACTGGCGCGCATGCTGTCGCCAATCGCTGTTCTGCCGGCATGTCTTGTCTGCATCACTGTCAGCCTCCCTGCCTGCGAGATCTGGGTCGAGGACAAGGCCGGCGACCCCATCGGCAACGCCAACGTCTACTTCATCTATGCCAACGGGACCTACCAGGACACAACCACTAGGCGTTCTGGCTTCGCCAAGATCCAGGCCAAAATCATTGAGCCCGTCACCGTCGTAGCCGGTGGACCAGGTCTCGACGGCGTAGTCATGACCAAGGTCGATTCGGGCAGCGACAAGATCCAGATCAAGGCCGCCAAGCGGGATGGCGGTTCGGTGGTGTTCGACAACGGCAGCGGCCCCATCCCTGGTCTGGGCGGCACGCTCAACCCCATCCTCGACACGTCGAGCCGCACCTACCTCTATGGTCGGGAACTGTCCATCAATGACGGCAAGATCCAACCGGTGACCTTCAAGATCGGCGAACCGCTCAAGGTCATGGATAACGCCAAGAAGAGCACCGACATCACCATTCGCTTCATCCAGCACAAGATCGCCCTAGTCGAATACACGGTGGTCCGTCCCGCGCCATAGGCTCACGCCCATGTGCGGGCGCTATGCCAACTCCGAGTCCATCCCGGTGATGCGGGCCCACTTCAACGCAGGCGGGCCCGACGTCGACTGGCAGCCCTCCTGGAACGTCTGCCCGACCAGACAGATCCCCGTCCTGCTGGGCGATGACACGTCCCGGCGGATTGGGCTCATGCGGTGGGGCTGGAACCCCGAGGCGCTGAACGGTCGGTTGCTGATCAACTGCCGGGGCGAAGAAGCCCAGGACAAGCGTCTGTTCCAGGCTGCTCTGGACCGCCGTCGCTGCATCGTTCCGGCGACAGGGTTCTACGAATGGCAGCCGGGGGCCGACAAAAAGGCTCGGCCCCAGCCCTTCGCGTTCGTGCCGACCACACCAGGGTTGTTCGGCATCGCGGGACTGTGGGAGGCTGCGGGTGGCGCTGGCTCCGTCATCCTCATGACAGTGCCGGCCAACGAGGTGGTTGCGCCGGTGCACGACCGCATGCCGCTGGTGGTCCCGCTGGCGGAGACCGAGCGGTGGCTGACGGCTGGGGTCAGCGTGAACGACCTGCTGGGCCATGCACAGGCGATGGATTGGCGCCGGTGGCCGATCAGCAGGGCGATCAGCGACGTGAAGAAGGAGGGCCGGAGATCATGGATCCAAAGTAGCTGGAGTTGGCCTCCCCCCGTCTCGCACTGACCCACACGGATCGCATAGGGGTGACGGTGATCACCAATCCCACCCACGTCGCGGTCGCGCTCAAATACGACGCCGGCGCCATGGCCGCCCCGGTGGTGATCGCCAAAGGCTACGACGAGGTCGCCCAGCGCATCAAGGCCATCGCCGCCGAACACAACATCACCATGGTCGAAAACGTCGCCCTCGCCCGCGCCCTGGCCAAGGAGGTCGACATCGGCAAGCCGGTGCCCACCAAGTGGTACCAGGCCGTCGCCGAGGTGCTGGCGATGGTGTACCGGCTGAAGACGGCGGGGTGAGGGCGACCAGGGCAACGGAGGGACGAGGGACAGAAAGACATGTAACCGGGAGCGGCAACCATCTACCGCTCCCGGTTGTGGATGGATTTAGCGGGCCGGTGCAGGAAAAAGGCAGCGCGGCTTGTGAGCACAGCCTCCCTTGGGCCCGGGATGGGGACATGTTTTTCTCTGCTCCCAAGATGAAGTCGGCTTGCCTTTTTCATCAGCGATGATGGCAACTGCCATTGGTTCGTGGGCAAACACAGATGATGTCACCAGATACGCGAGCGCCAGCATCTGCACCAGTCTACGATAGGGCATGACAGGTTCCTTGGTGAAATGATGTCCAGAATAGAAATCAATGCTTATGCTCATTGGGAACTTGCTTGGCATCTGTAGGGATGGGCAGCGACCTCTTGATCACATTGCCATTTTCCGCCTCAATGGCGATCCACAACTTGCTGTCATTCGGTATTGGATTGGGAACCAGGACGTGCGCGGAAAACTCGCTCTTGGCATCCTTTTCCGCTTCGGCTTTGGCCCTTATCGACTCGCGGCCGGATTCCGTGCCAACCCAAACACGGATCGCCTTAGGGGCCGGTTGAGTTGGGTTCAGTTGGAGTTCGAGGTGCCACTCCTTACCGGCGGCGATGGCTCCTGATGCACTCACGGCGACCTTGTAGACGCCAATATCTACTGAGCCGATAGCCTCTGTTTTGCCGTGGGCGTGGGCGTCACCGCCGGAATGGTTGTGGCCGGCATGGTCGTCGGCGGCGTTGAGCGGTGCTGCGAGCACCAGCAACGCAGTCAGCAACGCAGGGAGGACTGTGAAACGTGACATGGGATCTCCTTGGGGGACAGGGGTGAAGAGCATCGCCGCAGGGCGGGAAGGTAGGAGCGAGGGTCGCAACCGGATCATGGCGGGTTCGCTTGGGACGGGACAGAACTGTCGTCATCCAGCGCCGAGCCATGCGGCCTGTCGCCGTGGCCGAAGACCCAGGCGTAGGCCGCCGGGACGACGACCAGGTTGAGCGCCGTCGAACTGACCAGCCCTCCGAGGACGACGATGGCCAGGGGCGCGAGGATTTCGGCCCCGGCCTGGCCGGTCATCAGTGCGAGCGGGATCAGGCCGATGGCGGCGCACAACGCCGTCATCAGGATCGCGACCAGGCGTTCCTCCGAGCCGTGCATGATCGCCTGCATCAGCGGGCGGCCATCTTCGGCGTGCGACTGGTACTGGTTAATCAGCAGGATGCCGTTGCGCACCGCGATGCCGAACAGCGTGATGAAGCCGACCAGACTTGCGATCGACAGCACCGGGGCGGTGAAGGTTCCGCCCAGCCCGAACAGGGCCATGGTGTTGCCGACGACGGACGGCGACTCGGCGAGGTAGACCGCACCGATGCCGCCGATGAGCGACAACGGCAGGTTGAGCATCACCAGACCGGCGGCCTTGGCCGAGGACAGCGCCGCGGCCAGCAGCAGGAAGACCACGCCGACGACCGCGATGCCCATGAGGCCGATGGTCCGACTGGCTTCCTGCTGGGCCTCGAACTGGCCGCCATAATGGACGGACAGGCCGGCCTTGGCGACGATCGGATCGACGGCCCGGCGGATGCCGACCACGAGGTCGCCCAGGTTCTGGCCCTCGGCGACGTTGCAACTCACCACCGCCTTGCGCCGGGCGCCTTCGCGCGCGATCAGGTTGGACGCCTTCTCCAGGCCGATCTCCGCCACTTCGCGCAGACGGACCTGCGGGCCGTGGGGGCTCTTGAGCACCAGTTCGCCGACCTGCTGCTCGGTCTGGCGCTCGTCGGGATGCAGCCGCACGGTCAGGTCGTAGCGGCGGATGCCCTGGTTGACGGCGGCGACATGCACCCCGGCCAACGCCTGCTCGACCTGCTCCGCGGCATCGGCGGGGGTCAGGCCGGCGCGGGCGAGGTCCTCGTGCCGGTAGCGCACCGGCAGGGTCTCGATCATGATCTCGCGGTTGGCGACCACGTCGCGGGCGCCGGGCACACCCTTCATGGCGCCTTCGATCTCCTGCACCACGGCGCGGAGCTGATCGAGATCGTCGCCGAAGACGGTGATCGACACCGCCGCCGGCGTGCCGGAGAGGATGTGCGACAGCCGATGCTCGATCGGCTGGCCGATCGAGGTCACCACCCCCGGCATCTGCGCCAGGATCTTGTCGATCTCGGCCTGCACCCGGTCCTGGGCGCCCGGTTCCATGGTGACGTTCATCTCGCTGGAAGACGGCGGTTCGGCATGCTGGTCGCGCTCGGCGCGGCCGGTACGGCGGGCCACGTCGCGTACGCCGGGGATGGCGGCGATGCGCTCCTCGACGCCGCGCACCAGGCGGTCGCTTTCGATCAGCGAGGTGCCCGGCGGGGTCATGATCATGACCGTGAAGGTGCCTTCCTTGAAGCTGGGCAGGAAGCTGGAGCCGAAGGTGGTCGCCAACGCCAGGGCAGCGATGGCCAGCGCGGCGGAGCCCAGGACGACGCTCTTCTTCCAGCGGATGCAGAAGGCCAGGGTCGGCCGGTAGGCATCCTTCAGCCAGCGCACCAGGAATCCGTCGCGTTCGTCACGGGCATGCTTCAGACCGGTGAGCAGCATCCGGCACAGGGCCGGGGTGACGGTGACCGCGATCAGCAGGCTGGCGAGGGTCGAGACGATGTAGCTGATGCCCAGGGGGCGGAAGAAACGCCCCTCCATGCCGCCCAGGAACAGCAACGGGATGAACACCAGGACGATGATGATCGTGGCGAACACCATCGGCCCGGCGATCTCGTGGCTGGAGCGCTCGACCACCGCGGGTTCGTCGAGGCGCTGGCCGTCCGGCGCATGCCGGTTCTCGCGCAGGCGGCGGAAGGCGTTCTCGACGTAGATGATCGCGTCATCGACCAGGCCGCCGAGCGC
>JAKLKR010000343.1 GCA_023150565.1 Planctomycetota bacterium
GCTTCTGCAGGCACTTGACCACGATCAACTGCAGGTCGCCCGGCAGCGCGCGGTTGAGCGCGGCGGGCAGCACCGGTTCGGCGAAGTGGTGCTGGCGCACCAGCTCCTCGGCGCTGTCGCCGGCGAAGGGCGGGCGCAGGGTGAGCAGCTCGTAGAGCACGCAGCCGAGGGAATAGACGTCGGCGCGGGCGTCGGCCGGCTGCCCGCCGGCCTGCTCGGGGGCGAGGTAGAGCGGGGTGCCGAGCACGGTGCCGGTCGCGGTCAGGCCGTGGTCGTCAAGGATGCGCGCGAGGCCGAAGTCGGCCACCCGCAGGCGCCCGTCGTCGCCCAGCAGCAGGTTGCCCGGCTTGATGTCGCGGTGCACCAGCCCGGCGGCATGCACCGCCGCCAGGCCGCGCGCCGCCTGCAGCCCCAGGCGGGCGGCGGCGAGCGGGTCGGGCGGCCCGCCCTCCGCGCGCCAGGCCGCCACCTGCTCGGCCAGGCTGCGCCCGGCCACCAGTTCGAGCGCCAGCCAGGGGCGGTCCTGGTGCTCGCCGGCGCCGTACACCTGCACCACGTAGGGCGACTGCACCCGCGCCGCCGCGCGCGCCTCGACCGCGAAACGCGCTCGGCGCTCGGCATCGCCGCCGGCGGCGAGCAGCTTGAGCGCCACCGGCCGCCCCAGCGGCGGCTGCAGCGCGCGGTAGACCTCGCCCATGCCGCCGGCGCCGAGCAGGTCGCCGATGGCGAAGCCGGCCCAGGTGCTGCCGCTGAGCGCGCCGCGCCGGCCGCCAGGGGTGAGCAGCGCCGTTCCCGTCCTGCCCATGGGCTCTGCCGGGGCGGCTTCCGGCGTCGCCGGCTGGTCGCCGACCAGGCCCAGCACCTGGGCGAGCGCCGGCGAGGGGGTCATTCCAGCCTCCGAGTGCCGGGCGACACCACCCAGGCCAGCGACAGGCCCGCCCAGCCGCCGCCACGGTCGAGGTCGAGGCTGCGCGCGCCCTCCTGGTGGTGGTCCCAGCCACGCAGCCAGCCCAGCTCGGCGCCCAGCGCCCAGCGTTGGTGCGGGGTCCAGCGCACCCCGCCGCGCAGGCCGAGTTCGAGCATGCGCCCGGGCAGGGCGGTCTCGCCGCCAGCGCCGTCGGGCAGGCGGAATTCGGCGCGCCCGGCCGCCACCGACGGCAGCAGGGTGAGCAGCCAGCGGTCGCCGGCGCCGTAGCCGTAGCCGGTCTCCAGGCGCAGCAGCGGGCCCTGGCGCCCGCCGCCGGCGAAGCGCTCGTCGACCCACAACGCCGCCGCCCCCGCCAGCAGGTGGTGCGGCTGCCCGGGCCGGCCCCAGCCCCAGCGCAGCCCGGGGCCCACCGCCAGGGCGCGGTCGAACTCGTCGCCACCGCTGCGCCCGCCGGCGCTGGTGCCGTCGCTCCAGCGCCAGTCGAAGCGCACCGGCCGCGCCTCCGCCTCCAGGCGCAGGTCGCCGATGCGGTGCTCGCTCGCCCACACCGCCGACACGGCGCACAGGATGGCGAAGGCGCGGCGCATCCCCTCCAGGCTACCTCGCAGCAGTCGGGCGGCAGCAGGCAGGGGTGCCGATCGGTTGTTTTGGACCCAGGTGTGTGGCATGGGCGGAAGGTGGTCCAACGAGGCTTACGAAGCCGCCGGTGCGCCACCGGCACCGCCAGCCATCGGCAACCACGATGGTGGCGACGCGCTTCCCGATTGGCGGCAGCAGTTGCGACCGCCTATCAGTTGCATCCATAACCGGGGGTCCGCCCCCCACAGGAGGACGCCATGAAGATCGCCATCCACGGCCGCCATCTCGACATCCCCGCCAACCTCAGCGCCCTGGCGCTTGATCGGCTGGGTGCCGCCCTCGACCGCTTCTCCAGCCGCATCGCCGCCATCGACCTGCGCCTGGCCGACCTCAACGGCCCCAAGGGCGGTCCGGGCATCGAGGCCCTGGCGGTGGCGCGCCTGGTCGGCGGCGGCGAACTGGTGGTGCGCGGCACCTATGTCGCCGCCGAGACCGCAATCGGCGACGTCAGCCACCGCCTTGCCGCCCTGGTCCGCCGGGTCGGCGGCCGGGCCCTGCAACTCGCCCACGGCCGTACCTGACCCTGCCGCCCCCGGGGAAATCCCCGGGGGCGGGCCACCCCCGCCCTGGAGCCAGCCGTGATCGAACCCGTGCTCATGCCCTTCGCCGACTGGTGGTGGCTCTATGGCGCCTTCACCCTCGGCGTGCTCGCCCTGCTCGCCCTCGACCTGGGGGTGTTCCACCGCCAGGCCCATGAGGTGCGCTTCCGCGAGGCCCTGACCTGGAGCGTGGTGTGGGTGGCGCTCGCCGGGATCTTCAACCTCTGGCTGTGGTGGTACACCGGCCAGCGCTTCGGCGCCGAGGCGGGCGACCGGCTGGGGCTCGAATTCCTCGCCGGCTACCTGATCGAGAAGGCGCTCTCGGTCGACAACGTGTTCGTCTTCGCGCTGGTGTTCACCGCCTTCGCCATCCCGCCCGCGCTGCAGCACCGGGTGCTGTTCTACGGCATCCTCGGCGCCCTGGTCTTCCGTGCGCTGTTCATCGCCGCCGGCTCGGCGCTGATGGACTACCACTGGGTGGTGGTGGCGGCCGGGGTGTTCCTGGTGGCCACCGGGATCAAGATGGCGGTGATGGGCGGCAAGCCCAAGGATCCCCGCTCCAGCCCGGCCCTGCGCCTGCTCGGCCGCCTGCTGCCGGTGAGCGACCGGCTCGACGGCCAGCGCTTCCTGGTGCGCGACGGCGGCCGGCTGATGGCCACCCCGCTGCTCGCCGCGCTGGTGGTGATCGAGGTCGCCGACGTGGTGTTCGCCATCGACTCGGTGCCGGCCATCTTCGCCATCACCCGCGAACCGCTGATCGTGTTCACCAGCAACGTGTTCGCCATCCTCGGGCTGCGCGCGATGTTCTTCCTGCTCGCCGGGGTGATGGACCGCTTCTGGGCCCTGGCCTACGCCCTGGCGGCGATCCTGGTGTTCGTGGGGCTCAAGATGGCCTGGCTCAACCAGGCCTTCGGCGGCAAGTTCCCCATCTCGTGGTCGCTGGGCATCATCGCCGCGCTGCTCGCGGCCGGGGTGGCGGTGTCGCTGCTGCGCCGCCCGCCGCAGGCCGCCGGTGGCGGGGGCGCGCGGGAGGGGTAGACACGGCTCCATGTTCATGCCCTACGGCCGCTCCGTCGGCACCAGCGCCAGCCAGAAGCGCCTGCAGGCCCTGCTCCAGGAGCGTCTGGCGCCGGGGGTCGACCAGGCGGCGATCGACCGCCGCATCTGGGACCTGTTCGGCCAGACCTGGGCGGTGATGTTCACCGACCTGTCGGGCTTCTCGCGCCAGGTGGCGCAGTTCGGCATCATCCACTTCCTGCAGGTGATCCACGAATCGCTGCGCATCTTCACCCCCTGCATCGAGCGCCACGACGGCATCCTGCTCAAGGTCGAGGCGGATTCGCTGCTGGTGATCTTCCGCCAGCCGGCGCGCGCCTTCGCCTGCGCGGTGGCGATGCAGCGCGCCTGCCGCGACTACAACCGCGCGCGCACCCCGGCCGAGCACGTGCTGCTGTGCGTCGGCCTGGGCTACGGCGAGATGCTGCGCATCGGCGACGAGGATGTGTTCGGGGCCGAGGTCAACGCCGCCTCCAAGCTCGGCGAGGACACCGCCAAGGCCTGGGACATCCTCGTCACCGACACCTTCCGCGCCCAGCTCGGCCAGCGGCCGGGGGTGGATTTTGCCCCGCTCGACGAGGCGCCGCCCGGGGCGGTGGCGGCCTGGCGCGCCTCCTATCCCCTCGATCCGGCGTGACCGCCCCCGGTCCCTCCCTGGGCCAGGCGCCGCCCAGCCGCAAGCCCTGGTGGCGCAGCGCCTGGCGCGCCCTGGCGCGCTCGGTGCGCGGCGCGGTGCTGCTCGACGACAGCCCCGAGCGCATCGCCCGCGGCTGCGCCTGCGGCATCGGCGTGGCCTTCATCCCGGGTCCCGGCCAGGTGGCCTACGCCCTGGTCGCGGCGCGCCTGGCGCGCGGCAACCTCGCCGCCAGCCTGCCGTGGACGGCGATCACCAACCCGCTCACCACGGTGCCCATCTTCTACGGCTGCTACCGCCTCGGCTCGGCCCTGATTCCGGGCCATCAGGCGATGCGCTGGGAGGACATGCGCGCCCTCTACGGCCGCGTGTCCGAGGCGCCCTGGAGCGAGATCCCGGGGATGCTCGTCAGCCTGTCCGGCACCCTCGTCCTGCCCCTGCTGCTGGGCTCGGTGGTGCTGGGCGGCGCGCTGGCGGCGGTGGTGTACCCGCTGGTGCTGCGCCTGGTGCGCGCGGCGCAGGCGCGCCGGCGCGACCGCTGGCGGCGCTGGGCCGGCCATGTCTGAGCGCCCGCCCTCGCCCTGGCCGCGCCTGGCCCTGGCCTGGTTCCTGGCCGGCGCCGTCCTGGCCGGGCTCGCGGCGGCGGCGGCGCCCGGCCCATCCGGCCACGGCGTGCACATCGGCGTCGGCCTGCTGTTCCTCGCCCACGGCCCGCTGTCGGCGGGGATCGCCGCGCTGCTGCGCCTGCCGCGCTGGTGGACGCTGCTGGCCGCGCTGCCGGCGCCGGCGGCGGCGCTGGCGCTGGTGCTGGGGCTGCCGGCGTGGGTGTTCGCCGCCGCCTTCGTGCTCATGGTGCTGGTGTTCTGGTCGGTGGCGCGCACCCGCGTGCCG
>JAKLKR010000344.1 GCA_023150565.1 Planctomycetota bacterium
GCCATCGCCCAGCGATTCGCCGAGGAAGGCCGACAGCGCGGTCAGGGCGGGATGGGCGGGATGGCCGGCGATGGTGCGCAGGCCGTCGGCGACCAGGTCCCAGGGCAGGTAGCCGAGGCCGAAGCAGCCCAGGCGCGCGGCGGTGAGGGTGACCAGCGAGGTACGCTCGGTCTCGAGCACATCGGTGAGCTGGAAGCACCACTGCAGATCCACCTGGGCGGCGGGGCGGTCGCCCAGGCGCAGGTGCAGGCAGGCGCGCAGCAGGCGTTCGAGGGCGGTGGCGTCGTCGCCGGCGAAGGCGTGCAGCAGCACCCGCTCGCAGCCGAAGTCGGCCAGGGCGATGGCGTCGCGCAGGAAGTCGATCAGCGGGTTGAGCGCCTCCTCGCCGCGGCCGATGCACAGGATGGTCTCGGCGGGATCGTCGAGGGTCTCGAGGTGGGCGGCGAGTTCGCGGTAGTCGGCGTGCAGCCGGCCTTCGCGCACGTCGATGCGGAAGCCCATGGTCTGGCAGCGGCGCTGGGCGTAGCGGCTGGCAGTGAGGCCGGCGGCGTCGTCGGTGTCGACCAGGCGGTTGCGGTGCGCGCGCAGGCTGCCCGAGAGCTGGGCCGAGAGGGTGGCGAGCAGCGGCTCCTCGTCGGGCGAACCCTTGATCAGGCCGCGCAGCAGGCGCAGCAGCTGCTCGACTTCGGCGGTGATGCCGTGCGCCGCCACCTCCTCGCCCAGCACCCCGAGCTGCCACAGGCAGAAGCGGGTGCGCACCACGTCGTCGGACTCCTGGTAGCTGAGCAGCTCCTGCACCGCCCGGCGCAGGCCGGCGGTGCGGTCGCGCATGCGCAGGCGGGCGACCTCGAAGATCGCGTCCTGGGCCAGGCGGTGGTCGAGGTGCTCGCCCAGGAAGGCGCGCAGCTCGGCCTCGGCGGCGACGTCGTCGCCGCCCGCCATCAGCGCCTGGCAGAGCAGGAAGCGCGCCTCGGGGGCGGCCTCGGCGTCGCCGTGCTCGGCGAGGAAGCGGCGGTAGAAGGCCGCCGCCTCGCCGGCGTGGCCGCGCTGCAGCAGCTCGGTGCCGATGTGGTGGGCGGGCACCAGCAGCGGGCTGCGCCGGCGTTCGATGCGCAGCGAGCGCAGCACCGCCTGGGCGCCGACGGTGGCGAAGGCCAGCACCGGGCCCTCCGACATCGGCATCGGGCTGGGGTCGTGCACCACCAGCGCCTCGCCGTCGTCGACCGCCACCGACAGGCGGTTGCCCACCGCCTCGACCACCACCCGCCGGCGGTTGCCGCGCCGCGACAGGGCCGAGGTCTGGTTGTCGCGCAACGGGCGCAGGGTCAGCCAGTCGGGCGAGCCGAGCAGGCGGTCGGCGCCGTCGGTGCGGCAGATGCCCAGCCAGCGGCCTTCGTACGCGCCCACGCGCACCTGGTACGAGGGCGCCGGCGGCACCCCGCGCAGGGCGATCCACACCTCGGAACCCTTGACCAGGTCGAGGTTCACGCTGACGCGCACGTCCTCGCCCGGACGCGGGATGAGCGGGTAGCTCTGCACCCCAAAGCCGCCCACCAGCAGGCCGCCCAGCTCGGGGTGCAGCACGTGGCCGACCTGCTCGGCGAAGAAGGCCTGCGACACCGGCTCGAACGGCCCGGTGTCGGCCAGGGCGGCGAAGTCCCACATCCCCACCGGCAGCCAGGCCGCCTCGCGCTCGCGCGCCATGCGCTGGGCCTCGAGCTCGGCGAACGAGGCCGAGAGCTGCTGCAGCAGGTCGCGCAGGTCGTGGGCGAAGGATTCGCAGTCGGTGTAGCGCGCCTGCGGGTCGAGCGCGAGGGCGCGCTCGCTGATCGGCACCAGCGAACCCGGCGCGTCGGGCCAGAGCGCGTCCAGGCGCCGGCGGCGGCCCTCGCGCACCTTGGCGATCAGGCTCACCAGGCTGTCCTCGGGGCGCACCTCGCAGGGCGTGCGCAGGGCGAGCAGCTCGACCAGGATGGCGCCCAGGCTGTAGATGTCGGTGCGCTGGTCGGCCTGGTTGGCCTGGCCGCGCGCCTGTTCCGGCGACATGTAGGCGGGCGAACCCAGCACCTGGCCGTGCTGGGTGCTGCGCGCCAGGCGCTGCGAGGACGAGCGCAGGCGGTCGGAGGCGGCCGGGCCCTGGTGCGGGGTGAAGCGCGCGGTGGAGGCCGGCCGCACCCCGCTGCCGTCGGTGGCGCGGCGGGTGGTCGGGCGCGGCTCGGCGGCGGTCGAGGGCACCGGGGTCGGCACCGAGGTGGTGCCGGTGTGGCGGTTGGTGCGCACGGTCTCGGCCGAGGTCACGCTCTGGCCGGGACGCTCGACCCCGGCCGACGCCGGCGCCGACGCCGCCGAGGGGACCAGGCCGGTGGTGGGCGGCTGGCCGGCGGTGGCCGGGGTGGCCTGGGCATCCTGCGCCTGCAGCGCCGAGGTGCCCTCGAGCTGCTCGGACATCACCAGGGTCTCGGCCTCGACCCGCTTGGGCGGCAGCTGGCCGGGGCTGACCACCAGGTCGTCGGCGAAGAGGTCGTCGTAGGCCTCGAGCAGCCCGGGACCCTCCTCGCGCAGGCTGCGCGCCAGGCCCCAGTCGAGGATCCACACCTCGCCATAGTCACCGATGATGATGTTGGCGGGCTTGAGGTCGCGGTGGACGATGCCCTGGGAATGGGCATAGGCGACCACGTCGAGCAGCTTGAGGAACAGGGTCAGGCGGTCGAGCAGGGACAGCTCGCGCCAGTGGTCGGTGGAGGTGCGCAGCTTGTCCAGGCGCTCCTCGAGGGTGCGTCCGCGGGCCACGTTCATCACGTAGCAGAGGTCGCCGTCGGGGGTCTCGCTGGCCTCGAACACCGCCACGATGCCCGGGTGGTTCAGGCGGGCGGTGCAGCGGATCTCGTGCTGGAAGCGGTCGACCACCTCCTTGTCGCCCGCCATCTTGCGCTCCAGCACCTTGATCGCCACCTGGCGTTCGAGGCGCTGGTCCCAGGCCAGCAGCACGCGTCCGGTGGTGCCGCGCCCGATCTCGTTGAGCGGGGCGTAGCGGCCGGCGATGAGCGGTTGCGGCTGGCGTTCGGACATGCGTCGGGATGCAGGTTACGCATGACCGCCCTGCCGCAACCCGCGCACCGGGGCCGCCGGCACGCTTGCGCCATCCACCCCCGCGGGATGCTCCCGGGATGAGCTTCACCCTCGCCCGCCGCACCCCCGTGCCCGCCCTCGGCCTCGACCTGGAGGAGTGGCGCCATCCCTGCGGCGCCCTGCACCTGCACCTGGCCTGCGCCGACGAGCACCGCGCCTTCTGCGCCGCGGTGCGCACCCAGCCCGGCGATTCCACCGGCCTGCCGCACATCCTCGAGCACACCGTGCTGTGCGGCTCGCGGCGCTACCCGGTGCGCGACCCCTTCTTCCAGATGCTGCGGCGTTCGCTCCAGACCTTCATGAACGCCATGACCTACCCCGACCTGACGGCCTACCCGTTCGCCACCCAGGTCAGCAAGGACTACGGCAACCTGCTCGACGTCTACCTCGACGCGGTGTTCGCCCCCCGCCTGCGCGAGGAGGACTTCGCCCAGGAGGGCCACCGACTGGCCCCGGCCGACGGCGCCTGGGCGCGCCAGGGGGTGGTGTACAATGAGATGAAGGGGGCGATGGACTCGACCTCCGAGCTGCTCTCGCAGGCGCTCGCCGCCGCCCTGCTGCCCGACACCTGCTACCGCCACAACTACGGCGGCGACCCGGCCGCCATCCCCGCCCTCACCCACGCCGGCCTGGTGGCCTTCCACCGCCGCTGCTACCAGCCCGCCAACGCGGTGTTCTGCACCTACGGGGCCTGCGATCCCGCCGACCTCCACCGCCGCCTCGCCCCCTACCTGGCCAGCGCCGGCAGCGCCCTGCCGCCGCCGCCGCTGCAGCGCCCGCTGCCGGCCCCGGTCACCCTCGCGGTGGCGGTGCCGTGGGCCGAGGGCCAGGAGGTCAAGGACGTCACCGCCGCCGGCATCACCTGGGTGTGGGACGACGGCGCCGGGCTCGACGAGGCCCTCGACGGCGAATTGATCGAGCGCCTGCTGATGGGCCACGCCGCCAGCCCCCTGCGCCTGGCCCTGGAAGGCAGCGGCCTGGGCCGCTCCACCGGCTCCACCGGCTATTCCGGCGGCTACCGCAACGGCATGTTCACCGCCGAGCTGGACGGCATCGACCCCGCCGACGCCGGCAAGGTCCACGCCCTGGTGCGCGAGACGCTGGCGGCGGTGGCGCGCGACGGGGTGGCCGCCGACGAGATCGAGGCCGCCCTGCACCAGGTCGAGCTTTCGCGGCGCGAGATCCGCGGCGACTCCTACCCCTATGGGCTGGAGCTGTGCCTGCGCCTGGTGGGGCCGTGGAACTGCGCCGTCGACCCCCTCGGCTTCCTCGACCAGGCCCCGGCCATCGCCCGCCTGCGCGCGCGCGCCGCCGCCCCCGGCTGGCTGCAGGGGCAGGTGCGCCGGCGCATGCTCGGCAACCCCCACCACGCGGTGTTCAGCGCCGCCCCCGACCGCGCCTTCCACCAGCGCCTGGCCGCCGCCGAGCAGGCGCGCGACGCCGCCGAGGCGGCCGCCGCCGGCGAGGCCGGCCGCGCCGCCCTGGCCGCGCTGTGCCAGCGCCTGGAGGCCCATCAGGACTCCAAGGACGACCCCGCGGTGCTGCCCGACC
>JAKLKR010000345.1 GCA_023150565.1 Planctomycetota bacterium
GATCGCCGGCGCACCTCTTTGGAGCGTCGATGCCCACATCGACGCCGCGGCGTGGTTGCGCGATCACCGGCGCACCTCTTCGGAGCGTCGATGCCCACATCGACGCCGCGGCGAGGTTGCGCGATCGCCGGCCCCCGGTGGACAGCCCACGACGCATTGCTATGGCCATCCTTCATGGATCCGGGCGGACATCTGCGCTGGTATCACAACGGCACCCTGCCCCATTTCGATCAGGCCGGGGTCTTTCAGGCCATCACCTTCCGGCTGGCCGATTCCCTTCCGCGCCAGGTCCTGACCAGCCTCATCCGTGAAGCCGAGGAGCGCCATCCCGGCGATGAGGCGGCCCAGGCCGAGGATCGCCACCGCCGGGTCGAGGTCCTGCTCGATGCCGGCTGGGGGTCGTGCCGGTTGCGGCAGGATGCCGCTGCCATCGCGGTGGGCGATGCCTTGGCCCACGGCGATGGGCGCAGCTATGACCTCCTGGCCTGGGTGGTGATGCCGAACCATGTCCATGCCCTCATCCGCCAGCATCCCGGTGGAGTACTGGCCAGCATCGTGCGATCGTGGAAGGTGGTCAGCGCCAAACGCCTCGGTGGCGGGCGCCTCTGGCAGCGGGACTACTGGGATCGCTACATCCGCGATGAGCGGCATTTCCAGCGTTGCATCGCCTACATCCACGCCAACCCGGTGCAGGCGGGTCTGGTGGCGAGCGCGGAACGCTGGCGGTGGAGCAGCGCCTTCCGGGCCGCATCGCCGTCCGGAGCGTGAAGCGGCTTCCCCCGTCGCCGCGGCGAGGTGGTGCGATCACCGGTGCATCTCTTTGGAGCGTCGATGCCCACATCGACGCCGCGGCGAGGTGGCGCGATCGCCGGTGCATCTCTTTGGAGCGTCGATGCCCACATCGACGCCGCGGCGGGGTGGCGCGATCGCCGGCGTCAGCGCCGGATCAGCAGCCGGTACAGCGCCGGCACCACCGCCAGGGTGAGCAGGGTCGAGGCGCACAGGCCGATGATCACCGTCCAGGCCAGCGGCGGCCACAGGGTGCCGGGGCTGAAGGCGAGCGGGACCAGGCCCAGCACGGTGCAGGCGGTGGTGAGCAGGATCGGGCGAATGCGCTCGCCCACCGCGGCGGCGAGGGCGGCGTCGATGCCGTCGCCGGCCTCCAGCCGGCGGTCGGCCAGGTCCACCAGCACGATGGCGTTCTTGACCACGATGCCGGCCAGGCTCATCACCCCGAGCAGGGCCATGAAGCCGAACGGCTGCCCGCCCGCGAGCAGGCCGGGCACCACCCCGCAGGCGGCCAGCGGCACCGTCACCAGGATGATCAGCACCCGGCGCACCGAATCGAACTCCCACAGCAGGAAGCCCACCAGTACCAGCAGCCCGATCGGCAGCGCCGCGACCATGCCGCCGTTGGACTCGGCCTGGCCCTCGGCCTCGCCGCCCAGCTCCCAGGTGGTGCCCGCGGGCAGCGCCGGGGGGTCGGCGGCGAAGGCGGCGACGATGGCGTCGGGCGACGAGCCGGGCGCGGGATCGGCGAGCACGCTGCCGGTGCGGCGGCGGTCGCGGTGGTGGATCACCGCCGGCACCCAGTCGGGGGTGGCCACCGCCACCGCCCCCAGCGGGGTGGCCCCGGCCAGGCGCCAGCCGCCCACCCCTTCGCCCGCCTCCTGCTCGCCCGCGCCGGCCACCACCCGGATCGGCAGGGGGTCGTCGCCGCCGCGGAAGGAGCCCGCCGGCAGCCCGCGGGTGCGCGCGAGCAGGGCCAGCGCCACCCCGCTGCGGTCGAGCCCGGCGCGCGCGGCGGCGGCGTCGTCGACCGTCAGGCGCAGCACCGCGGCGCCGCCGCCGGCGTCTTCGCGCACGCTGATGGCGCCCGGGATGGCGCGCAGGCGGGTCCGCACCGCCGCCACCGCCTCGGCCAGGCGCGCGCCGTTGGGATGGAACACGCGCACCTCGACCGGCGCCGCCAGCGGCGGGCCCTGTTCGAGCTGGCGCACGGTCACCGTCGCCGCCGGCACCGCCGCCGGCAGGGTGGCGCGCGCCCACGCCAGCATGGCGTCGAGCTGGCGGCGTTCGCGCAGCACCGCCACCACCTGGGCGACCTGCGGGCTGGCGGGCAGGTCCTCGAGCGCGTAGTAGAAGTGCGGCGCCCCGCGCCCGGCCCAGGCCGCCACCAGCGCCACCTCGCTGCGCGCCGCCAGGGCCGATTCCACCGCCGCGCTGGCGGCGGCGGTGGCGTCGAGGTGGGTGCCCTCGGGCAGGCGCAGGTCGACCAGCACCACCGCGCGGTCGGCGGCCGGGAAGTAGCGCTGCGGCACCAGCGGCCACAGCGCCAGCGCCGCCGCCACCGCCAGGGCGGCGGTGGTCGCCACCGTCCACGGGCGGGCGGCGGCGAAGCCGCCCAGGCGCCGGCCCAGGCGCGCCAGCAGATGGTCGCCGCCGTGGCCGCTGCGGGCGCGCAGCAGGCGGCCGGCCATCAGCGGGGTGAGGGCCATGGCCGCGAGGTAGCTCAGGGCGAGGGTGAGCAGCAGCACGATCGGCAGGGCGCGGGTGAAGTCGGCCGCCACCCCGCCCGCCAGCAGCATGGGCACGAAGGCGGCCATGGTGGTGCCGGTGGCGGCGAGCAGCGGCATGGCCAGCGCCGCCACCGCGCCGCGCACCGCCTGGTCGCGCCCCTCGCCGCGGTCGAGGCGGGCCTGGATGCCCTCCGCCATCACCACCGCGTCGTCGACCAGCAGGCCGAGGGCGATGACCAGGGCGGCGATCGAGATCTGGTGCAGCACCCCGCCGCCGGCGGCGTACAGCGCCAGCCCGGCGCACACCACCACCGGCACCACCGCGGCCACCACCGTGCCCAGGCGCAGGCCCATGCTCAGCACCATCACCGCGGCCACGTACAGCACCGCCTCGGCCAGCGCCACCCCGAGCTGGCGCAGGCGCTCGTCGACCTGGCGCGGCTGCCAGGACAGCTCGACCGCCTGCAGCGGCGCCAGGCCCGGGCGCAGCTGGTCCAGGCGCGCGCGCAGGCGCCGGCCCCAGTCCACCACGTCGATGCCGTCGGCGGGGATGGCGCCCAGGGTCACCGCCGGGGCGCCGCCCAGGCGCGCCAGCTCGTCGGCCGGGCGCGCCGGCTCCTCGACCACCTGCGCCACCTGGCGCAGCTCGACGGTGCGCCCGTCGGGCAGCGGGATGGCGGTGGCGGCGAGCTCGTCGATGGAGGTGAACTCGTCGCCCGGGCGCAGCGCCAGGGTGCGCCCGCCGGCGGCGAGGGTGCCGGCGGGCAGGCCCTGGTTGCGCCCGGCGAGCAGGCGCGCGAGGGTGGCGGCGTCGAGCCCGAGCTGGGCGGCGGCCGACTCGTCGAGGCGCACCGTGACCTGCTCGCCGGGATCGCCCGACAGCACCACCCGGCGGGTGCCGGGCACGCCCTGCAGCTCGCGCTGGAGGCTGCGCGCGGCCCGGCGCAGGCGCAGGGGGTCGCCGCCGGTGAGCGCGATCAGGCCCGCCTGCACGTCGTAGGTGCGGTCGTCGAGCAGCGGCTCGCCCGCCGCCGCCGGCAGCTCCGCGCGCACCTCGGCGAGGGCGCGGCGGATCTCGTCCCACACCGGCTGCACCCGCTGCACGCGGTCGAGCAGGTCGATGCGCACGATCGCCACCCCGGTGCGGGCGGTGCCGGTGAGGTGCTTGACCCCGTCGACCTCGGCCAGGCGGTCCTCGACCCGGCGCAGCACCAGACGCTCGACCGCGGCGGCGTCGGCGCCCGGCACCGGCACCACCACCACCCCGGCGCGGTAGGGCAGGGTGGGGTCCTCCTGGCGCGGCATGTCCAGCCAGGCGAGCACCCCGGCGGCGGTCAGCAGCAGCGCCAGCACTGCCACTAGGCGCGGGCGGGCGAGGAAGGCGTCAGCGCGCATCGCCGGCATCCACGGCTTCGCCCTCGACCGCCTGCTGGTGGCCGGCCACCGCCACCCGCGCGCCCGGCGCCAGGGCGCCGGGCGCGAGCAGGGCCGAGCCGCCCACCACCCCGCGCAGCTCCACCGCCTGGCGGTGCACGCGCAGGGCGCCGTCGGCGCCCGCCGCCAGCACCACCACCGCCGGCCGGCCGGCGAGGTCGAGCAGGGCCGCCAGCGGCACCGCCACGGTGGGGGGTTCGGCCACCGTCAGGGCCACCGCCACCGCGCTGCCGGGGGCGATGGCAGCATCGCTCTCGACCAGCACCTCGCACAGGTGCGAACGGTCGGCGGCCGCCGCCACGCTGACCACCCGCCCGTCCACCGCCGCCCCGCCCAGGGGCTGCAGGCGCGCCGGCTGGCCCACCGCCAGGCGCGGCACCAGCGCCGGCGGCACCGCCACCGGCACCTCGCTGCCGGCGGTGCGCTCCAGGCGCGCCACCGTCTGCCCGGTCGCCACCACCTCGCCCGGCTCGACCTCGACCGTGCTCACCAGCGCCGGCCAGGGCGCGCGCAGCTCGGTCTCGCCGCACTGGCGCTCGCACTCGGCGAGGGCGGTGGCGGCGGCCTGGCTGGCGGCGCGCAGGGCGGCGGCCTCGGCGCGCAGGCGTTCGACCTGCTCGCGGCCGATGGCCTGGCTCGCCGCCAGGGCCTCGGCGCGGTCGCGGTCGCGCTCGGCCTGGGCCAGGCGCGCGGCGGTCTCG
>JAKLKR010000346.1 GCA_023150565.1 Planctomycetota bacterium
GCAATGGCCCCGGCTCGCCGCCGTGGTCGGCGGGACGGGAGGCGAGCAACTGCGGGTCGTCGGCGCGGGCGGTGCCGGCGCCCACCAGGATGGCGTCATAGGCGCGGCGGCGGCGCCGGCTGAGCGCGAGCGCGGGCGGGGCCGAGATCCAGCCGGCATCACCGCGGCTGGTGGCGATGCAGCCGTCGAGGGTCATCGCCCACTTGCCGGTGATGCGCGGCCGGCCGCTGGCCACCCGCGCCAGGAAGCCGCCGTGCAGGTGGCGGGCGCGCTCGCCGCGGCAGCCGACCTCGTAGGCGATGCCGGCCGCGCCCAGCAGCGGGGCGGCCGCGTCCTGGGCCGGGTCGCCCACCGCCGCCACCACCCGCGCCAGGCGGGCCGCGATCAGGGCGTCGGTGCAGGGCGGCTGGCGGCCCTGGCGGGTGCAGGGCGCAAGGGTGACATAGGCGGTGGCGCCGGCGGGATCGTGGCCGCGGGCGCGGCAGTCGGCCAGGGCGGCGGTCTCGGCGTGCAGCCCGCCGCAGCGCACATGGCGGCCCTGGCCGAGCAGCCGGCCGGCGCGCACCAGCACGCAACCGACCCCGGGATTGGGCCAGGTCATGCCCAGGCTGAGCGCGGCCAGGCGCAGGGCGCGGTCCATCCAGGCGGCGTCGTCACCGCCCATGGGGATCAGGCCGCTCCGCCGTCCTTCGCCTTCCCGGCGAAGGCCTCGGGCCGGTGGTCGCGCGCCAGGCGGTCGAGCACCCCGTTCACCAGCCGCGGGGTCTTGTCCTCGCTGCCGAACTGCTTGGCCAGCTCCACCGCCTCGTTGATCGCCACCCGCGGCGGCACGTCCTCGCGGTAGAGGATCTCGTAGGCGCCCAGGCGCAGGATCTGGCGGTCGATCACCGACAGGCGGTGGATGGTCCAGTTCTGCAGGCGCTGGTCGATGGCGGCGTCGATCGGGGTGCGGTTGGCCACCACCCCGGGTTCGAGCTCGGCGGCGAAGGCGGTCCCGGCCTCGCCGGCGTCGTCGAGCGCCTCGGCGGTGACCAGATGGCCGTCGTCCTGGTAGCGGTTCTGCTCCCAGGCGTACAGCCACTGGATCGCCAGGGCGCGGCCGGCGCTGCGCGCGTTGCGGCCGGGCCTGGGCGCGGCGGCATCGGGGGCTGGGACGGTCACAGCTTCCCCAGCAGGCTCACCATCTCGATCGCGGTGAGGGCGGCGTCGGCGCCCTTGTTGCCCGCCTTGATGCCGGCGCGGGCGAAGGCCTGGTCGGTGGTGTCGGTGGTCAGCACGCCGAAGATCACCGGCAGGCCGCTGTCGAGGCCGGCCTTGGCCAGGCCCTTGGAGCACTCGCCGGCGACATAGTCGAAGTGCGGGGTGTCGCCGCGGATGATGCAGCCGAGGGCGATGACCGCGGCGTAGCGCTTGGAGGCGGCCAGGCGCTGCGCCACCAGCGGCAGCTCCCAGGCGCCCGGGCAGCGCGCGATGCTGATGTCGCCATCGGCGACCCCGTGGCGGCCGAGCACGTCCACGCACCCTTCCACCAGGCGCTCGACGATCGAGCTGTTGAAGCGGGCGGCGGCGATGGCGAAACGGGTGCCGGGCTTGAGGGCACCGAGTTCGCCGGCGATCTGGATGGGCATGGCAAGGACCTCGCGGGGGCGCGGCAGGATAGGGCCGGCGGCAGGGCTGGCAACCCGATGACCCTACCGCGCCACCATCGTTCGGCCCGCGCCCTGGAGCAGGGCGGATTGAATCCTGGTCAGCGCGCAAGCCGGCGTTGAAACCGGGTCAGCGTCGCTGCCTCCTCACCAGCATCAGGGCGCTCAACAGGAGGACCCCCACCCCACCCAACCCGCAGCCGCCACCACCACCTCCTCCTCCGCCGCCTCCGCCACCACCGACGGCGGTGGGGGCCATGGCGGCGACGGGGGCGGCAGATCCGGCTGGCGACGCCGCCTCGACCGTCAGTCGGACCTCCGACCTGGCCGAGGCGACATTGGCGTCTGTCGGCATAAAGGTGCAGACCAACAGATGGCTGCCCGCCGTGAGAACGGTGCCGCTGGGGGGGTCATAGGTGAAGGCGCCTTCCCAATCAGCCTGGGCATTCAATTGCACCGCTCCGAGTGCTGTGCCTGCCTGGATCGACGCCGGTGCCGGCCAGGTGATGACCGGCCGGGCCGGAGTGACGGTCAGCGTCCCAGCGACGGTCTCGATCGAGTAATCTCCATCGGAGCCGCCGGATATGGTGATCAGATACGTGCCCACCGGTTGCTGCGCGGAGGCAGTGCAGGAGGCGGACGGTACTGAATCGAGGACAGAATACCCCTCTCCGGCCAAGAAGCCGGCATAGTGGATGGTGAAGAGGGGATTCGCCGCCCCGTAGGAACGCTCCTTGCCCTCTGCGGTTGCCACCAAGCGCGCCTTGCCGACCTGGATGGGAACCGAACTGGATTCGGCAGGAGCCCCGTCGGACGGGGTGAACACCACTCCCAAGGTGGTGGATCCGGCGTGCAGGATGGTTCCGGCCGCGGGGTTGTATACGAATGATCCGGGGATGGCTGCCGCCGCGTTCAGCTGGAGGCCGGTCAGCGGAGTCCCGTAAGTGATCGCTGCCGGAACCGGCCAGGTCAGCTGGGAATCCCTGGCGGTCACCGTCAGGGACACGCTGGATGTCGCCGGCAGGTTGTTCAGGCCATCATCCGGGGTGAACCTCACCGAGAGAACGTGGGTCCCGAAGGGCAGGACCGTCCCGGCGGCAGGAGAGTAGGCGAAGGAACCCGGCACTCCGGCGGTTGCACACAGCTGAATTCCGTCAAGCACGGTCCCGGACGGAACCGCTGCCGGCTGCGGCCAAGCGATGGTCGGCATCGCCGGCACGATGGTCAGGACGCCGGGCAGGTAGGAGATCGCGTAGTCGGAGCTGGTCAGACCGCCGCCTGAGATCGCATACGTGCCCACGGTGCTCCCAGCTGTGGCACTGGAGGCGCACACCAGACGCCCGCCCAGAAGGGAGGCGTCCTCACCCGGTCGGAAACCGGCGTAGGTGGCGGAATAGGCGGGATCTGGCGCTCCATACGCACGCGTGGCGCTACCGATCGAGACGGTGAGAGCAGGGCAGAGCCGAAGCAGTTCGGTCGCCACCGCGCTCTCGATCATGCCGACCTTGAACGCCTTGGCCTTGACCGTGGTGGTCTGGTTGATGAACAATGGCGATCCGGAATAGACCGCCGACCCGGGACCAGGGGTGAAACCATCCAGGGTATAGCGGATGGTCGAACCGGGCGTGGCGCAACCGATGTGGACCTGCTTGCTGCCCGCAAAGGGGCCGCCGGCCGGAGAAATGGCAGGAGTGGCGACCACCGCCAGATCGAACATGTACGATTCCGAGACCACCGGGCTCTCGGTCATACCAGGAGCGAAGGTGGCCGCCTTGAGCGTGCAGGTGGAACTGAGGGCGATAGGGGTGAGGAACACCGGCGATCCGGCGATCGGCGTGGACCCATCCAGGGTGTAGCGGATGGTGGCGCCCACCGTGGTGGTCGAAAGCGATACGCTGATCGCTGAGGTGTATGTTCCCCCGGGCGGAGTGATGGTCGGCGCCGACGCCACCGGGATGGCGGAAATCACCACCTGGTCGACGAAGGCCGCATCCAGGCCCTGGCTGAGGCTGGAGTCCTTGGCATATACCCAGGCCAATTGATGTGAGCCGGCGGGCACCATCAGCGTGCGCTGCTCCCATTCGAGATCGCCGCTCACCCCAGCCACCGCCTCGACCCCGTCCATGCGTAGCGACAGGCGGTCGTATCCGGCCTCCGATGAGACCTTCCACCACCAAGTGGCGGTGACCGGACCCACCACCGTCAAGGTGAACGCGCTCGACATCGAGTCGCCGATCACACCGGAACGGCCCGAATCGACCCCATCATGGGAGACCGATGAATCTGGGCGCCAGGCCGTACCTGAGGACCCGATCAGGGTGCCGACCGGGAGATCGAGGGCCTCCGCCAGGGTCAGCGAAGCCGCGGTGATGGAGTAGATCTGGGTCTCGACAACGCTTGGCATCAGACCCTCCTTCACCGCCAACGCCTTGATGGTCGCCGAACTCGCAACCAGCAATGGCGCAGCATAGACGGCGGAAGCTGTGGTGGGCTCCGATCCGTCGCTGGTGATGTGGATTGCCGCCCCCGCCGTAGCACAGGTGATCGATACCATTTGGGCACCGCTGTAGGAACCTCCGGCCGGTGACATGACCGGGGCCGCGACCTGGCCCTGCCCTTCGATGCGGACCTGGTCGAGATAGCCGGCATCGGCCCCATCGCTCACCATGTAGTCCTTGACGTAGCTCCAGGCGATCTGGTGGCTCCCCGCGGGGACGACGAGGGAGCGTTGGGTCCAGCCTACCTCGCCGCTGATCGGCGACATGGCGGTGACACCATCAAGCGATACCGAGAGCAGGTCGAAACCCGCTTCCGACGAAACCGACCACCACCAGGAAACGGTGGCCGGCCCGACGACATCCAAGGTGAAGGATGATCGCCCGTTATGCCCGATCGCGCCCGACCTGCCGGCGTCGATCCCATCATGGCTTGGGGTATAGACAGGTTGCCAGCCGAGTTGGCCTCCGCTGCCGTGGATGGTTCCGAGCGGGAG
>JAKLKR010000347.1 GCA_023150565.1 Planctomycetota bacterium
AGTAGTCGCCCCCCAGCTCGAGCGCCGGACGGCAGCGCGCCGCCCACGCCCACGGCCCGGCCAGATGCGCGGGATCGCGCGCGATCAGCACCCGCTGCACCGCCTGGGCGGCCGCGTACTCGGCCTCGGCGCGCAGGCGCTCCTGCGCCAGGCGGCGCAGCTCGCCGCGCTGGAACACGTGCTCGAGCGAGCGCGCCACGGCCTCCAGCACCGCCAGATGGGTGCGGTCGAGGGCGCCGGGACGCTCGAGGTTGTCGGCCAGCAGCACCGCCGCGGGCGTGCCGGCGCGCATCACCGGCACGCCGATCACGGTGTGCACCGCCTGGGCGCGCAGGGTGCGCTCCCAGCTCGCGCCCCCGGCCGCGGCGTCGAGCTCGAGCAGGGTGGCGCGCCCGGCGGCCAGCACCTGGCGGGCGAAGCCGTGGCTCATGTGCGCGCTGGGCAGGCCCGAGCGCGCCACCGTGTGGCCCTGCACCGGCTCGCCGGCGGCATCGAGCGAGAACAGGCTCAGACGGGTGGCGGGCAGGGCGAGGAACAGCGCCTCCAGGCTGCGCTCGACCATGCGCTCGTCGTCGGCGCCGAGCAGGCGCTGGATCTCGAGCAGGCAGGCGAGCAGCGAGGCGTCGGCGCCCACCGCCAGCGGCGCCGGCAGCGCCGCCCCGGCCAGGGCCTCGACCCGCAGCACGTGGCCGCCCACCACCACCGTGTCCCACAGGCCGAGGTCGGCGCGCTCGCAGCGCCGGCCGTTGACGTACAGGCCGTTGCCCTCGCTCAGGCGCTCGACCGCCAGCACCCCGCCGGCGAGGGCGAAGCGGACATGCCGGCGGCTGACCTCGGCCCCGTCCAGCACCAGGCCGCAGGCGCGGTCGCGCCCGGCCACCAGCGGCCGCCCCTCGGCCACGCTGGCGGTGGTGCCGGCCTGCGCCCCGCCGATCACCAGCAGCCGCGCGCTCACCGCAGATCCTCCGCCCGCAGCCGGCCGCAGCGCCAGGCCGCCATCAGGTCGAGCCCGGTCACCGGCAGGCGTTCGCCGCCCACCAGGCGGCGGTGGAAGGGCAGCTCGAGGTAGGCGGCCCAGGCGGCGATGCGCGCCTCCTCGGCGCCCGCCAGTTCGGCGCGCAGGGCCCGACCCAGCGCCAGCCACAGCTCACGCTCGGCAGCCATGGGCAGGGCCGCGATCTCGGCCTCGTCGCCGGTCAGCACGAAGCGCGCCAGGCGCACCGGGCGCCCGGCGACCGGCTCGGGATCGGCGGCCGCCAGGTCGGCCAGATGCCCGCGCAGGGGCGCGTCGTCGCCATCGGCGAGGGAGATCAGCGGCGCGAGCACCCGGCGGCCCAGCCACATGCCGGTGGATGAGAGGTAGTCGCGGTCGGCGCCCAGCTCCTGCAGCTGCCGGCGTGCGGCCAGCTCCCCCTCGCGATCGCCATCCAGCCGCAGCACCACCAGGTCCGCCACCGGCCGCACCCGCCAGGAGTAGGGCAGGGCGGCTGCCTCACGCGCGAAACCGGCTGCCGCCAGCAGGCGCTGGCGGTCGCGCATCGGCTGGGTGCGGGCGATGGCGGCGGCCTCCTCCATCCGTCCCAGCTGGATGAGGGCGGCGGCGCGCTCGACCGGCCGGTCGGGCGGGATCAGCGCCAGGGCGCGCTCGGGATCGCCGGAGCGCACCCACACCATCTGCTCCTGGGGAAACAGCCGGCGCGCCTCGTCCTCGCGGCCGACGAGCATGAGCAGCAGGGCCTGGCCGCCGGGCCCCATCACCGCCATGGCCTCGTCGATGCGGCCGAGCTGGGCCAGGGCATCCCCGCGCTGGCCGACGATGGACTCGGGCATGGCCAGCACCTCGCGGTAGCGCCCGAGCAGCATCAGCGCCTCGCCGCGGCGGAAGGCCTCGTGGCCGTGCCGGCGCAGCAGCTCGCCCGGCCCCTCGAGCGCCAGGCACAGGCTGGCCGCCGGCCAGTCGCTGGCGAGGTCCTCGGGGAAGGCTTCGCGCTTGGCGCGCAGCAGCAGGGCGGCGGCAGGGGAGTCGCCGCGCTCATCGAGCTCCTTGAGGGCGCTGGCCGCCCACCCCTGCCACAGCTGGATGAGGTGGTCGCGGCAGGCCGGCAGTTCACCCACCAGGCGCACCAGGCCGTCGGCGGCCTCGGCGTGGCGCCCCTGGAGGAACCATTCCTCGAGGCGGTCGCAGCGCACCAGGTCGCCCCACGGCCCGGGCGGCACGCGCAGCCAGGCGCGCCGGGCGGCGGAACGGTCGCCCGAGGCCCACAGCGCCGCCGCCTGCTTGTAGCGCGCCTCGGCGCCCATCGCCGCCCCGGGCAGCGAGTCCGCCACCTGGCCATAGGCGGCCGCCGCCTGCGGCAGAAGGCGCTGGCGCCAGAACTCGTCGCCCAGCGCCAGCGCCGGCAGCAGTTCGGGCTGGCGGCGCTGGTACACCCGCACGCGGGAGAAGGCCTTGCCGGGAAAGAAGCCATAGAGCGAGACGAAGCCGCTGCCCAGGGTCACCAGATGGCGGTAGGCGATCCAGGGCTCGCCATCGACCAGCAGGCGCACATCCCGGCCGTCGAGCTCGAAGCGCATGCGGTAGCGCCGGCCCGGCTCCAGGCGCCGGCGCGACACCGCCAGGCGTCCACCGCTCTCGAACAGGGCGGCGAAGGTGTTGTTGTAGGCCCCGGCCTGCAGCCACAGCCGGCGGTGGTGGGTGCGGACCCAGTCCTCCGGCTCCTCCATCGCGGTGTTGGTCTCGGTCCACAGCACCGAGAGGTCGCAGGGGTTGAAGCCGGGCAGCATCTCGCCCTCGAACTCCACCGCCACCGCCCCGCCCAGGCGGCGGCGCAGCACCAGGTGGGCGGCGGCGGGGGCGGTCGAGACCAGCCGTCCGCCATCCACCTTCCACATCCCCGGCTCCGGCTCGAGCCAGCGCTCGCGCCAGCCGTCGTCGGCGAAGTCCTCGACCGCCACCGGGCTGCCCCAGCCGGCGCTCTGGCGCGCGCGCTCGCGCCACCACATGCCGGCGCCGGCGCCGGCCGCGAGCAGCACCAGCAGGGCGGCGGCGAACGCGCGGCGGTGCTGGTGCAGCCAGCGCGCGGCGCGTTCCAGGGCATCCTCGTGCAGGGCCTCGACCGCCTGCCCGGCCTGGAAGCGGGCCAGGTCGGCGGCGAAGGCCTCGACCGAGGGATAGCGCCCGACCGGGTCCGCCGCCATCGCCTTGCGCGCCACCGCCAGCAGCCGGCGCGGCAGGCGGGCCTCGGCTCCCGGGGGCAGCGGGGCGACGCGCCCGGCGCGCTTGCCCGCCCAGAAGCGCTCGCGGTCGTCGTCCCACCAGGGCGGACGCAGGGTGAGCAGGTGCCAGAGGGTGGCGCCCAGGCACCACACGTCGCTGCGCTGGTCGGCGGGTTCGCCGCGCGCCTGCTCCGGGCTCATGTAGGCGGGGGTGCCGACCGCGCTCGCCCCGCCCTGGTGGTCGGGCTCGTCGAGGCGGCGCGCCTCGCCCCAGTCCACCACCACCACCTCGCCGTGGCTGCCGAGCATGATGTTGTCGGGCTTGATGTCGCGGTGCACCACCCCGCGCGCATGGGCGCGGGCGATGGCGTCGCAGGCCTTGAGCAGCACGGTGATGCGCTGGTTGAGCTCGGCGATCTCGCCCGCCGGCCCGCCGGCGGCGGCGGCGCGCAGCGCCGCCCCCAGCGAACGCCCCTCGATGCGGCGCATGGCGAAGTAGGCGGTGCCGTCGGCGCCGAAGCCGAGGTCGTGGATGGGGGTGGCGTTGGGGTGGTCGATGCCGGCGGTGATGCGCGCCTCGCGGATGAAGCGCGCGGTAGCGGGGGCGCCGGCGGCGCCCAGCACCTTGAGCGCCACCGGGCGGTCGAGCGCGAGATCGTGCGCCGCCCACACCTGGCCGGTGGTGCCGGCGCCCAGGCGGTCGGCCAGGCGGTAGCGCGGGTCGAGGCTCGCCGGCGGCCGGGCCGGACCGTGGTCGCCGCCCCCGCTGCCGCTGCTGCCCACGGCGTCGCGCTCGCGCTCGGTGGCGAGCAGCGCCTGGTCGCCACCCTCGGCTGGATCGGCAGCGGGCATCATGACAGGGTACCGCCACCTGCCCACCGCTGTCAATTCCGCGCGCGCACGGTTTGACCGCCCGCCGCCACGGTATACAGGGATTGTCCATGCCCACCGTACCCGCGGTCCAGGAGTCGCTGCGCGCGCTCATCGCCGGCGGCGCCTGGCCGGGCGACCGCCTGCCCGCCGAGCGCGAGCTGGTGGCGGCGCTGGGCGCCAGCCGCACCACCGTGCGCCGCGCCCTCGCCCGCCTGGAGCAGGACGGGGTGGTGCGCCGCGCCGCCACCGGGCGGGTCGAGATCCGCCGCGGCGAGGCCCTGCGCCGCATCGCCTTCCTCGCCCCGGCCTACGAATCCGACGGCCTGCTGCGCTGGGAGGGCGCCCTGCGCCGGGCGCTGGCCGCCAGCCATCCCGGCCTGCACCTCGCCTCGCTGCGCTTCGTGGGCTGGGACGATCCGGTGCTGGGCGAGGCCAAGCGCGGCTGCGACGGGGTTTTCCTGCTGCCCGGGTCGGAAGCCCCCCCGGCGCGCACCGCCGCCCTGCTGGCGGGACCGGGGGCGGCGGTGACGGCGGT
>JAKLKR010000348.1 GCA_023150565.1 Planctomycetota bacterium
GATCGGTCCTCGGCTTGCACCGGGTGCGGCGGCTCGTATCCCAGGCGCCTCGGAGGTTTCCGATGGCCTTCGTCACTATCCGCATCAAGGGCACGGAAGGATACACCCGCTCCGCGCTCGACAAGGAACGCATGGTGGTGGGCCGTTCCTCGGCCACCGACCTGCCGATCCGCAACACCACCATCAGCCGCGAGCACTGCGCCTTCGTGCGCGAGGGCGAGGCCTGGTACGTGCTCGACCTCGGCAGCGCCAACGGCACCCGGGTGGGCGCCGAGCGCATGGAGGCCAACAGCCGGCGCGCGCTCAAGGAGCGCGACATCGTCAAGGCGGGCAAGGCGCGCCTGACCTTCCACACCGGCAGCATCGAGGAGGCCGAGGCGGCGATCGACGTGCCCGCCGGCGGCGACGACGACGGTCCGGCCGCGCCCCAGCGCGTGCGCGGGGTCGACGACCCGCCCGAGGCCTGCCCCTGCAACGCCTGCAGCGCGTGGTTCTCGATCGCCCACCGCACCGCCGGCGACACCATGGACTGCCCGCGCTGCGGCAAGCCCAACACCGTGCCCGAACTGGTGAGCCCCCCATGACCGATCCCGCCCCCGTCCCCGCCCCGGCCGCCGCGGCCGAGGCCGCCCCCGCCCCCAAGCGCCAGGGCCTGGTGCGCTGGTGGGGGCTGATCCTGGTGCTGGCGCTGGTCATCCTCGCCCTGGTGGCGGCGCCGCTGGTGGCGAACTCCTTCGTACGCTCCCGCCTCGACCGCGCCCTTGCCGGCCAGGGCTGGGAACTCACCCCGGAGTCGCAGCTCGCGGTCAACGTCTTCGGCGGCCGCCTGGCGGGCAGCGACCTGCGCCTGCGCGAGCTCGGCGGCGGCGCCGAGGTGCTGCGCCTGAGCCGGCTCGACGCCGACCTGGCGGTGCTCGACAGCCTGGGCCAGGGCGACCTCATCCTCGACGAACTGGCGGCGGAAGGGGTCAAGGGCACCCTGCGCCGCGGCCCCACCGGGCGCATCCCCGGCCAGGCCGAGGGCGACGGCAAGGGCGGCGCGGGCGGCCAGCCGGGCCAGCCCGGGCAGCCCGGCCAGGCCTCCAAGCCGATCGACTGGTCGCAGTACTGGCGCGAGGCGCTGGAGCGCGCCAAGCGCTGGCGCGCCGAGCAGGACGGCAAGACCGAGCCGGGCGAACCCGGCAAGCCGGGCGACGAGCAGAAGCCCCAGGCCGGCGAGCCCGACCCCCAGTGGCCCAAGGCGCGGCGCTTCCAGCCCACCCCCAGCCCGGCGCGCCCGGCGCCGCGGGTGCTGGTGCGCAAGCTGAGCATCAGCGGCGAGGCCCTCGAGCTGCCCGACCGCACCGCCTTCGACGTCACCAGCTTCAAGCTCACCGGCGCCACCGTGGCCTCGCGCCTGGCGGCGGGCGAGACCATGAAGCTCGACGGCACCCTGGTCACCGCCGGGGCCGGCGACCTGACCCTGGCGCTGGTACGCACCGGCGAGGGCAGCGGCAGCCTCGACCTGGCGGCGCCGGCGCTGCCGGTGCAGGCGCTCAACGATCCCGCCCTCGGCGGCGAGGCGGTGGCGCGCTACGGCGCCAGCGGCTCGGCCGCGGTCACCGCCGCCTTCGCCTGGACCGGCTGGGACCTGGGCAAGGGCGACATCACCGCCACCGTCAAGGGCCTGACCCTGGCGCCCCGGCCCGAGGCCGGGGCCCAGGCCCAGCGCACCGCCCAGGTGGTGAACGCGCTCAAGGGCAGGCCGGTGGTGTGGCCGGTCAAGGTCGGCGGCACGCTGTTCGCCCCCACCATCACCGACAGCGGGCTCGACACCCTGGCCAAGAACGCGCTGAGCGTCGACACCCTCAAGGCGGTGGCCATCGACCAGGCGACCGAGCAGGCCAACAAGCAGCTGCAGAAGCAGGCTGAGAAGGATCCGCGGGTCAAGCAGGGCCTCGATTCGCTCAACAAGCTGCTCGGCAAGTGAGGCCGCCATGTACCTGACCTACAAGCTGCTGCGCTCCTTCATCCGGTCCCTGGCGAGCGACGCCAAGCCCTGGCAGATCGGCATCGGCGCCTTCCTCGGGGTGCTGGTGGGCTTCCTGCCGGTGTGGCCGGCGGCGCAGGGCTTCGGCCCCGCCCCGCTCGGCTGCGCCCTGCTGCTGGTGGCGCTGCTGATCAACTGCCACCTCGCCACCTTCCTGCTGCTGATGGGGGTGGCCAAGCTCGCCACCAAGGCCCTGGGCGGCGCCGCGGTGGCGGTGGGCGAATCCTTCGAGGGCCTCGCCCGCGCCAGCGCCGACATCCCGCTGCTGCACGCCAGCCTGTGGGACCACACCGGCTGGCTCGGCCTGACCCTGATCGGCATGGTCGCCGCCCCGCTGGTGGCGGCCGGCATGTGGATCCTGGCCTCGTGGTTCCACCGGGTGTGGAAGCCGCGCCTGCTCGAACGCCAGCGCCTGCTCAAGGCCGGCCAGCTGGTCGACCGGCCCTGGCTGCTGAAGTCGCTGTGCTGGTTCTTCGGTCTCTGAACCGGTTGATGGTTGATGGTGGATGGCAGAGAGGCGCGCCGTCCGCCGACCATCGACCCTCAACCATCAACCGGGCACGGCCCCTGCCGGCCCTGCTGGCCGCCCTCGCCCTGACCGCCGCCGCCCCTGCGGCCGAGAGCGGGGCGATGCCGCTGGTGATGCCCGGCACCACCTGCGCCGAGTTCCGCGAGGGTCCGCTGCGCGTGCTGGTGCCGCGTTCGCAGGCCGAGGCCCTGCGCCCGCTGGTGGGCCGGGCGGCGGCGCTCTACCGCCATCTCGCCCACGACGCCGGGGTGCCGGCCTCGCCCCTGACCCTGGTGCTGAGCGACGAGCTCGACGAGCACAACGGCTTCTCCTCGGTGGTGCCCGACGACGCGGTGTGGGTGGTGCTGGCGCCGGCGCCGCCGCGCTCGGGCATCTTCGACGGCTCCGACCACCTGGTGCGCACCCTCACCCACGAGTTCGCGCACCACCTGAGCAACACCGCCGAACGCTCGACCGGGCTGCGCCGGGTGCTGCAGATGCTCACCGGCCGCACCATGCCGGACGAGCCGCTGAGCATGCTGTGGGCGTGGGCGACCATCCCCAGCCACGCCACCCAGCCGTCGTTCTGGCACGAAGGCCTGGCGCAGTGGGTCGAGACCGCCTACGCCGACCCCGCCTCGCCCTGGGCCGGGCGCGGGCGCGACAGCCTGACCCACATGGTGTGGCGGCTCGACGCCGCCGCCGGCGCCATCCCCGCGCCCGGCGACTGGCGGCCGGGGTACCAGCAATGGCCGTTCGGCAACCGGCCCTACCTCTACGGGGTGGCCTACACCCGCTGGCTCGAAGGCGCCTTCGGCGGCCGCGCCAGCCTGTGGAACCTGATCGACGCCCAGGCCGACGAGCCTCCGTTCTTCTTCGACGCCGGCGCCGAGGCCCCGCTCGGCCGCCGCCACCAGGAGCTGCTCGAGCGCGCCCGTGCCGACCTGCTCGCCGAGCAGCAGGGCATCCTCGCCCAGCTGCGCAGCCGGCCGCTGACCGCCGCCCGCCGCCTGACCCCGCCCGACTCGGTGTTCGGCGCCCCCGCCTGGCAGCCCGACGGCCGCCTGGCGGCGGTGCATGTCGACCCCTTTGGCATCGACCGGGTGGCGCTGGTCGACGCCGCGGGCGCGATCGAACGCACCGGCATGCGCGCCACCCGCGGCGGCGAGGTGCGCGCGCTCGGCGACGGATCCTACATCTATGCCGACACCGCCGCCTCGCTGCCGGACGGCTGGCCGGGGCTGGAACCCGGCTGCGGCGCCTGCCAGGACAGCAACGAGGTGTTCCTGTTCACCCGTTCGCGCATCGCCCTGGTGGATGCCTCCGGGCGCTCGCGGGTGCTCGACGGCCGGCGCATGCTGCAGCCCGACCTGCGCCGCGACGGCACCGGCTGGCAGGTGGCGGCGGTGCGCCTGGGCCCCGCCGGCAGCCAGCAGCTGGTGCGCTGCACGGTGCCGCTCGACGGCCCCCAGGGCGCCTGGGAGCCGATCCCGGTGCAGGGCCGCGCCTGGTCGCCGGCCTGGCGTCCGGGCGGCGGCGGCCTGGCCTGGGTCGAGACCTGGAGCGGCGGCTCGCGCCTGGTGCTGGCCGACCCCGACCGTCCCGGCGAGCGCACGCTGCTGGCCGAGGTGCGCGGCCGCCTGCTCCACCCGGTGTGGCAGGCGGACGGCGCCGGGCTGTTCGTGTGCGCCGACCACAGCGGGGTGGCCAACGCCTACTGGGTGTCGCTGGCGCGGCCGGGCGAGCTGGTGGCGGTCACCAACACCGTGGGCGGGGTGCTGGCCTGCGTGCCCAGCCCGGACGGGCGCGAGCTGGCGCTGCTCGACCACGATGCCCGCGGCCCCTTCCTGGCGCGCATCGCCAACCGCCCGGCGGAGTGGCCGGGCACGGTGCCGGCGATCACGCTGGCGTGGCCGGCGCCGGTGGCGGCGGAGGCCGCCCCCATCCCGCTCGCCCAGGCGGCCAAGCGCCCCACCCCGCTGCCGGCCGACCCCCCGCCGGCGGCGGCCCCGGCGCAGGACTACCACGGCCTGCCGCTGATCCGGCCGCTCTACCTCACCCCCACCACCC
>JAKLKR010000349.1 GCA_023150565.1 Planctomycetota bacterium
CGTGGGCCGCCATCCCGGTGCCCGGCACCCTGGTGCAGCAGTGCCTGGCGCCCGGCGGCGCGGCGGTGATCGGCTTCGAGATCCCGGTGCACCGCGGCGACCGCCCGCTCGGCAGCCCGGCCGCGCTGCGCGTCGACGGCGGCGCCGCGCGCGCGCTCGAGGTGGTGGCCGACATCGACGCCTACGCCCGCGGCACGCTCAAGGACGCCCAGCCCGGGATCGTGATCAAGACCCTCTCGCGCACCCTGGTCAAGCAGGGTGCGGTGGCCGCCACCGCCCATGCGGTGGGTACCAAGCGCGAGGGCCGCAGCGACGGCACCGACCCGGTGGCGCTGCTGGTCAACCTCGGCGGCTCGCTGCTGATGACCGCCACCGAGAGCGCCGACCTGCGCGCTTGGCTGACCCTGCCCGACCATGTCGAGGGCGTGCTGGTCGACCTGCCCGCGGGTCCCCACCGCCTCGAACTCGACACCCGCAACGGCACCGTCGCCCTCGGCACCGTCGAGGTCCCCGCCGGGCGCATCGCCGTGGTCGCGGTGCGCACCTTCACCCCCGAGACCGATCTGCGAAAGGATCCCCCATGAAGCTCCCCCTGATCGCCGCCTGCCTGGTCCTGCCCGCCGCCGCCCTGGTGGTGGCCGGCTGCGGCACCTCGGTCCAGCGCGAGGACGAGACCGCCGTGATCGACCTCAGCGGCTCGTGGAACGACACCGACAGCCGGCTGGTGGCCGAGGAGATGATCAAGGACAGCCTGCAGCGGCCGTGGGCGGCCGACTTCACCGCCAAGACTAGCCGCAAGCCGGTGGTGCGAGTGCGCCGGGTGCTGATCCGCGCCGAGGAGGTGATCAACCCGGCGATCATCACCGACAGCATCGTGCAGGAGCTGGTCAACAGCGGCCGGGTGCGCGCGGTGGCCGAAGAGGCGCTGATCGACCAGGCCCGCAACGAGCGCGCCGACCAGGAGAAGCACGCCAGCGCCGACAGCCGCAAGGAGAGCTTCCAGGAGCTGGGCGCCGACTTCGTGCTCACCGGCACCATCGAGTCGCAGCTCGACCAGGAGGGCAGCAAGGCGGTCAAGTACTACAAGGCCACCTTCAAGCTGGTCGACGTCACCACCCAGGAGATCGCCTGGCAGCGCTCCAAGGCGGTGAAGAAGCTGGTCAAGAAGTGAGCCGAAAACCGGCGATTCGACCGCCACGACGCCACGACGCCACGGCCGGAAATGGACCTATGCCGACTTTCCCGCTCGCCCAAAGGGTGAAGGCCCGGATCTCCATAAGCCCATTTTTCGTGGCGTCGTGGCGTTGTGGCGGTGATCCATCGGCTCTTCACGGGGCGAGCCCCGCACGGCTGCTGCCCCTGGCCGCCCTGCTGCTGGCGGCCGGCTGCCAGGGCGCCGGGGACGTCGGCCGCGCCGTCACCGCGCCCTTCCGCAGCGATCCCGCCCCGGCCTGGGTCAACGATCCGCCGCGCCGCGACGGCTGGCTGTTCGCCGCCGGCTCGGCCCCGCGCGGACAGCGCGATGCCGCCATGGCCCAGGCCCAGCGCGAACTCGCCAGCCAGATCCAGGTCTCGATCGCGGTCGACGACCGCCGGGTCGACACCGGCACCCTGCAGGAGGCCACTGGCCAGGCGCGCGTCGAGCGCTTCGAGAGCGCGGCGCGCAACGAGGTGCGGCTCAAGGCCCAGGCCCGCGACCTGCCCGGGGTGCGGGTCGAGAAGGAGGAGGAGGGCGGCGACAAGGTCTATGTCCTGCTCGCCCTCGACCGCGGGCTGTGGGCCGCCGACCTGCGCGGCCGCCTGGCCGCGCTCGACGAGCGCCTGGCCGCCGAGGTCAAGGCGCGCGAGGACGACAGCCGTCCGGCGGTGGCGGCGCAGCTGCTGCACCTGGTGGTGCCGCTGCTGGCCGAGCGCGACGACCTGGTGACCCGGCTGCGCGCCGCCGCCCCCGGGATGCAGCCGCCCAAGGACCCGATCGACCGGGTGGCGCTGCGCGCCCGCCTCGACCGCATGCTCGCCGCCATCACCGTCGAGCTGCCGGCAGGGCCGGAGTTCCACGACATGCTGCCGCAGCTGACCGACTCCTTCGCCGCGGTCGGGCTGCGCACCGCGGCCCCCGGTGAACAGGCGGTGCTGCGCCTCAAGCTGGCGATGAAGGCCCAGGTGCTGCGCATCGACAACCAGTACCGGGTCGACGCCCAGGTCAGCGGCGGCATCGAGGACGCGGCCAAGGGCCGCCGCCTGGGCGGCATCCAGGTCGGCGAGCGCGCCGGCGCGCCGAGCGAGGCCGAGGCCCGCGACCGCCTGGCCCTGAAGCTGGCCAAGCGGCTGGCCGACGAGCTGGACAAGCGCCTGATCGACATGCTGCACGGGCTGTGATGGCGGCCGCGGTCGCGCTGCCATTCATCCATCCCGCGCTGGTGCTGGTCGCCAGCGGCGGCTTCGCCGGCGCGATGCTGACCCTGCCGCCGACCCGGGCCCGTCCCTGGCTGGCGCTGGCGGCCGGGCCCGGGCTGGCGGCGCTGCTCGGCGCGCTCGGGGTGCTGCCCTGGACCGGCACCCTCCATCTCGCCGCCCATGGCGCCTGCATGCTCGCCGGCTTCGTGCTCGCGGGCGCCCTGCTGTGGCGGCGGGCGCCTGCCATCGCCCTCGATCCGCGCCTGGCCATCGACGCCTGCGCCATCGCCCTGGTGGCCGGGGTGGTGGGGGCGCGGGCGCGCTACGTGTGGGAGCGTTGGGACCGCTTCGCGCTCGACGCCCAGGGCGCGCCCCGGCCGTGGCCGGAACTGCTGGCGCTGGCCGCCGACGTCGATGGCGGCGGGGCGGTGTGGTATGGCGGCCTGATCCTGGCCGCGCTGGCGGTGGTGGCCTGGGCGCGCTGGCGGCGCATCCCGCTGCTGCCCCTGGCCGACCTGGTGGCGCCGGCGGTGCTGGCGGGCCTGGCCCTTGGCCGCATCGGCTGCTTTCTCAACGGTTGCTGCTACGGGGCGCCGACCACCCTGCCCTGGGGGGTCGAGAACCCAGCCTGCCCGGGGGTGCATGTGCACCCCGCCCAGCTCTACGAGAGCGTGGTGGTGGTGGCCCTGGCGGCCGGCCTGTGGTGGTGGTGGCCGCGGCGCGGGCGTGACGGCGCGGTCGCCTTCTGGGCGGTGGTCGGCTACGGCTGCTGGCGCTTCATCAACGAATCCCTGCGCGGCGACCATGATGTGAACCGCATCGTCGGAATGACCCCCAGCCAGTTCACCTCGCTGCAACTGGTGGCAGGCGCCCTGGTGGTGGCTGGTTGGATGCGCTGGCGCCGGCGGCAGGATGTGCGGGCCGATATTGACAAGCGGGCCTGACCGCTAACGTTCCGCCTCCCGCGCCTACGGGTGCGCGCTCCGGAAGGTTCACCATGTCCAAGCTGCTCGACCTCGTCGCCAAGAATTCGCTGCGCAAGGAGTCCCTCGGGGACTTCGACGTGGGCGACACGGTCAATGTCCACACCCGCATCAAGGAAGGCGACAAGGAGCGCGTGCAGGTGTTCAACGGCACCGTCATCGCGCGCTTCCGCGGCCATGGCGCGGTCAACGCCACCTTCGTGGTGCGCCGCGTGGTCTCCGGCGAGGGCGTCGAGCGCATCTTCCCGGTGCACAGCCCGCGCATCACCCGCGTCGAGGTCATCCGCCAGGGCCAGGTCCGCCGCGCCAAGCTCTACTACCTGCGAGACCGCGTGGGCAAGTCGACCAAGGTGAAGGAGTACCTGGGCGAGGCCGAGGCCGAGACCGCTGCTCCCGCCAAGTGATCGGCGGGACATCCCGCTGAAGCAGCAAGGCCAGGCGCATGCGCGCCTGGCCTTGTCGTTGGATCTGGCGATCCCAGGCGAAAGGGTGGTCCGGGTTCAGCCGCCGGCGATGGCCGGCACGATGTCGACCATGTCGCCATCCTTGAGCGCGGTCCTCTGACCTTCGAGGAAGCGGATGTCCTCCTCGCCCACGAACACGTTGACGAACCGCCGCAGCTTGCCCTGGTCATCGCACAGGCGGGCCCTGATGCCGGGATGGAGCGCCTCGATGGCGGCCAGGGCGGCGTCCACGCTGCCGGCCTGGACCTCGACCGTCTCCTTGCCATTGGTGAGGTTGCGGAGCACGGAGGGGATGCGGATGGTGACGGCCATGATGGGTTTCCGGCCGCGGTTTAGGCCTCGGACGCCGGCGGACAAGGGGAGGCCGGGGCATGGCCCGAGGGCGTAGGCCTTGTAGCCGACTGGCATGCCAGGATGCGCCGGCGATCGCTGGACGCGATTGCGTCTAGCCTGCCAGGGTGCGGCGTATGCGGCTGGGCAGCACCAGGCGCGGGCCCTCGCCGTCGAGGCGGCCGAGCGGCAGGCCGTCGCCGACGCCGCGGTGAGCGAGGCGGGCTGATCAGCCGGCGGCGGCGGGCAGGCGCGTGGCCAGCCGGCGGTAGGCCGAGGGGGTCAGCCCGGTGGCCTGGCGGAAGCGGGTGGCGAAGTGCTGGCTGGAAGGGAAGCCGCAGGCGAGCGCGACCGCGGTGACCTCCTGGGCGCCGCCGCGCAGCAGGTGCTTGGCGGCGCTGATCTGCCGGCGG
>JAKLKR010000034.1:0-3434 GCA_023150565.1 Planctomycetota bacterium
CCCTTCTGCACCAGGTCGTGGAGCGGCACGATGCAGCCCGAGGTGCTGGTCTTGGAGGCGAAGGCCACCGGCTTGCCGCGCAGGTCGGCGGGCGAGGCGTAGGTGCGTTCCTTGAGCGTCAGCCACACCGAGCGGTAGGAGGTCTCTCCTTTGACGCGGGCCGCCAGCAGCACCCCCACCGGGCGCGGGGCCGGCAGCTTGGCGACATCGGTGCTGGCCAGCCAGCCGAGGTCCACCGAGCCGTTGGTCAGGCCTTCCATCAGCACCGCCCCGCTCATCGGCACGATCACCTCGACCGGCAGGCCGAGCCGCGCGCCCAGGGCGGTGGCCAGGTCCTTGCGCTCGCTGGCCATGGCTTCCGGGTTCTTGTCCGGCTTGAGCGCCACCACCACCTTGGTGAGGGCGGCCTCGCTGGCGCCCGCCAGGGCGATCAGGGTAGTCAGGCAGGTGGCGCGGATGAAGTGAGGGAGGGGGTTTGGGGTCATTTCCAGATGATAATGACTCTCAACATCAATACAACAACAAGGACCGTACGGACTCTACTTCCGGCTCGCCAGCCATTCGCTGACGGTGACGAAACGGCAGCCCTGCTCCTTGAGGTAGCGCACCGCGCGCTGGAAATCGGCGAAGCGCGGGTCGTCCCATTGCTCGGGGTGGCCCTGCAGGGCGATGTAGTCGAACTTCCGACCCACCGCCGCGAAGCGCGCCTGCACCTCCTCGGGGTTGGGCTTGAACAGCGGCTTCTCCAGCTCCATGCGCCGCTCGATGATGATCTTGCTCGAGGTCGCCGGCGGCTTGGGGGCATAGAACCACACCACCTTGATGCCCGGCACCTGATCGAGGGCCTTCCAGGTGTCGGCGTCGGTGCCGCTCCAGTGCGGGCCGAAGGCGACATATTCGCGGCCGAAGCGCAGCTCGGCCAGTTCCTGGGCGCGCTGCAGCGAGTGCAGCTGGAAGTCGTAGCCGGAGCCCTCGAACTCGCCTTTGTGCTCCTTGTCGTGCGGGTACTTGGCGTCGTATCCGTGGTTCCAGAACTCGATCACCCCCGCGGCCGTCTGCTCCTTGACCCAGGCATTCAGGCCCGGGTCATCCTTTTCCAGGGAGCTGTTGATCACCCCGAAGTTGGCCTTGAGCCCCTCGGCGGCGATGAACTCCGCGGTCTTCCTCCAGCGCGGGGTGACCTTGGTGACGTCGTCGAGCTTGAGCATCACCACCGGCAGATTTGCCGCCGGTGTCGCTGGTTCGGCGGCGAGGCCGCTGGCGGCGAGGGCGAACAGGGCCAGCAGGCTGGGCAGGTGGCGCATCGGGGACTCCGCTCGGGGGGACCTGATGGTAACGATATCATAACAGCGGTCCAGCGCTCGTGGCGGCGCCAACGAGCGCGCCCCGGCTGGTCCAGCCGGGGCGCGCGGGCAAGTGCGGGAAGACACCGAGTTCAGTAGCTCTCGGCTTTGACCTCGAAATGGTCCTGCGGGTGGGCGCAGGCCGGGCAGGCCTTGGGGGCTTCCTCGCCCTCGTGGGTGTAGCCGCAGTTGCGGCACACCCAGGTGGCCTTTGACTTCTTCTTGAAGACGGTGCCCTCCTGCACGTTCTTGAGCAGGGCGCGGTAGCGTTCCTCGTGGTGCTTCTCGGCCACGCTGATGCGCTCGAACACCGCCGCCACCGCCGGGAAGCCCTCGGCGCGCGCGACCTTGGCGAACTCGGGGTAGAGGACGGTCCATTCCTCGTTCTCGCCGTGGGCCGCTGCGGCCAGGTTCTCGGCGGTGGTGCCGACCTTGCCGGCGGGGAAGCAGGCGCTGATCTCGACCTCGCCGCCCTCCAGGAACGAGAAGAAGCGCTTGGCGTGCTCCTTTTCCTGGTTGGCGGTCTCCTCGAAGATCGCCGCGATCTGCACGAACCCTTCCTTCCGCGCCGCACCGGCGAAGTAGGTGTAGCGGTTGCGCGCCTGCGATTCGCCGGCGAAGGCCTTGAGCAGGTTCTTCTCGGTCTGGGTGCCTTTGATGGACGGCATGGGGGATTCCCTTGGTGGTGGCTGTGGTGTTGGCGGCGGCAGACCGGTCGGCGCCGGTGCTGCCTCCTGGGTATTCTCGGGGGATGGCCAGCCTGTTGCGCGGTGACCAGGAACCAGCGTCGAGCCGCGGCAGGCTTGTGGCTATTGACAATCATTATCAATGGCGGCAAGATGAGTAAGTCCCCCGAGCCAAGCCCATGCCCATCACCATCGCCGGACCGACCACCTTTCCCTCTCAACCGCGCGCCAGCAGCGTCGGGCCGTGCCTGGATGGCCTGCGCCCCGGCCAGTCCGGGGTGGTGTCCGCCCTGGAAGGCGCCCACCTCGCCACCCGCCGCCGGCTGGCCGAGATGGGTCTGGTGCCGGGGGTGACGGTGAAGGTCGAGCGGGTGGCCCCGCTTGGCGATCCCATCGAGGTGGCGGTGCGCGGCTACCGCCTGTCGCTGCGCGCCGACCAGGCGCGCTGCCTCCGCCTGGGGGGGCGGGCGGCGGCGATCCCCGCCGCCGCCGAGCCGGTGGCGGCGGCGCCGGTGGCGCCGGTGGCCGGCCGCGCCCCGGTGATCGCCCTGGCCGGCAACCCCAACGCCGGCAAGACCACCCTGTTCAACGCCATCACCGGGCTGCATCAGCAGGTCGGCAACTACCCCGGGGTGACGGTCGAGCGCAAGGAGGGCCGCGCCCCGCTCGCCGGTGGGGTCCAGGCCCGCCTGATCGACCTGCCCGGCATCTACAGCCTGGTACCGTCGTCGCCCGACGAACGGGTGGCGGTCGAGGTGCTGGCCGGCCTGCGCGCCGACACCCCCGCCCCCGACCTGGTGCTGGCGGTGGTCGATGCCACCAACCTGGCGCGCAACCTATTGCTCGCCACCCAGCTGCTCGACACCGGCCTGCCCCTGGTGGTGGCCCTGACCATGGTCGACGAGGCTCGCACACGCGGCGTCCCGGTCGACGCCGAGGCGCTGGAACGCCTGCTCGGGGTGCCGGTGGTGCCGGTGGTGGCGGCCACCGGCGAGGGCCTGATGCGCCTGCGCGCGGTACTGTCCGCCCCGCGCGCCGCCACCAGCCGTCCGTGGTCGGGCGCGGCCCTGGCCGAGCACGACCGCCTGGCCGCCACCGTCGCCGCCCAGGCCGGCGCCGCCGGCCGCGCCATCGGCCCGGCCCAGGCCCGGCTGATCGCCTGGGGCCTGCTCGGCGAAGGCGATTTCACCGGGGTGCTCGGCCTGGGCGCGATCGAACCGCTGATCGTGGCGGTGGCGCGCGCCCGCGCCGGCTGGGAGACAGCCGGCCGGCATCCGGTGATCGTCGATGTCGAGCGGCGCTACGCCTGGATCGACGCGGTGGTGGCGGCGGTGCAGGCGGGCCACGGCGCCCGCCGGCTGTGGCGCGACCGCCTGGACGCCGTGCTGCTGCACCGCATCGCCGG
>JAKLKR010000034.1:3444-29588 GCA_023150565.1 Planctomycetota bacterium
GCCATCTTCACCCTCGCCGCCCCGCTGATGGACGCCGCCGAGGGCCTGGTGCTGGCCGTCGGCGGCTGGGTCGCCGGCTTCCTCGGCGAAGGGCTGCTGCACGACCTCTGGCTCGACGGCATCGTCGGCGGGGTCGGCGGGGTGGTGATCTTCGTGCCCCAGATCGCCTTCATGTTCATCCTGCTCAGCGTGCTCGACGAATCCGGCTACCTGGCGCGCGGCGCCTTCCTGCTCGACCGCGTGCTGGGCAAGGTCGGGCTGCACGGGCGCAGCTTCGTGCCGCTGCTGTCGTCGCACGCCTGCGCCATCCCCGGCATCATGTCGGCGCGCACCATCCCCGACGCCCGCGAACGCCTGGCCACCATGCTGGTGGCGCCCTTCATGAGCTGCAGCGCGCGTCTGCCGGTCTACGGCCTGCTCATCGCCGCCTTCTTCGCCTCCTATGGGGCGCTGGCCAAGGGCGGCATCCTGCTCGCGTGCTACCTGCTCGGCATCGCCGCCGCCGCCGCCACCGCCGGATTGGCCAAGGTGTTCCTCGGCCGCGGCGAGGCCACCCCGTTCATCCTCGAGATGCCGACCTACCAGGTGCCGCAGCCCGGCCAGGTGCTCCGCCACATGTGGCAGCACACCTGGGCCTTCCTCGCCCGCGCCGGCGGCATCATCGTCGCGGTCAGCATCCTGCTGTGGGCGCTGGCCTACTTCCCCCGCCTGCCCGAGCCGGCGGCGGCGGCGGCGCGCTCCCAGGCCGCCGCCAGCCTGGCGGCGGACGCCGGCGCCGAGGAGCGCAGCCAGGCGCAGGACCGCGCCGAGGGCGCCGCCCAGCTCGCCCACAGCGCCGCAGGCCGCATCGGCACCCTGGTCGAGCCGGTGATCGCTCCCCTCGGCTTTGACTGGAAGATGGGCATCGGCCTGATCGGCGCCTTCGCCGCCCGCGAGGTGTTCGTCAGCACCATGGGGGTGGTCTACGGGGTCGGTGATGTCGGCGATGATGACACCCCGCTGCGCCAGGCGATGGTTGCCGACCGTGGGCCCGGGGGGGCGGCGGTGTGGACCCCGGCGGTGGCGGTCAGCCTGCTGGTGTGGTTCGTGCTGGCGATGCAGTGCATGAGCACGGTGGCGGTGATGAAGCGCGAGACCGGCGGCTGGCGCTGGCCGTTGGCGCAGCTCGCCTACATGAACCTGCTCGCCTGGGCGGGCGCCTTCGCCGCCTACCGGCTGGCGCTGCTGGTCTGGCCATGACCGAGGGGATCCTGGTCGGTGCGCTGGTGGTGCTGGCGCTGGTCTATCTCGGGCGCCGGGCCTGGCGCGCCTGGAGCAGCCGCGGCTGCGGCTGCGAGCACTGCCCGACCGGCAAGGATCAGAGGCCGAAGTAGCGCGCCGCGGGGTGGTGGCAGACCAGGGCCGAGGTGCTCTGCTCCGGGTGCAGCTGGGCCTCGTCGCTGAGCTCGACGCCGATGTCCTGCCAGCGCAGCAGGGTCTGCAGCTGGGCCTGGTCCTCCAGCCGCGGGCAGGCGGGGTAGCCGAAGGAATAGCGGCTGCCCTGGTACCCTTGCGTGAACAGCTCGGCCAGGCTGGTGGCGTCGGCGCCGGCGATGCCGAGCTGCTGGCGGATGCGCTTGTGCCAGTATTCGGCCAGGGCTTCTGCGGATTCCACCGACAGGCCGTAGAAGTAAAGGTACTCCTGGTAGTTGTCGGCCTTGAACAGGCGCTGGCAGTGCTCGCTGGCGACCGCGCCCATGGTCACGCAGGACAGCGCCAGCACGTCGCGGGCGCCGTTGGCCCAGGCGGCGGCGGGGATGAAGGAGCGCTCGTCGCCCAGGGCGGCGGCGCCGCGGGCGCGGAAGAAGTCGCTGATGCACAGCCGCTGGCTGCCCGCCGCGCTCTGGCGCGGCAGGTCGAAGCGGGCGCTCTCGGCCCCGCTGTCGGGGTCGAACACCACCAGGGCGTTGCCGTCGCTGGCGCAGGGGAAGTAGCCGTAGGCCACCGCCGGGGCGAGCATGCGTTCTCGGGTGGCGATGCCGATCCAGCGCTTCAGCACCGGCACCGCCTCGCGTTCGACCAGCTCCTGCCACTGCTCCTTGCTCAGCTCCTGGCCCTGGCGGAAGCCCCACTGGCCGCGGAACAGGGCGTTGGTGTTGATGTAGGAGCAGATGGTGGGCAGGTCGAGCTCGGCGGTCTCGGCCAGGCGCCGGCCCCAGAAGGGCGGGCGCGGGATGGCAGGGGCGGCGGGCACGCCGCTGTCATGCCAGGCCTTCCCCAGCTCCAGCTTCTCGGCCAGGATGTCGGCGGCGGTGCGCACGCTGGCCTTGCGCGCGGTGCGGGTGGTGAGCTTGAACTTCTCGGGCGGCACCTGGCGGCATAGCTCGTCCATCAGCTGCAGGCCGTCGAAGGCGTCGGCGGCGTACCACACCCGGTGGGCGGGGCCGTCGCCGGCGGCGGCGCCGGCGCTCTGGTGGTTGTAGACCGTGCGCAGGTCGTTCTCGACGAAGGCGCGGTTGAGCGCCGCGCCGCCGAGGATGACCTGGTGGGCGCGGCCGCGCGCCGCCAGCCACTCGAGGTTCTCCTTCATCACCACCGTCGACTTCACCAGCAGGCCGGACATGCCGATGGCGTCGGGCCGGTGCTGCTCGACCGCGGCGGCGATCTCCTCGATCGGGCGCTTGATGCCGAGGTTGATGACCTGGTATCCGTTGTTGGTCAGAATGATGTCGACCAGGTTCTTGCCGATGTCGTGGACGTCGCCTTTGACCGTGGCCAGCACCATGGTGCCCTTCTGGCTGCTGGCATTGCGCTCCATGAAGGGTTCCAGGTGGCGCACCGCCAGCTTCATGGTCTCGGCGCTCTGGAGCACGAACGGCAGCTGCATCTTGCCGGAGCCGAACAGCTCGCCCACCGTCTTCATGCCGTCGAGCAGGATGTCGTTGATGATCGCCAGGGGGGCGATGCCGGAGGCGCGGGCGGCGTCGAGGTCGGCCTCGATGCCGATCTTGCGCCCTTCGATGATGCGCTTCTTCAGGCGCGCCGGCACGTCCAGCCCGGCGAATGGGTCGGCTCCGCTGCTGGCCGCGGCCTGGGTCTGGGTGAAGTGGTTGACGAAGGCGAACAGCGGGTCGTGCTCGACGCTGCCGTCGGCCGCCCAGCGCCGGCGGTCGTGGATCAGGTCGCGCGCCAGCGCGGTCTCCTGCTCGCCGATGCGGTTCATGGGGATGATCTTGGCGGCGTTGAGGATGGCGCTGGTCAGGCCGCGCTGGATGCACTCGTCCAAAAACACCGAGTTGAGCACCTGGCGGGCGTAGGGCTTGACCCCGAAGCTGACGTTGCTGAGCCCGAGGATGAAGCCGGCGTCGGGGCAGCGCGCCTTGACCAGCTCGATCCCGGCCAGGGTCTCGATCGCCAGCCTGCGGGTGTCCTCGTCGCCCTGGGTGATGGGGAAGGTGAGCAGGTCGAACAGGATGGCGCTGCCGGGCAGGCCGTGGACCTCGGTGATGCGGCGGTACATGCGCTCGGCGATGGCGAGCTTGCGCGCCGCCGTCTTGGCCATGCCGGCGTCCTTGTCCTCGTCGATGGTCAGCGCCACCAGGGCGGCGCCGAAGCGCTTTGCCAGGGCGCACACGCGGTCGAACTTCTCCTCGCCGTCCTCGAGGTTGGCGGAGTTGATGATGGCGCGGCCGCCCAGGCGCTTGAGCGCGGTTTCCAGCACATCGACCTGGGTGGTGTCGACCATGATCGGGATGGTGACCGCGGTGGCGAAGCGCTTGAGCACCTCGTCCATGTCGCGCTTCTCGTCGCGCCCGGTCCAGGCCACCGACACGTCGAGCACGTGCGCGCCCTCGGCCACCTGCTCCTGCGCCAGCGCCACCATGCCGTCCCAGTCGTCCTTGAACAGCAGCTCGCGGAAGGCCTTGGAGCCGGTGGCGTTGGTGCGCTCGCCGACCAGCAGGATGCCGGTGTCCTGGCGGATGGGGATGGCGGTGTAGAGCGACGAGAGCTGGGCCGGAGGGGCGTCGCGGCGGGGGCGGCCGGGGGCCAGGCCGTGCACCGCCTGGGCCACCGCGCGGATGTGCGCCGGGGTGGTGCCGCAGCAGCCGCCCACCAGGTTGACGCCGTAGTCCTTGATGAACTTCAGGTGCCAGCGCGCCAGCTCCTCGGGGGTGAGGTCGTAGACCGCCTTGCCGCCGACGTTGCGTGGCAGGCCGGCGTTGGGCAGGCAGCTGACCCAGCGCGAGGCCTGGTCGCCGAGGGTGCGCACGTGCGCGTCCATCAGGTCGGGGCCGGTGGCGCAGTTGATGCCGACGATGTCGACCGGCAGGGCCTCGAGCGCCGCCAGCGCGCCGGCGATGTCGGTGCCGGCGAGCATGGTGCCGGTGGTCTCGATGGTCACCTGGGCCTGGATCGGCACCTCGCGTCCGACATCGCCCATGGCCAGGCGCGCGGCCAGCACCGCGGCCTTGACCTGGAGGATGTCCTGGGCGGTCTCGATCAGGATGAGGTCGACCCCGCCGCGCAGCAGGCCGCGGGCGCCCACCCGGTAGCTCGCCACCAGTTCATCGAAGCCGATCGCCCCCAGCGAGGGCATCTTGGTGCCGGAGCCGAGCGAGCCGGCGGCGAAGCGCGGGCGGCTGGCGGTGGCGAACTCGGCGGCGGCGCCGCTGGCGGCGCGCCCGGCCAGCTCGGCCAGCTGCTCGGCCTGGTCGGCCAGGCCGAACTCGGCGAGGGCGTGCGGGAAGCAGTTGAAGCTGTGGGTCTCGACCACGTCGGCGCCGGCCTCGAAGTATCGCCGGTGGATGGCCGGGGTGATCTCGGGACGGGTGCGGTGGATCAGCTCGACGCAGCCCTCCTGCTCGCCGAGGCCGAGATCGCCGGGGGCGAGGTCGAACTTGAACAGCTCGGTGCCGAAGCCGCCGTCATAGATCAGCACCCGTTCGCGCAGGGCGGCGAGGAAGGGGAACTTCGCGGCGCGGACATCGCGGCGGTAGCCGCGTCGGTCGCTGGGCTCGTCGAGCGCCAGGCGGGCGCGGTCGGCCGGGCTCAGCGGCGCCTGGTGGTGGCGGCAGGTGGGGTCGCAGAGGTGGCCGGGGGTGCCGTGGTCGGTCATGGGCTGGGCTTCTGGGCGGTGAGGACGAGGGTGCGGAAGCGCGGCGGGCGGGGTTCTGGCGGCAGCACCTCGCTGCGCACCTCGGCCAGGCCGCGGCACCAGCGCTTGAGTTCGTCGGGGGCGAAACCGCGGTGGCGGTGGCCGTAGCGCTCGGCCTCGGCGTGCTCGTGCGCCGCCAGGGTCAGCACCAGCAGGCGGCCGCCGGGGGCGAGGATGCGCGCCGCCTCGCGCAGCGCCGCCGCCGGTTCGGGCACGTACTGCAGGCTCTGCAGGAACAGCACGCTGTCGGCGCTGGCGTCGGCCAGGGGCAGGCTCTCGCCGCCGGCCTGGCAGGTGCGCACATGCCGGCAGCCGAGGGCGTCGACGCGCTCCTGGGCGGCGGTGATCATCGCCGGGCTGGGGTCGACCAGCACCAGCTCCTCGGCGCGCGGGGCGATCAGTTCGACCAGGGCGCCGTCGCCGGCGCCCACGTCGACGCAGCGGCCGAAGCGGGCGAAGGCGAGCAGCCCGTGGCAGACCGATTCCCAGGTGCGGCCGGGGGCGTATTCGCGGTGCAGCGACCCGGCCACCCGGTCGACCCAGCCGGCGCCGCGGGTGGCGAGGTGGCGGCGCAGGCGTTCGCGGTCCTCGCTGCGGTCGCCGTCGTCGGCGGTGAGCTTGCGCACCGCCTCCCAGGCGGCGGCCAGGGCGGGGTCGAGGTCGGCGCGCAGGCGGTAGCGCCGGGCGCTGCCCTCGGCCACGTCGTGGATCAGGCCGGCGGCCTTCAGGCGGGCGAGGTGGCCGCTGATCGAGCTCTGGCCGAGGTCGAGGACCTCCTGCAGCTCGGCGACCGTGAGCGGCTCCTCGACCAGCAGGTGGAGGATGCGCAGACGGGTCTCGTCGGCGAGGAGGCGGAGATGGTCACCGGCGCCGGGCATCCCGGCATCGTTCCATCACGATGGACTGATGCAAGGACTGTGCGCCGCCAGCAGGGCGGCGATGGCGGCGGCATCGTCGGGGCAGATGGCGCCGCCGGCGCGCAGGCTGGCGGCGCGCAGCAGCGGGCCCAGGCGCAGGATGAAGGCGGCGTCGTCGAGCGGGGCGCGTTCCAGCAGGATCCACACGGTGGACCAGAAGCGGGCCGGGTCCTGGGCCAGGGCGCGGGCGGTGCGGCGAGCTAGCGCGCGTTCGCCGGCCGCCACCGCGGCGGCCAGGTCGCCGCTGCCGGCGATGCGTTCGGAGGGGCGGGTCTCGCCGCCCTGGCGTGCCCCCCACCAGTACTGCAAGGCGAGCTGGGCGGCGGCGGTGGCGAGCAGGTCGCCGGGCAGGGCGGGGGCGAGCAGGCGGCAAGCGGCGGCGCCCACGCACACGCTCCACAGGGCGCCATCGCGGTCGGTCGCTGTTTCAAGCCGTTGCGAGGCAAGCCCGCCGATCAGCGACACCAGCCGCGGCATGGATTCGCTGCGCTGCAGGTGCCGGGCCACCCGGCGGTAGGCCGACAGGATGTCGGGATCGCCGGCGAGATCGAGCAGGTCCATCGCCGGATCGATGGCGTCACCGGGCTCGGTGGGCAGGGTGCGGGCGAGCTGCACCAGGGCGGCGGGCGACGTCCCGCCGCGCGGTTCCAGGGCGGAGAGGCCGCTGACCAGCAGGGCGCGCAGGGCCGGGCGCTCGTCCTCGGCGCTGTGCGACCACAGGCGCACCAGCGCCGCCAGGCAGGCCCAGGAGGCGCCGGGATCATGGTGGCAGGCCGCCGCCACCGGGGCGAGCTGGGCGGCGAGCAGGGCGGGATCGCCGGTCAGGCGCTCCTGCAGCACCTGGTGGTGGGCGGGCGGGGCCTGGTCGGGCTCAAGGGCGCAGACGGCGTCGAACAGCCGGTTGCGCAGGGTCTGGGGGCAGTCCTTCCAGTCCTGCAGCGCGGCGACCGCGGCCAGGGCCTGGGCACGCGGACCGAAGCCGGTGCCGGTGAGGACATGTGCGATGACCCGCCGCGCGGGACCATGGAGCATCACGCCATGATCTCGTCCCGGACGGCTTGGCAACCATCCATTCCCGCCGGATGGATCAGTGCCCGGGGTTGGCGAGCGAGAACCAGCGCGCCAGGCAGGTGGCGAGGGCGCGGGCGGTCCAGGGATGGGCGAGGTGGTCGTCGATGCCCGCCGCCAGCAGGGCGTGGCGGTCGAGCGGCGCATCCGAGGGGGCGACCAGCACCAGCGGCATCAGGCGGTTGGGACCGGCGGTGACGCGGATCAGGTGTGCGATCTCGCACAGGTCCTGGCCGGGCAGGGCGCCGCCGAGCAGGCAGAGGTCGAAGGTTTCCTGGCCGCACAGCGTCAGCACCTCGGCGCCATCGCCGGCGCACCTGGCCTGGCAGCCCACCCGCTCCGCCACCGCCTGCACCTCTGCGCGCACACGGTCGTCGGGCATCGCCAGCAGCACCCGCCAGGAGCGCCCGGCGGGTGGTCGAGGCAGACCGGGCAGGTCGTTGTCGGTGGAGCGCCCATGGCCGCCGCCGAGCGCCGCCTGGAGGGCATCGAGCAGGCGTTGGGTGCGGAAGGGGAGCGGCAGGCACACCGCCTCCTCGGCGCCGCTGCCGGTTGAGGGCAGATCCAGGGGCAGGCACCACAGCGCCGATGCCCCGGCCGCGCGGGCGGCCGAGACCCAGCGTTGCACATCCGCCGGCCGCCCCTCCAGGCCGAGCACCGCCGCCTGGCCGGCAACGGTGCGATGGTCGTCGGCCGGGCTGGCGATGGTCGCCGCCAGACCGGCATGGGCGAGCAGTTCGGCGAGATGGGTGCCGCGTTCGTGGTCGGCATCGACCACCACCACCCGTCGTCCGAGCAGGATGGCGGCCTGGTCGTGATCGCTGCCGGGGGCGGGGTGGAGCGGCAGCTCGAACCAGAAGGTGGAGCCATGGCCGGGCTGGCTGTCGACCCCGATGCTGCCCCCCATCAGCTCGACCAGGCGCTTGCTGATCGCCAGCCCCAGGCCGGTGCCGCCGTGGCGGCGGGTGGCGCCGTGGTCGACCTGGGAGAAGGGCCGGAACAGGCCGGCGAGGTCGGCGGCGGCGATACCGGGACCGGAGTCCGCCACCGACCAGCGCACCAGCCGGCGGCCGTCATCGAGCGGGGTGATGCGCACGGTGATGGTGATCGATCCCGCCTCGGTGAACTTGAGCGCGTTGCCGATCAGGTTGAGCAGCACCTGGCGGATGCGGCCGGCGTCGCCCACCAGCCGCGCCGGCCCGCGCGGCGGCCACCACAGGCGCAGACGCAGGCCCTTCTGCGCCGCACGCGGGGCGAGCAGCTCGACGGCATCCTCGGCCACCGTGCGCAGGTCGCAGGGTTCGGTGGCGATGTCGAGCCGGCCGGCCTCGATGCGCGACATGTCGAGCAGGTCGTTGATCACCGTCAGCAGGGCCTGGCCGGAAGTGCGGATGGTGTCGACAAACTCCGTCTGCTGGGCGCTCAGCGGGGTCGAGGACAGCAGCGAGGCCATGCCCAGCACGCCGTTGAGCGGGGTGCGGATCTCGTGCGACATGGTGGCGAGGAACTCGGACTTGGCCGAGGCGGCGTGCTCGGCGTCCTCCTTGGCGCGCAGCAGCTCCTGGCGGTGGAGCAGTTCGGCGGTGAGGTCGCGCGCCACCAGCGACAGCCAGGCGATGCCGCCATCGCCGGTCTGGTGCGGCGCCACCGTGGCCGAGCAGGGCACCTCGCGGCCGCTGCCGGCGAGGTGGAGGTCGCCGCGCCAGGTCCCGCCGGCACCGACAGTGGCGAGGATCCTGGGCAGCAGCTCGACCTGATCCCCGGGTGCGAACAGGTCGACCAGGCGCACCCCGGCCGGGGTCGAGCCCGATTCCAGCCCCATCAGGGAGCGGGCGGCGGCGTTGAGGTAGGTCACCCGGCCGTCGGGGGTGCTCACCGCCACCAGTTCGTCGGCCATCGCCAGCACTTCCGCCAGGCGGTCGCGCTCGGATTCGGCGCGCGCGCGCAAGCGCCGCACCTGGGCGGCGCGGGTGGCGCGGTCGAGGCTGGCGCCGATGTTGGCGATGTGCTCCTTGCCGAGGAAGTCGTCGGCCCCGGCTAGCACCGCGGCGGCGGCCTCGGATTCGCCCACCGCCCCCGATACCACCACCAGCGGCACGTCGCCGAGCAGCCGGCGCACCAGCTCGACCGATTCCGGCGCGTCGATGTCGTCGAGGCGGTAGTCGGTGATGACCGCGTCCCACGGGCCCTGGGCCATGGCCGCGACCACCCCGGCGCGATCGCCGGCATGGTGGATGTCGCACTCGACCCCGTGGTTGGCGAGGTGGAAGGCCACCAGCTCGCGATCGACCGGGTTGTCCTCCAGGTGCAGGATACGCCGCAGCCGGGGCGGATTGCGGGTCGAGCTCATGGCGGCGGCGCGTCCGGGGCGGGCTGACCTGAGCGCTCCAGCAGGAGGTAGCAGATCGAGCAGCCCTCCTCCTTCTTGTGGCGTTCGAAGGTGGTCGGGAAGCGGGTGGGGATGTCGAAGCGGAATCCACCGCCGCCCCAGGGGGTGCGCCAGAGCCCGGGCAGGGTGGTGGCGTTGGAGAGGACCTGGAGGGCGTAGTTGTGGGTGTCGCTGGCGAACAGCAGGCGGCAGCCCGGGGCGCAGGCGCGCGCCAGGTCGGCGAGGAAGCCGCGGTTGACCAGCCGGCGGCGGCGGTGGCCGGCCTTGGGCCAGGGATCGGGGAAGAGGATGTAGACCCGCGCCAGCGCCTGCGCCGGCAGCCGGCGCACGTAGTCGTGGGCATCGCCGCCGAACAGGCGCACGTTGCCGACCCCGAGCTTGAGGCATTTGTGCGCGGTCTTGGTCACCCGCAGATGGTCGTATTCCACCCCCAGGAAGTCCTCGTCCGGGTGCACCGCCGCCATCTGGCTGATGAATTCCCCGTGCCCGAAGCCGATCTCCAGGCGCAGGGGGGCGCTGCGGCCGAACAGCGCGGCGGGATCCACCGCGCCCTCGCCGGCGCCCACCAGGCTGGCGTGGGCGTCGGTGCGGACGCGGTAACGGCGCATGCCCGGTGACACCATCCCGGCACCGTCTGCGCGAGGATCGCGGGTGCAAGGCCAGGCGGGCCTGGCCGCAGGTCACATCAGGGGTTCGGCCTTGGCCGGGGCGGGCGCCGGGGCGGGCTTGGCCGCCGGGGCGGCCTCGGCCTTGGGCTTGGGTCCGGCCTGGTACTTGTCCCAGGTCGGGGCCGCGTCCCAGCCTTCGCCGCCGAACAGGGCGTCGAAGGCCGGCGCCTCGCCGGTGAAGGGGGCGACGAAGAGCACCCCGTCCTGGGTCAGTGCGAACATGCGGCCGTGCTCGCTGTCGGCGGGCCAGGCATAGGCCACGAAGCGGCGTTCCTGGCGGTCGGCCGCGGCGGGGAGCGCGGTGCGTTCCTGGCCCTCCTCGGGTTCCTCGGCGGCGACGCCATCGCCGTCCGGCAGATGCACGGTGAAGGACCAGCCCTGCTTGCCGCCCCCGGCGACCTCCTCGTCGACCAGCTTGAGGGTCTTGCCCTTGGCCACCGTGGCGACCCCGCCGAGTTCGCCCAGGAAGCCGTATTCACCCCGGCCGTCGCCGTCCTGGTCGACATAGCCGCCGGCCTGGAACTGCACCTCGGCGGGGAAGATCCCCGACTTGAGGGTGCGCACGGCGACATCCTCGTCGGGTGCGTCGGTGCGTCCGCCGCCGGCAGCGCGGGTGGCGGCGCGCAGGCCCATCACCGTGATCACCACCGCCCCGGTGGCCAGCATCGGACCGGCGGCGGCGCCGAGCACGCCGCGGCCCTCGGTGACCAGCTCCTTGCCGACCGGCGAACTGTAGACGTAGCCCGGGCTGGCGTGGGCGGCGAGCTTCTGCACGAAGGTCAGGATCGCCTGCTTGTCGGCGGGTTCGAGGCCCTCGGCCATCGCCAGGCCCATGCCCAGGAAGCCGCCGATGGTGCGCAGCACCGCCGGGGTGTCGCTGGCGCCGATGACGGTCGCCTCGGCCGGGGCCTTGGCGAGTGCAACCTTGGCCGCGGCCGAGTCCCTCCAGCCGCCCGGGGTGCCCGCCAGCCAGCCCTGGAGCAGGGCCTGGTCGGTGCTCAGCACCCAGTGACCCGGGGCGCGTGCGAGGTTGAGCGCGACCGGGATCTGGGGCGGCAGGGGGATCAGGGTGGAGTCGCCCTCGACCGGGGCCTGGGCCTGGATCTTGGCCAGCCCGGCCTCGATCGCCTGGTCGAGCGCCGGCGAGCGCGGGATGGCGAAGGTGAAGCCTGGCGCCGGCATGCCCGGGGTGAGCGCCACCAGCAGGGTGCCGTTGATCGACTGCACCAGGTCCGCGGTGCCGGCCTTGACCCCGGCCCCGGCCAGGGCTTGGTCGATCATCGCCAGCACCGCGGCCTCCTTGCCCGCCGCGTACTGCTCCTTGACCATCGACCAGTACCCGGCGCCGTCGAAGCCGCCGGCGAGCATCATCAGGGTGTTGGCGGGCAGGCGGTCGAGCAGGGCGCGGTCGACCGGCTTGCCGCTGGGATTCCAGGCCGAATCCATCACGAAACGTTCGAGGATGCCCTCGGGCACCAGGCGCAGCTCGTAGCGCGCATGGGCGTTGCCATGTTCGAGCATCTGCGCGAAGGCCTTGTCCATGCCGGCGATCTCGTCGTCATCCTTGCCGGCCTTGGCGGCGAGGGCGCGGATCATCGCCACCACCCCCTGCCAGTGCACCACCGCCGCCAGGTCGGCGGTGGCGGGTGCGGGGGCGGTGGGGGCGGCGGCCGGCTGGTTGAAGGCCAGCACCAGGGCCTCGCCGAAGCGCGCCAGGGTGGCCTGCTCCTGGCTCACCGCTTCGTCGCTGCCGGCGGCCTGGGCCGCCTGGGCGCCCTCCTCGCGGGCCTTGGCGATCACCGCGGCGGCGAAGCGGCCGAGCACCGCCTGGGCGCGCACCGCCGGCAGGGTGGCGTCGCTGCCGGCGCTCTCGACCGTGAGGGTGGCGTCGCGCAGGGCGGTCAGCACCTCAAGCGGGTCCACCCCCAGCTCGCTGCGCGACTTCTCCAGCCCACGCTCGAGATGGGGGTGCAGGCGCTGGACCGCCGGGTCCTGCCAGGCGCGGTGCAGGGGGCCGGTTTTCCAGTGCTCGATCAGCGCGCTGCCGTCGGCCAGGCGCAGCTCGGCCACCGGCAGGGGGGCCGGGTCGGCGCCCCAGCAGACGGTGGCGAAAAGGACGGGGACGAGGTGGCGCAGACGCATGGAGCGGCTCCCTGGGGGCGTCGACGCTAGGGGCATGCGGGGTCGGCCACAAGCCCCGGCTGTGATGGTTCATGGTTCATGGTTGATGGTTCCCAGCTCACCGCCAACGAGGCAACCCGCCCGGTTGTGCGCCAACCATCAACCCTCCAACTATCAACGGCCCAGGGGCGAGGCCACCAGGGACGATCCCTGCGGCCGCCAGCGCCGCAGCTGGGCCAGGGCACGCTCGAACTGGGTCTCGTCGATGCCGTTGACGTCGCGCGACCGTCCCAGGCCGTCGGGCATGGCCAGGGTCAGCTCGCCGCCGAGGTGCTCGCGGAATTGCTCCAGCCCGCCCAGCACCGCGCGCCGGCCGTCGGCTCCGGCCAGGTCAAGGGCCTCGTCCCACAGGCGGAAGCCGCAGGTGTGCAGGCAGCCGATCAGGGCCTGGGCGTCGGCCTCGGCGATGCGTCCGCCGAGGGCGGCATAGAGCAGGTCGAGGGCCACCCCGATCGCCACCGCTTCGCCATGGCCAAGGCGTTGGTTCGACAGCATTTCGAGCCGGTGGGCGGACCAGTGGCCGAAGTCGAGCGGGCGCGAGGTGCCCTGCTCGAAGGGGTCGCCGGCGCCGGTGATATGCGCCAGGTGCAGCTCGGCGCAGCGGCGCACTGCGCGCTCCATCGCCGCACCCTCGCGCGCCGCCAGGCGGGGGGCGAGGGCGGCCAGCTCGCGCGCGAAGCCGGCATCGCGGATCGCCGCTACCTTGACCGCCTCGGCGACGCCGGCGCGCCAGGCGCGGTCGTCGAGCTGGTCGAGGAAGCGGCCGTCGTTCACCACCGCCCGCGGCGGGGTGAAGGTGCCGAGCAGGTTCTTCTGGCCGAGGGCGTTGACCGCGTTCTTGACCCCCAGGCCGGCGTCGGCTTGGGCCAGGGTGGTGGTGGGCAGGCGCACCTGGCGGATGCCGCGGTGGACCAGCGACGCGGCCAGGCCGACCGCATCGAGCACCGCCCCGCCGCCGATGATCAGGATCCACGAATGGCGGCACAGGCCGTGCTGGCTGGCATCGCGCGCCACCCGTTCGACCAGCGCCAGCGAGTCCTTGGCGGCTTCGCCGCCGGGCACCGCCCCGGGCTCGGCGGCCAGGCGCACCCCGGCGCCCTGGTGGGCGGCGAACCAGGTGTGGATGCGGCGGGGCAGGCCGGGATCGCCAGCCAGCACCCCCTGGTCGAGATAGACCAGGGCGCGGCTGGGCCGGCCGCCGGCGGGGGGGGCGAGCAGGTCCGCCAGCACCTGGTTGTCGGGGGCGAACACGTCGCGGGTGAACACCACGTCGAAGCGGTAGTCGACGGTGAAGTGCTGGGGCAGGACCTGCATGCGCGGATTGTCTGCCGGCGCCCCCCATCCGGCAACCGCCGCCCGTGCGCAGGGCGTGGGCAGGGTGCGCAGGCGCTGCGCAGGCCGGTCAGCTCCCCGCCTCCCACTGCTCCATCTCCTCCCATTCGTCGAGGAACTGGTTGACCACCAGGTCGAAGTCGCCGGTGGTGAGGTTGATCGCCGCCAGCACCCCATCGTCGATCGGGTCGAGGTAGCGGTCGAGGCCGGCGCAATGGCCGCAGCCGCGGGCGATGGTGCGCGCCACGTGCACGATCGCCACCAGCTCCTGATGGCGTTCCGCGCGCAATGGGTGGCAGTGGAAGCGGTTGACCTCGCTGATCATCGCCGGCAGGTGCCAGTTGTGCGCCAGCATGTAGCCGAGATCGCCGGTCGACATGCCCAGGCGGTCCTTGAGCAGGTGGCGGAAGGCGCGCTCCTCCGGGTCCTTCTCCAGGTCCTGCCCGGCCTGGGTGTACTGCTCGGGGAACTGCAGCATCGCCAGCATGGAGCCGAGGTTGTGCAACAGCCCGGCCAGATGCAGGGTCTCGTCGTTCTCGCGCAGGTAGCCGGGATAGCGGCGATGGGCCTGCAGATGGCGGGCGATCACCCGGGTCAGGATGGCGGTGGCGTTGGCCTCCTCCCAGAAGCCGAACATCCACTGGCGGCGGTCGTCGGGGATGGGCGGGCATTCGCGCACCAGGCCCAGCACCGCGCTCATCCCCACCTGCTGGATGGCCTCGCTGACGGTGGTCACCGGGCGCACCGCGTTGGCATGGCCGAGCACCAGCGCCGACAGCAGGGGGTCGGAACGCAACAGGCTGCCGACCGCATCGGGTCGGGTGTTGGCGTTCTGCAGCAGGTTGTCGAGCTTGGTCAGCGAGCGCGGGAAGCTGACCCCGATGAAGGCCATGACCCGGGTGGCGATGGTGGGCAGGGGCAGGGTCATCGTCTAGATCCGTCGCACCAGGCTGCGTTCGACCGACTTGCGCAGCTCGGCCATGACTTGGTTGCGCGCCATGTCGCAGCGCGAGAAGCGCCGGCGCAGGTTCTCCATGAAGGCGAGGAAGTCCTCGGGCCGGGGCGGTGGCACCGGATGACCGGCCACCCACAGGCGCTTGACCCCGCGCGCGGACAGCCGATCGATGAGGTCCAGGGTCAGTTCGGTCCCTGCCGAGCACAGGGTGATGCGCGCCGGCGACACCACCGCCCGCGACAGCACCATGCCGGGCTTGGACTGGGTGAGCAGGATGCGCTGGTCGTCGGTGGGCAGCACGGCTGGCAGGATTGGAAGCACCCAGGATGCCAAAGCCACTTAGGACTGACGTTTCAGCGCCGGCCCGCCAGCTCCGTGGGTGGCGGCGGGCTTACCGGCCGAGCAAGGACAGCACGCCCTGGGGCTGCTGGTTGGCCTGGGCGAGCATCGAGTTCGACGCCTGCATGAGGATGTTGTTCTTGGTGAAGGTGGCCGATTCGCTGGCGAAATCGACATCGCGGATGGTCGATTCGGCGGCGGTCAGGTTCTCGCTGGTGACGCGCAGGCTGTTGAGCCCGGTCTCGAGCGTGTTGGCCTGGAAGGCGCCCAGCTGTCCGCGCAGGGCGGTGACGTCGTCGTCGGCCTTGTCGATGACCTGGAGCGCGCCCTTGAAGTCGCCGTTCACCAGCGACTGGCGGCTTTTGAGCGAGGCCAGGTTCTCGATCCGGCCGCTGGTGCGGGTGTCGCCGCCCAGTCCGAGGTTGAAGGCCTTGACCGACTTCAGATCGACGGCGGTCTGCTGGTTGGCGTTGGCGCCGATCTGGAACAGGGCGCCCTTGTTCAGGGTGACGGTGGTGCTGCCGGTGGCGCCGGCGAAGGCGTTGGCAGTGTCGATGGCCAGGCCGTAGCCGTTGGCCTTGAGGATGGCGGCGTCATCGGTGTCGGCCACCAGGTTGATGGTGGTTGCGGCCCCCCCCAGGCTGACGCCGGTGAGGCGGGCGACGGTCTGGACCCCGCGCACCATGTTCGCTTCGGTCAAAGTCAGGCGGTTGGTCAGTATCCCGGTGGTGGCGGCGGCGGTGGGACTCGATTTGACGCCATTGGAGAAGCGCAGGCTGAAATCCGCCGGGGTGCCGCCCACCCCCAGCTTGTTGCGCGTGACGGTCGGGCCGAAATCCGTCCACAGCACCGCGCCCTTGCTGAAAGTGTATTCATCCTGGGCTGCGTTCAGCTGGCTGAGGATGTCGCCTGCGGACTCGCCCGAGGAGAAGGTGAAGTCCTTGCCCATGACCGTGGCGGTGAGCGAGGCGCCGTCGGCCAGGCGGAAGGTGTCGTCGAGGAAGAAGATGTCGGTGGACACCGTCTCGCCACCGGCGCAGAAGACCGCCGCCGAGAAGGATCCGGCCAGGAACGAGGCCAGCGTCGCGCCCGCCACATGCATGTCCGCACCGGTATAGTCGGCGATGGCCAGCGACAGGCTGGTCTTGGTCCCGGCGGTGGTGATGCACAGTTCGGCGCTGCTGGCCTTGAAATCCGCGCGCGCCATCAGATCGCTGCCCACGTCGAAGCGATGCACCTTGGTGGTGTCGAAGTTGCTGGCTCCGGCCAGGCTGCCGTCGAGCAGCTTCTTGGTGCCGAACTGGGTGGTGGCGGCGATGCGGCTGATCGAATCCACCGCGTTGTCCAGTTCCCTCTGGTCGGCCAGGACCTGGCTGGAATCGTTGGTGCCGGCGTTGGCCGCATGCAGGGTCAATTCCCGCATCTTGGTCAGCAGGCTGTTCATCTCGTCGAGCGCCCCTTCGGCGGTCTGCACCATCGCCACCGCGGTCTCGCTGTTGTCGACCGCCTGCGTGAGGCCGGAGATCTGCGCGCGCATCTGCTCGCTGATCACCAGGCCGGCGGCGTTGTCCGAGGCCTTGTTGATCTTGAGGCCCGAGGACAGGCGTTCGAGCGATCGGCCCACCGCCTGGTCATTGCGCATCAGGTTGCGCTGGCCGTTTATGGAGGCGATGTTGTGGTTGATGCGCAGGCTCATGGCCAGTGCCCCGGTTGCGCCGTCACGATGATGGTGGTGGTGCGCATGGCCGTGCTCTCATGTACGGCAGCAGTTCAGAGCACTTGAAGTCCAACTCAGACTATCTTAATAGTCATTTCTTGGGGCGGTTCTGGGGGATCCCCGCAGCAGCCAACCGGCCTTGGCATATCCCGCGCACCCTCTCCCCCATCAAGCCCGCGGCCGTGGTAAGCGGCAACGGTCCTGTCGAGGGATGCAACGATGCCACGATGGCTCCTCATGCTGGTCCTGGCTGCCATGCTGCCCTTGGGGGCGGCCGAGCCGGCGAGCGCGTCAGCGGTGTTCACCGACGCCGAATGGGACAAGGCCCAGCCCGCCAGCGCCACCGGCGCCGGGGTCGCGGGACCCTCGGCCGGCGCCGCCCTGGCCAGCGTGGCGGTCTCGCTGGTGGTGGTGGTGGTGGTGGCGGTCGGCCTGGGGCTGCTGGTCAAGCGCCTGGGGGTGAAACGCCTGGTGGCGGGCAAGGGACGCCATCTCGAGGTGGTCGAGACCATCCCGGTGGCGCTCAAGCGCCAGGTCGCCCTGGTGCGCTTCGGCAGCCAGGTGGTGCTGGTGGGGATCGGCGAGCATGAACTCTGCCACCTCGGCACCTTTCCCGCCCCGGCCGGCAGCGAACCGGCGCCGGTGATGCCGGTGGCTGCCGTTCCCGCCGATGCGGTGCCGGCGGCGCCCGCGGCGCCCTCCGCCTTCCAGCAGGTGCTGGCCGGCCTGCGCCGGGGGCGGCCGTGATGCGTTCTCTGCTGCTGTGCGCGCTGCTCGCCCTGGGCGGCCTGTCCGCGGTCGATGCCCCGCCGGTCGAGACCCCGGCCGGCCCCGAGGCCGCCGCCACCATCGAGGGCGCCCGCACCACCGCCGACGCCGCCAAGGCCTCGCCGCTGCAGATCCTCCAGGCCCCCGGCCAGCCCGGCGGACCGGGCCTGACCATCAGCTTCAACCCTGGCGGCGGCGCCAAGGGGGTCAGCTCGCCGGTGCTGCTGCTGCTGGCGATCACCGCGCTCTCGGTCGCGCCCGCCTTCCTGATGATGATGACCTCGTTCACCCGGGTGATCATCGTGCTCGGCTTCCTGCGCCGAGCCCTCGGCACCCAGACCCTGCCGCCCAACCAGGTGATGGCCGGGCTCGCGCTGTTCCTCTCGCTGTTCATCATGGCCCCGACCTTCAAGCGCATCAACGACGAGGCCCTGCAGCCCTACCTGGGCGAGAAGATCGAGCAGGGGGTGGCGTTCGAGAAGGCCAAGGACGCGCTCAAGGACTTCATGCTCAAGCAGACGCGCAAGAACGACCTCGCGCTGTTCATCCGCCTGGCCAAGGAGGAGCGGCCGCGCACCGCCCAGGACGTCTCCTTCCTCACCCTGGTGCCGGCCTTCGTCACCTCCGAGCTCAAGACCGCCTTCCAGATGGGCTTCATCATCTTCCTGCCCTTCCTGGTGATCGACGTGGTGGTCAGCTCGGTGCTGATGGCGCTGGGCATGATGATGCTGCCGCCGGTGGTGGTCAGCCTGCCCTTCAAGATCCTGCTGTTCTGCCTGGTCGACGGCTGGGGCCTGATGATGCAGGCGCTGGTCGCGAGCTACCGCTGAGGAGATGGCCCATGGGCGACGACGTGATGGTGGATGTGCTGCGCAAGATGCTGTGGATCAGCGTGCTGCTCTCGGCCCCGGCGCTGCTGATGGCGATGGGCATCGGCCTGGTGGTGGGCCTGTTCCAGGCGGTGACCTCGATCCAGGAGCAGACCCTGGCCTTCGTGCCCAAGCTGGTCGGCATCCTGCTCATCCTCGCCCTGCTCGGGAACTGGATGCTACGCACCGCGGTCGACTACACCGCCGAGCTGATCAACGCCCTGCCGCAGTTCGGCGCGATGTAGCGGCATGGACCCGGCGGCCCTCACCACCTTCTATGCCCAGGTGCCGGTGTTCCTGCTGGTGCTGGTGCGCCTGGGTGCTCTGTTCGTCACCGCCCCGGTGCTGGGCGGCCCCTATGCCCCCACCACCGCCAAGGCCCTGCTCACGGTGGCGGTGACCCTGGTGGTGATGCCCTCGGTGGCGCACCATGCCGCCCCGCCGCCGCTCGACCTGTCCTACCTGGTACTGCTCGCGCGCGAGCTGATGGTCGGACTCACCTTCGGCTTCGTGGTCAACCTCGCCTTCCACGGGGTGCGCGCCGGCGGCGAACTGATCAACCGCCATGCCGGCTTCAGCGCGGCCGAGAACTTCGACCCCGAGACCGACTTCGGCGCCGGTCCGATGGGCGATCTCATGCACATGCTGGTGGTGCTGCTGTTCCTCGCCACCGACCTGCACCTGCACCTGATCGCCTCGATGGCGCGCAGCTTCGAGCTGATCCCGCTCGGCGGCTGGACCCTGACCCCGGGCTTCGCCCGCATCCTCGACCAGGGCGTGCTGCAGATGTGGACCATCGCCATCGCCCTGAGCTTCCCGGTGCTGACCGCGGTGATGCTGATCACCGTGGCCGAAGGCGTGATCACCCGCGCGGTGCCGCAGATCAACGTCCTGCACATCAGCTTCGCGATCAAGATCCTGGTCTCGGTGCTGGTGATGTGGGCGACCATGCCGGCGGCGGTGGCCTTCCTCGGCACCGTGCTGCGCATGTCCCAGGGCCTGGGTGAGGCCTGCCTGATGGCCATGCGCTAGGCGTGGGGTTGCCGATCAACGATTTTGGAGGTAGTAATCCGCCATGAAAATCCCCGTCATGTCCCTGCTGCTGCTGGCCGGATGCGCTCTTGCCGCCGAACCGGCACCTGCCGCCGACCACGCCACCGCCCACGCCCAGCACGCCCAGGGTCCCTCCCCGGTCGACACCCTGGTGCGGCTGTCGGCGGGCAACGCCCGCTTCGCCTATGGCAAGCGCACGCGCTCGGCCAAGCCCGATGCCGACCCTGCGCGGCGTGCCGAGATCGCCGGCGGCCAGCATCCGGTCGCCGCGGTGATGACCTGCGCCGATTCGCGGGTGCCGCCCGAACTGCTGTTCGACCAGGGCCTGGGCGACCTGTTCGTGGTGCGCAATGCCGGCAATGTGGCGGAACCGATCGGGCTCGGCAGCCTGGAATACGGCGTCGAGCACCTCGGCATCCGCCTGGTGGTGGTGCTCGGGCATTCCTCCTGCGGTGCGGTCAAGGCGGTGAGCGGGGCCGCCGCCACCCTGCCCGGCCATCTTGCCGACATCCAGGAGCGCATGCCTGGCCTGCGCGCCCTCGCCCAGGAGCGTGCCCGCGCCGGCGATGCGCCCGACAAGGTCATCGCCGCCGCGGTCGAGCGCAACGCCGAGGACCAGGCCCGGGCGCTGCTGGCTGGCAGCCCGGTGCTCAAGACGGCAGTGGCCGGCGGGGTGCTGGTGGTGCCGGCGGTCTATGACCTGGAGAGCGGCCTGGTGACCTTCCTGCCGGCGATCGATGCCGCCGCCAAGCCGGCAGCGGAGGGGGCGAACCCGGCACCGGCCGCCCATGGACCTGCCCCGACCCAGGCCCCGGCCAAGCCGCCGGTCCCGGCCAAGGCCCCCGCCCCCGCGCACGGGCACTGAACCGATCAGGGCCGGTGGCGGACTTCGCAGCCGCTGAGCAGGTCGTGCGGCGAGCGCCGCCCGCAGCAGGCCGCCACCAGTCCGATCGGCCACAGCAGGGTGGCGAGCAGCCAGCGCCAGCCGGCCCGCCCCCAACCCGGGTGGTGGCCGTTGCGCGCCACCAGGATCTTGAGGTGCAGGCGGCGGTGCCAGGTGGGGCCGCCGTTGATCACCGTCGCCCCGACCAGGCCCAGCAGCACCACCAGCACCAGCAGCAGCACCGCGCCGGTGCAGCCGAGGAACACCAGCAGGAAGGGCCCGCGGTCGTCGAGCTGGCGCAGGGCGTCGGCGAGCTGCAGGACCCGCGACAGAGCCCCCGGGCGCAACAGGGCGGCGGCGAGGTCGGCGAGTTCGGTATGGGCGCCCGGCACCAGCTGCGGCAGGCGGTCGGCGCCGATCGCCACCCCGGCCTTGGTCACCCCGCCCATCCAGCCCAGCAGCGCCACCGGCAGCGCCAGCAGCAGGATCGCCAGCACCGCGGTGAGGCCGTCGAGGGCGCCCGCCAGCACCCGCCGCAGCGGCGGTGCCTGGGGTTCGTCCAGGTGGCCGATGCCGGGTTCGAGCGCCGAGCTGTCCTCGCCGTGGGCCGAGGGCGCCTCGCTCGGCATCAGGCTGTCGGTCTTGCGCCGGGGATCGTCGCGCTGCACCGCTTTCGCCACCGAGCTGCCGGTGACCGCGGCGATGATGCCGGGGTCGATCGGCCGGCTGGCGGAGCCGGGCCGGCGCGGGCGCAGGATGGGAGTGGCCATCGCCGCCAGCGCCTCGGGCGGCATCTCCTCGGTCGGCCGGCGCTGGTAGGTGGGCGGGCGGATGGGCTCGGACTCGGCGATCGGTCCGGGGTCGTCGGCCAGGCTGGCCACCAGCACCAGCGGCCCGCATACCACCACGTCGCCATCGCACAGGCGGTACAGACCCTTGATGCGGTCGCCGTTGACCAGCACCCCGTTGATGCTGCCCAGGTCCTCGAGCTGGGGAGCGGCGTCCTCGGCCACCGTGACGCGGGCGTGGGCGCGGCTCAGGCGCGGATCGTCGACCATCACCCGGCACTGTTCGCCGCGGCCGATCAGCCAGGTGCCGGGGGCCAGCACCCAGGTGCCGGTAGGGCCGGCGAGGCGCAGGGGGGCGGCCATGTCAGGCCGGCCCCAGGGCGGCCAGGGCCGGCGCGTCGGCGGCCAGTCCGGCCACCAGCACGGTCTTTTCCGCCGAGGAAGGTCCGGTGACCACGCTCACGCTGCGTTCCGCCACCCCCAGGCGGCCGGCGAGCAGGGCGCACACCGAGCGGTTGGCCTTGCCCGCCTCGGGCGGAGCCGCCACCCGCAGCTTGAGACGGTCGCCGAGCGGGCCGGCGACGGCGTCGCGGCTGGCGCCGGGCACCACCTTCACCCGCAGCTCGACCCCGGCGGGGACGGCGCGGGCCCAGGGCGGACAGCTCGCGGACATGGGGCAGGACCGCCCGGCCGCCTCAGCAGCGGTCCAGGCGCTCGCGGATCTCGCGCACCGCCTCATCGGCCTTGATGCGCACCTGCTGGGTGGTGTCGCGGTCGCGCAGGGTGACGGTGCCGTCCTTGAGCGTGTCCGGGTCGATGGTCAGGCACCAGGGGGTGCCGATCTCGTCGTGCTTGGCGTAGCGCTTGCCGATCGAGTGCTTCTCGTCGTACTTGGCGTTGACCCCGGCCCTGAGCAGGGCGGCGACGATCTCGCGCGCCTTCTCCGGCATGCCGTCCTTCTTGATCAACGGCAGGACCGCGCATTTGATCGGCGCCAGGCGCGGGTGCAGCTTGAGCAGGGTACGCACCTCCTTTTCGCCGGCGGCGGTGGTGCGCTCCTCCTCGTGGTAGGCGTCGAGCAGGAAGCACAGCACCGCGCGGGTGGCGCCGGCGGCGGGCTCGATGACGTAGGGGAGGTACTTCCAGGGCTTCTTGCCGCTCTTGGGGTCGGCCTTCTCCTGGTCGACGTATTCCAGGTTCTCGCCCGAGGCGTCCTGGTGCGCGTGCAGGTCGTGGTCGGTGCGGCTGGCGATGCCCTCGAGCTCGCCCCAGCCCCAGGGGTACTCGTATTCGACGTCGAAGCACTGGTCGGCGTAGTGCGCCAGTTCGTCCTTCTCGTGCGGGCGGAACTTGAACTTCTCCGGGTGGTTGGCGAAGCGCCGCCACCAGGCCATGCGCTGCTCCTTCCAGTAGTCCATCCAGCCGCCCTGGGTGCCGGGTTCGCAGAAGAACTCCATCTCCATCTGCTCGAACTCGCAGGAACGGAAGATGAAGTGCTCGACCGTGACCTCGTTGCGGAAGCTCTTGCCCATCTGCGCGATGCCGAAGGGCGGCTTGAGCGACATGCTGTTCATCACGTTCTTGAACTGCACGAACATCGCCTGCGCGGTCTCCGGGCGCAGGTAGACCATCGAGGCGCCGGTGACCTGCTCGGCCACCGCGCGCAGGATCTTGGCGCGCTCGCCGCTCTCCAGCGCCTTGGCCAGGGCGCCGCTCTCCGCGGTCTTGCCGAAGTGCGCCTTGACCGCCTCGACCAGGTCGCCCTGGGCGGTGAGCCTGGCGGTGATCTCGGCCACCTCCTGCATCGGGTCGACCGCCCCCAGGGCGGTGCGGAACATCAGGTTGAACTGCTTTTCCGCGGTCAGGAAGGGCGAGCCGATGAGCGGGCTGACATAGCCGCGCCAGGGCCAGGTCTTGGCGGGCGCGTCGGCACCCTTGGGGAAGAAGCCGAACTCGGTGGCGCTGATCGCCTTGAGCCCGTTGAGCACGTTGCCGTCGCGCTCCAGGGCCACGGCGAAGTTCTTCTCGATGATCTCGGCGTAGGTCTTGGCCACGCCCTTGTCCGGGCAGGTGATGGGCAGCGGGCCGGGCGCCGCCGGGCGCGGGGCCTTGTCGGCGCGGAAGCGCTCCTTGGACACCTGGCAGTCGACCAGCGGGTCGGCGAAGCCGGCGGCGTGGCCGGAGGCGCGCCAGACCTCGGGGCGCATGATGATCGAGGCGTCGATGCCGACCACGTTCTCGCGCGTGGTGACCATGTCGCGCCACCACTCGGCCATCAGGTTGCGCTTCAGCTCGGCCCCGAGCGGACCGTAGTCGTAGGCGCTCTTCAGTCCGCCGTAGATCTCCGACGACTGGAACACGAAGCCGCGGTTCTTGCACAGCGCGACCAGCTTCTTCATCACGTCGTCGTTCTTGGCGGCGGGGGCGTCGGACATGGGTTCCTCGTTCGGGGCCGACACCCTACCGGCGCGGTTAGCGCGTCCAGGGGCGTGCGGCTGGTGCGTTGGTGGTTGGTGGTTGATGGTCCAACAGTTCACCGCCGATGGGTTGCTCCTGGCCTATCGGTCCCGCAGCACGCAACCATCAACCCCACCCCGCCAAAGGCGGCGTGGACTCACCCGACCACCCGCTTCACCTCGTCATAGACCGCCTCGATCACGTCCTGGGGGGTGCTGGTGCCGGCGGTGATGCCGATGTGGCGCTTGCCGGTGAACCAGCCGCGGTCGATCCCGGCGGCATTCTCGATGTGGTGGGCCTGGATGCCGCGGTCGGCGATCAGGTCCTTGAGCTTGCGGGTGTTGGCGCTGTTGAGCCCGCCGATGACGATGCCGAGGTCGATGTCCTGGCTGAGCAGGGTGTGGATCGCCTGCTGGCGCTCCTTCACCGGCTGGCAGATGGTGTCGATGAAGCGCACCTCGCGCACCCCGTCCAGGGCGCGGATGGCGTCGACCAGGGTCAGCACCTTCTCCAGCCGGTTGGTGGTCTGGCTGACCACCCCGATGCGGGTCTCGCCCACCAAGCGGTGGAAGTCGGATTCGTCGTGGACCACCGCCGCGCGTGCCAGGTTGCCCACCACCCCGCGCACCTCGACGTGGTTCTCCTCGCCGATCACCACGGTGAAATAGCCCTTGGTCTCGAGGAAGCGCGCGAGCTTGTGCAGGCGGATCACCAGCGGGCAGGTGGCGTCGAGCACGGTGAAGCCGTGGTCGGACAGGTAGCGCTTGGTGGTGTCGGAGGCGCCATGGGCGGTGATCATCACCGCCTCGGTGGCGATGGTGCTGATCTGGTCGCGCTCGACGATCATCACCCCGTTGGCGCGCAGGCGCTCGGTGACCTGGGGATTGTGCACCAGCTGGCCGACCACGGTCAGGCGGCCGCGCCATTCCGGCTGCAGGGCCAGGTCGATGGCGTCCTGCACCCCGAAGCAGGTGCCCATGGCCTGGGCCAGGGTGATGCGCACCCCGGCGGGGGTGACGGTGGCGCAGGCGGGAAGGCGGCCGCTGGTGGGGCGCATGGGTCCGGACCGGGTGGGCCGGGCGGCGCGGACGTCCGGACATCCGGACGTCCGGACGTCCGGATGTCAGAAAGAATGCCTCCACTCGTGCCGTTCCGGCGGCGTGCCCTGAACCGCTGGGTTCAGGTGGGAGCCGCCCGGTACGGGCATGGCCCGTGAGGGAGTCGGCTCCCGGTATCGAAACAAGGCCAGGGGCTGCGGCCGGGTTATCGAACACAGCAGAGGCGACTGCAGTGTAGCGCCCGGGCCGCGGCGCGGAAGTCACTTGGCGGCGGAGCGCTCGGCGTCGTCGAGATAGAGGATGGCGTTGCTGCCGCGGTCGACCACCAGCTTGCCGGTGCGGATCTGCTCGATCTGGTTGTGCGACAGCACCGCCCCCTGGGGGGTGGCGCGGGTGCGCGGGTCGACCCGCACCAGCGGCGGCTTGCCGGCCCGGGCCAGGCGCTCGTAGACCTCGAGGAAGGCGGGTTCGACGTCGGCGCGGCGGGCGTTGTACTGCGCCTCGAGCGCGGCCTCCTCGGCGCTGGGCTGGGCGGCGGCCTCGGAGCCGCTGGCGGCGGCATCGAGCTGGGCCTTGAGCTCGGCGGCCTTGGCGTTGGCCTGGTCGGCGCGCTCCTGCAGGGTGGCGATGCGCGCGTTGAGGTCCTTGATCGAGCCCTCGCGCTTCACCTTCTCGAGCTTGGCCTGCTCGATCCCGTTGATGATGTCCATGTAGTCCTTGTTGGTCTTGGCCTCGGGCTGCTTGCCGCGCAGCTCGGCCATGGTCGCCTCGCAGCGCTGGACATCGGCGGTGTACTGGCGCACCAGGGCGCCATGGCGGTCGACCTCGGCCTGGGCGGTGCGGGCGCTCTCGTCGGCGGCGGCCCAGGCGGCCTTGGCCTTGTCGGACTTGGACAGGCAGGCCTCGCGGCCCTTGCGCAACTTCAGCCGCTGCTGGTCGATGACCTGGAGTTCGAGGAGGGCTGCTACGCTTGGGATCATGGTGTTCTCACGAGGGCCGAACATGGTCGTCGCCACGACCGGATCGGACAAGGGGAAAGTCCCGCCCGCCCTGGCGGCGCCCGACCATCCCCATCAGCGGCGGCGCAGCTTCCAGGCCACATGGGCGGAGAATGGCGGGACCGTGAGCTCCAGCGCCCCGCCCGGGTGGTCGATGGCCGCGCGCGCGGTCTCCTGGCCGGTGGCGGGATCCCACCATTCGACCTGGAGCGCGCCGGCGGCGACCTCGTCGCCGATGCGCACCACCGCCCCGGGCAGGGGGGTGGCGCCGCCGCTGGCGCCCCAGCGGCGGTCGAGCAGGTAGCCCAGGGCCAGCCCCGGCCGCATCCAGGCGCGCGACCACAGGCCCTCGGGGGCCTGGCCGCGCGCCTTGAGCTCGAGCGAGCGCGCCTCGGAGCCGGGGCGGGAGCGCAGGTCCTCGCCGGCGAGGAAGCGCGACAGGGCACGGTAGGGGGCGAAGCGATCACCCTGGTCGATCCATTCCGACCACCACAGCATGGGCGCGCCGAGGTAGCCGCAGGCCATCGCCGCCCACGGGCCGCTGGCGTGCTCGGCCTCGAGCTGGGGCGG
>JAKLKR010000350.1:0-2639 GCA_023150565.1 Planctomycetota bacterium
AAGATCGTCGGGCGCGGGCTGCTCGGCAGCGAACGTCGCGCCCACACCATCGGACCCAATGCCCCCGACATGGCCGACAACCGCGGCCACCGACCGGGCCTGTGGGCGCTTATGCTGCCGTCCGGCCCGGTCGGCATGCTCGCCACATCTACCGCTGCCAGCAATTCGGCCGGGGAATGGTGGGAACTGACCAACGGGCAGGACCTGGGCACCTGGGCCGCAGGCGTGCCACGTCGTTGGACCGGCATGCCCGAAGGGCCTAGCCTGATCTGCCAGGCCGAACCCAACCCCACCGACATCCCGGAAGTCGTCGTGCTGGACCGCACCCCGCAGTCCTGGTCCTTCCTCGACGCCAGCAACGCGGTGACCAACCCCAACTACGAGCGCTACATGCCTGCTGCGTGGATGCGCGGCCAATACCGTACCAGCCGACAGGCCTGGGACGCGAAGATCCCGCAAGGGGTGCTGGTCATTCCCTGGCAGCCGCGCTATCCCAGTGCGCTACCCAAGGACAATCCGGTCGCCAACGACGGCCTGGCCGCCGATGTGATCTGGAACGCCGCCATGCGTTCGCGCTACTACTCATGGGCGGGATTCCCCCTGCGGTTGCACGATCTGCGCTTCCCCACCACCGGCGCCGCCAACATCACCAGGGCCGGGGCGGGTACCTTCCTGGAAATGCTGGACAACTGTTCGACCGCCACCACCCAGACCGAGGTGTTCTTCCTCGCCCGGCTGACCACCGACCCCAAGCGCATCCAGTCCTGGCCGGCGACCGGCACCACCAACCTGAGCACCCCCGATGCGGTGTTCGGGACGACATATGGCCAGGACAAGCCAACCGACGGCGGAGAGTTGCGCGTGTCTTGGCGCTATACTCGCAACCTCGCCGACCTCACTCTGGCCAACCAGGCCGAAGTCTACCGGGCCCTGGCCGAGGGAGCCAACCGCACCCCCGCCATCGCCAACGTGACCCTGCGCGGCTACGCCCCCTGCACCACCCTGGCGGTCGAGGACGCGCGCTGATGGTCCGCTCCGGCTTCAGCCTGATCGAGGTACTGGTCTCGCTGCTGATCTTCTCGGTGGTGGCGGTGGCGATGCTGACCGTGTTCACCCTCTCGACCGCGGTCTTCCGCGAAACCGAGGCGGCGCGCGCCGGCAATGACGAGGCCATCGCGGTGCTGGCGGCGCTGGAGGATGATCTGCGCCGCATGGTGCCGCCGGCCGCGGGCGGCTTCCTGTTCTGCGGGGTGCATGATTCCACCGGCGACGGGACAGCGGACGACGATGGCGGCAACATGGTGCTGGCGTTCACCATCGCCAACCCGGACGCCAGCCAGATCGAGGAGACCGGCAAGAACGCCCGCCAGCTGGTCGCCTGGTGGGCGGATAAGCAAGGACTGCTCCACCGCAACACCGATGCCGCCGCTGACAGCCGTGGGACAGTGACCACCACCACCAACAGCGCCATCCTGCGCAACCTCTACATCCCCACCAGCCCGGTTGCAGGCACCGGTTGCCTCTATTTCGCCGTCGACTGCCATACCACCGCCGCCAAGCGCCAAGGGGTGGACTGGTCGCCCGCCAGTATTCCCCTGCCCCCGGGTGATGGCCTGGGCGACTATCTTTGCACCGAGGCCTTCGCTCCTGCCGATATCCCCGCCCCCTTCCCCGAGGCCATACGCATCTCCGTCGTCTTGGTTGGCGGACCCAAAAGCGGTGCCCCCTTCATTGTCGGCAAGGAGAACGCCTCCGGCTTCGTGGTCGAGGATCTCGGCTCCACCATCCGCACCGGCGGGCTCAAGATCCTGCCCACCTATCCCAACGCCATGGTCCGCCTGGGCGACCCTGGCGGCCCGGTCGAGTGGCTGACCTACACCGGGTTCCGCAACAACCGCATCGAGGTGGCCGCGCGGGAGCAGCGCCGCACCGTCCATACCCCGGCGGTGGTCCACCCCCGCGGCACCCCCATCCGCTTCGGGCGCACCTACACCCTGGTGCGAGAACTGCCGCGCTGACGGGCCTTGCCTGGGGCGCGGCCGGCCGACCCTGCGGCCATGCCCATCCGCTGCGTGACCTTCGACTGGGGCGATACCCTGGCCACCAACTACGGGATGCCCTATGCCGAGACCAACCGGCGGGCCTTCCGCCGCCTGGGCGCCGACCTGGCCGCGCTCGGGCACCCGCCCGCCCCCGGCTGGGTCGAGGCCTGGCTGGCCGAGATGCGGGTGCAGTGGGCCGGCTCGGTCGATCCGCGCCAGAACCCGGACAACCGGGAATTCGACCTGCGCGCGATGATGGAGGGCTGGCTGCGCGGCTGCGGCGCCGACCCCGCGGCGCCGGCGGTGCAGGCGGCGCTGGCGCGCGCCACCGACACCATGATCGACTGCGTCATCCCCTTCGCCGAGACCGCGCCCGCCCTCGCCACCCTGCGCGGGATGGGCCTGCGCATCGGCATCCTGTCGCACGTGCCGACCCCGAGCGACGCCTGCCGGCGCTGGTGGGTGCGCCATGGGCTGGCCTCGCTGGTCGATTTCTGGTCGCTGTCCTGCGATGTGGGTTGGATCAAACCCCATGCCGCGCATTATCAGGACGCCCTGCGCCAGGCCGGCTGCGCCTCCGGCGAGATCCTGCATGTG